>JAZUDF010000035.1:0-1723 GCA_045639485.1 Faecousia sp. | reverse complement strand
CCTAGAGTTGTCTTCCTAAGACCGCTTGGCCTCCGACTTGCACCGTTCGGTGCAGGGCTTTTTTACTGCGTTCAGTGCTTATGTAGGGGGCGGCGTCCTCGACGCCCCGCTCTGTGCGAAACTGACGTTATCTGTTGTTGTACCGTTCAATGGCGATCGCAAGCAGATCCAACGCACGGCTGAGGTCTTCTTCCTTCAGCACGTAGGCGATGCGGATCTCGTCAACGCCCTTGCCCTCGGTCGCGTAAAAACCGCGTCCGGGGGAGAACATGACGGTCTCGCCGTTGTCTTCAAAGTCGGTCAGAAGCCAGGTCTGGAAGAGATCGGCGTCGTCAATGGGGAGCTTTGCCATCATGTAGAAGGCACCCATCGGCTCGGAGCATACCACGCCGGGGATCTTGGACATCTTTTCAAAACACACGTCGCGTCTGCGGCGGTATTCTTCCTTCACCGCACGGAAATATTCCGGTCCCACGGAGTAGAGAGCGGCGGCACCGATCTGGTCGAGTGTGGCGGTGCAGAGTCTGCCCTGACAGAACTTCATGATCTGTGACATCAGGTCGTGGTTTCTGGAGATGATCATGCCGATCCTCGCACCGCAGGAGGAGAACCGCTTGGACACGGAGTCGATGATCACGATGTTCTGGTCGATATCGCGGTATTTGCCTGCACAGAAGATGTTGTCGTGATCGTAGACGAATTCGCGGTACACCTCATCGCAGATGAGATAAAGACCGTGGTCACGAGCGACCTTCGTGATCAGACGCAGCTGCTTCTCGGACAGAGAGTTGCCGGTCGGATTGTTGGGGTTGGTGATGAGGATCGCACGGGTATTCTCGTTGATCAGTGCTTCCAGACGCTCTTTGCTTGCGTAGTTGTAATTCTCTTCGGGGAAGGTGGGAAGCGGCGTGATCCTGCCGCCTGCGGACTTGATGAAGGTCGCGTAGTTGGGATAGAAGGGCTCGGGCACGATGACCTCGCTGCCTTCGTCGAGAATGGCGAGCATCACCATCAGAATGGCTTCGCTGCCGCCTGCAGTGATGAGGATATCCTCGGCGGTGTAGTTGACACCCAGTCTGCGATAGTATTTCTGAATGGCCTCGATCAGTTCGGGCTTGCCGGGGGACTCTGCGTAGGCGAGCGTCTCGGCGGAAAACGCACGGACAGCCTCAAAAAAGGCGGGCGGCGTTGCGATGTCGGGCTGACCGATGTTCAGATGGTAGATTTTCTTGCCGCTTGACTCGGCATCGACTGCAAAGGGATGGAACTTCCGCATAGGGGACAGTCCGCACTCCTGCACTTTTTTGGAAAGTTTCATGAAAGTTGTGACCTTTCTTTGAATTAAACCAGTCTGCTGCCTGCGGGGACCTTGTCGTCGAGCATGACGAGGTTGAGCTTGTCACCGCGTTCTGCGGAAAGGAGCATGCCGCAGCTTTCCTGTCCCATCATCTTTCTGGGAGCGAGGTTGGTGACGGCAACGAGCGTCTTGCCGATGAGGTCTTCGGGCTTGTAGTATTTTGCGATACCGCTCAGGATCTGACGCGGCGTACCGGTGCCGTCGTCAAGCTGGAATTTCAGCAGCTTTTCGGACTTCTTGACGTTTTCACACGCCAGCACCTTCACAACGGTCATTTCGACCTTGCTGAACTCGTCAAAGTTGATCTGCGGCAGAGGTTCGGGCAGGGGGTCTTCTGCGGGTGCCTGCGACTGCTTCATCAGCTCT
>JAZUDF010000034.1:0-5182 GCA_045639485.1 Faecousia sp. | reverse complement strand
AGCAACATTCGGGTGCTTTAATATATCGTATTTGAAGTCCATTATCGGTCGCTCACCTCGAATGAAAAGAAGAGCGTACTTATTGTCAAGAAGTCGCACTTCATCGGGAGTCATTAACTCTCTACCTGTAAGCTGCCAATTTGTTGAATAGTTGCCGTTGCGACCTTTCGACTGACCGTAGGTGTTCATATCTATCGTTTCTTTGCCGAGCAGTTTGGAAACGTATTCGTGGGTTGATTGCTCATTACCGCCGAGATAAAGGAACTCATCGCAGTTACCGACAATGCTTTCCCATTCTTTTTCAAACAGTTTCTTAAGCTGTGCGAGGTTCTGAATGATAATCGAAACGGATATTTCTCTTGAACGCATCGTTGACAAAAGCTTGTCAAATTCATCGGGCAAGGCTACGTTTGCGAATTCGTCCATTACGAAGTGAACGTGAACGGGCAATCTTCCGCCGTGTACTATGTCGGCGTTGTAGTATAACTGTTGAAAAAGCTGTGTGTAGAGCATACCGACAATGAAGTTGAACGACGAGTCGTCATCGGGTATTACAGCGAATATCGCCGTCTTTTTCTCACCGAGCTGACCGAGTTCCATTTCGTCTGTCTGAGTTATTGACGCAAGACTGCCGAGATTGAATTTTTCAAGTCGTGCCACCAGAGTTATCTGAATGGATTTAAGCGTTTTAGCAGAACCGCTTCGGTAGTTTCGATAATACTTGACTGCGATATGTTCGGGATTTCTCCTTTCAAGCTCGTTAAACAAACAGTCAAGCGGAGACTGAGCCATGTCGTTATCCTCCTGTACTTCACCCGCTCTTATCATATCAAGCACCATCGTGAAGTTCTGCTCATCTTCCGGTGCTTCATAGTGAAGATAGAAAATGAGTGCAAGGAGAAGCATCATCGCGGCGTTGTCCCAAAAAGGATCTTGCGACTGACTGCCTTTCGGAGTAGTATTCTTGAAAATGTTAGTCACGAGCTTCTGAATGTCGTTATCATCACGAATATACACGAAAGGGTTGTAGCATTGACTCTTATCCATATCTATGAGGTCGAGTACCTTTATCTCATATCCTTTTTCTTTTAAGAGATTTCCCGTATCTCGAAGCAGTTCTCCTTTCGGATCGAGTACAACGTAACTGCTGTTTGCCTGCATGATGTTCGGCTTTGCGTAAAATCTTGTTTTACCGGCACCGGAACCGCCGCATACAAGTACGTTAAGGTTTCTCCGATGCTTTCGTCCGTCAAGACCTATACAAGTATTCTGCGTAAGGAGCTTATTCTGAAATGGCTTTTCGTTGTTTTTATATTTTCTGCTGATATGCCCTGCATTGCCCCATTTCGCAGAGCCGTGTTCCTCACGCTTTCGATAGTTTCTTGATGTTGACAGATATATACCAATACCCATAGCATAGATGAGAATGAAAATGAGGACAGCCTTCAGACTGTCCTCACACCATTCTATATGAAAAGGGTTATTGAATACATCGGATAAATTCTCTATGACGTTTACTATACCGCAGTCAATTACAGGTGCAATTATCAGAGCGAGCCATACTGTTGGTATGAGTCCGAGTGCATAGAGAATTATGTTTGTCTTTGAGAGCTTATCTTGCCGCACGGTCTGCCTTATGTTTTTCTTTCTTTGTGGGGGCTTCCATTGTTTTTACAAGAAGGTCGTTCACATCATCGACGGGAAGGCCTTCATCAATGTACGCAGAACGGGCACGGTTTATACAACCGACAAGCAGACGAAGCTCAAAATCATCAAAGCTCAAAACTCTTTTCTCATTTTTCATGCGGCACCTCTTTATCTGGCACCGTCATCCCTTGAACGGTTAGCTTTATTCTGTGCTTCGTATGAAAGGTTCATATCCTGCGTCATCTCGTTTGCGATTTCGCGTATCTTGCCGAGCTGACCTCTGACTTCTTTCGCATCGGCATTTTCAAAGTGAGCGGGGGCGGCGTCGAAGTTATATGTTCCGGTGTCAAAGCCGTTACGCTCACAAAGAAGGTATGACACGCAGTATGAAATGAAAGGCGTATTCGGAGTATCTCCGTCACCTCTTTCCATCTTTGCCGTTGCGATCTCCTGTGACAAGCTCTTGAATATATCGTCAGCATCCATACCCTGACGGATATATATTGCGTCATCTTCAATGACGTATTTTGCACATACACTCTCATCCATTTCACCGGTCATGCGAATATCGCAGGGGGAGGAAGAAATGAGTGCCTTTATCGCCTTTCTGGGTTCCACGAGAAATTCCCTCGGCTTGTTTTCCGCCTCCGAAGTCTGCGAAATATCAAAGACCTTTTTGATGTTTACGCTGATACCTGTCGTGCCGTCGTTTCTCGTGAACTCGTTGCCGGGTTCAAACATAAGGAACGCTTTTTCTCCCTTGTTGATCGTCACGTCTTTCTCCTTCCACAATGCAAAGTCCGCGACGCGGGTAGCATCGGGCTTCTGCGATGCGATGAGTATTGCATTGCTGACAGAGTAGCGGTCGAAGCGGCTCTGAATGTTAAGGTAATCCCTCAGCTTCTCTCCGTCAGCCATGATTTCTTCCGTTCCGCCTTCGAGAATGGCAAACGCATCGGCACGTTCCTGCTGCTTCTTTTCTGCCCATTCCTCCTTAGTGTAGGTCGGGCGTATTTCTGTTTTGTTTTCCTGTTCGTTCATGAACAGATCGTCATAGTTACTCATAAATCATCCCTCCCTTTCTTTTTTCTTTCTTTTGGGAGCTTTATGCTCGTTTGCTTTTGTTCTGTCTTTGGGTTTCTTGGAAGCTTCCTGTTCCTTCTTGATTCTTTCAAGCTCTTTTCTTACGGAAGGCTTATCCTTTGTCGGTCTTCTTTCAGGCTCCAAAGAATCCGCCTCCACTCCGCTTTTCTTTTTTGATGAAGGCACGGACCGACTTTCTTTCCCGTTCCGTGCCTCCGTAGGGTTTTTCTCATGCGGTTTTTCCGCCGTGGGATTCGGCTTTTTCATTATCTCGTCAATGAATTTGTCCGCATCTCCTTTTTCGGCGGATGCTCTTTCAGGAACGTCTTTCTCTTTTTCCTTGTCGTGATAGACCCCCGCAAAGGAAAAAGCGGGAGCAAGGTTGAGCTTTGCATAGATATGGTCTATCTTCTGCTTATCCTCCGACTTGACCATTACCTCTGCAAAGCCGTGGTTTTTGTTTCTGTCCTTGAGTACGGTGTATACAATACCGTACTTCTTTGCTTCTTCACAGAACTTTTTCAGGTCGCGGTCATTCACCTTGTAGATTTCAAGCTTCTTACCGGACTTGATAAGGTTATTCAGCCTCATCTGTCCTTTTGTCTTTTTCGTTTCCTTCGACATATCTTTGAGCATTGCATAAAGAAGCTTTGTAACCTCTTTTGCACCTGCACCGGATATTTTCAGGACTTCTTCGGCTCCGTTAAGTGACATTCTCACGATCTGGTCTGCTGCTTCTGCTGATGTGTTCATTTCTTTCATTCTCCTTTCCTCTGAAGTTATTATCTTCGATACGCTGCAATTTGCTTCGCATATTATCCATGCGTTCCGATATTGCGTCACACGCATTTACCTCATGACGAAGCTTTTTGAGCTGTATTGAACTGATTTGGATATTGTATTGAATACGGCTTATCTGTGATGTATCGCCTGCCCGCTGAGCCCTTTTCAGAGCATTACGCATATCCTGTCGGAACTTTGTGACTTCTTCGATTCTCGTTACGGCTTCTTTTCGGTATGCCTGTAATTCTTCCTCATTTTCGATATGGTGTTCGGCAAGAAGGCCTATTTGGTCCGAATAGCTTTCCGCCACAGATAAGTCAAGTCTTACGAGAGCATACAAGGCTCTGTTCTGCATAGGTCTTTCTTTGACGATTTTCAATGCCTTGTTGTAGCAATGATATACGGCGGTATATCCGAATGTAGCGACCTTGCGGTTCGGGTAGTCCTCTAACACCTGTTTCGGAGATTCCTGGTCGGGAAATTCAACGAACTTCGGGTCATAGTTTGCATCGACCTTATCAAGTATCTCGCCGTATGAATATCCTTCGCCGAGTGAGTCGAAACGGAAAAAGCGTTCATCGGTCACATGCTTAATCTTCGGGTGCTTTCCTTTGAGGTCAACAATGAAACCCATCTGATCCATAGCATCGAGAAATTCATATCTGTTTTCACAACCGAGGACAGCAACGTCGATAGCCTGTCTGATATATCCTCTACGTGTCGGCTGTCCTTCATTCTCCGCTCTCCATTCAGCATAATTCATTTTCTTGTTCTTCGGATCGCGGATAACAGAAAGACCGTACTCCTTACAGAGCCGGTCTGATTCTTTCCTCATTATCCTATATGATTCTTTGCAAGCATTGAATTTATGACCGTCAACGAATGAAACGGAGTTCACCACGAAATGATTATGGTAGTGTCCTGTATTACAATGTGTTGCCACGATCACCTCATATTCTCCCCACAAACGCTTTGCAAGTTCAACTCCAATGTCATGGGCGGTCGCCGCATCGACCTCTCCTTCAGCAAATGACTGGTAGGCATGAAAGGCTACTATGCCGCCGGTTTTACAGTGGTTCAGTTTTGTTTCCTTGAACTGTTCCTTTGCACATTCGGGATCACATCGCAATCCGGTCACATATTTACATTCTTCTGTTTTCATTTCATCAACGGCATATTCGACAACGTTATCTATTGCGTGAAAATTCGCTATTGCCTGCGGCTCGCTTTCAATGGTTTTTAACGGATTTATCGCATAATCTATCACCCTGTCGAAACGACCTTTGATACTCCAGATAGCTGTTACCGCCATTACATTTTTTCTACCCCGAAAGCTCGCCAGATCATCTTTTCCGTTGCATGATGCTCATCAAGAGTCTGCCGCAGAAGCGGTGTATCGATGAAACCTTTGGAGTTTGCAACACGCAAAATCTGATTGATATTTGCACCGACACGACGGACTTCGGAAATGAGATTATAGTAATCAACCGGAGGTGCTTCACGGGGAGAATAGCCGGATAATATCATACGCAAATATTCTTCACGCGACATTTTACAAGCGACAACTTTCCTGTCAAGTTCAGATAATTCATCGTCTGTAAGATAGATATGAATTCTTCTGTTTCTTGTCCTCATAACTTCTCCTTTCTGCGGGGTTTTAGGGGCGGCA
>JAZUDF010000033.1:0-1760 GCA_045639485.1 Faecousia sp. | reverse complement strand
ATTTTGTCCATGCCGTACTCGATGAGGTCATTGAGCATGTCGTGGTTGACAGCGGCCTTCTCGAAGGTGAACTTTTCCTTGCCGATGACGGAGACGATCTCGTTGATGAAAGCGACGATCTTCTTGTTGGTCTCGTGGGCAAGCTCGATGCCCTTGAGGAGTGCTTCTTCAGAAACTTCGTTTGCCGCGGTCTCGATCATGACGACCTTCTCGGCAGTGGAAGCGATGGTGCAGAACATCTTTGCATTTGCTCTCTGCTCTGCGGAGGGGTTGATGACGTATTCACCGTCGACCAGAGCGACCTCGGTGGTGCCCATGGGGCCGTTCCAGGGTACACTGGAGCAGGCGGTGGTGATGAAAGCACCGAGGGAAGCAACGACTTCCACGGGGTTTTCGTCGTCAACGACTAAGGGAGTGCAGGTGATGACCACGTCGTTACGCAGTTCGTCATCGAAGAACGGACGCATCGGACGGTCGATCAGACGCATGACAAGGACAGCCTTGTCGGAGGGCTTGCCCTCGCGGCGGTTGTAGCTGCCGGGAATGCGGCCGACGCTGTAGAGCTTTTCGTTGAACTCGATGGTCAGGGGGAAGTAGTCCATGCCTGCCTTGGGCAGCGGGCTGCAGGTGACGGTGGTCAGAACGACGGTGTCGCCGTAGCGGACGATGCACTCTGCATCGGCAAGCTCTGCGACCTTGCCGGTCTCGACGGTCAGGGTTCTGCCGCCGATCTCGGTCTCAAAAATGTGGTGGTTGGGGTACTGTTTGCGAGTTACCATAGTTTTACCTCCTTATGGCATGTGGCTTGCACGGGAGGTTTCGCACTTGAAACCGACATCAAACGGATTTGATGTTGCTTTCAAACGCGAAAGATTGTCCCGTGCATGTGTTGTAAAATGAGGGGCGACAGATAAACTCGTCGCCCCTCTGATTTTGATTACTTACGGATACCCAGCTTGGCAATGCAGGCACGATAACGGTTGATGTCCTTCTTTGCCAGATAGTCCAGCAGGCTGCGACGCTTACCTACCATCTTTAAAAGGCCGCGGCGGCTGTGGTTGTCATGGGTGTGGGTACGCAGGTGCTCGGTGAGCTCCTGAATACGGGCAGTGAGGATGGCGATCTGAACTTCGGGAGAACCGGTGTCGCCTTCGTGCGTTGCGTTGTCAGCAATAACCTGGGATTTCTTTTCTTTCTGGATCATGGTTGTTCCACCTTTCATATGATTTTTCCGCTTGCTAAGTTTTGGGGAGGTGAATACCCCGGAAACCGGGCAAGGGACAGATTTCTGACGAATGGCCGTCAGCCGTCATATAATAACACAGTTTTTTGGCGTTGTAAAGAAATATTTTCGGTTTTTTCTGTTATTTTCCGGTGTTTTTCCGCATTTATTCGGAAATCCAATAAAAATGGTAATCCATAAATGACTGCATTGCTTCTGTGCCGTCTTCACCCGGCTCTGCGATGCAGTCGAGATCGGTATCGTCAAACAGACGCTTTGTCATTCGTTCGGCGAGGATCGACAGCAGAGGCTTTCGGGCGACGGCAAGCGTCGCCCCTACGGTGCTTCGCACACGGCGGGGGGATTGGGGTACGGTGCAGAATTGCAACGGAAAGATTTCGAGCATTGTCCGCAGAGCAAGACGCATAGCGGCTTGAAATGCGGCGAACAATGCCGATGCAAGGCACGCCCGAGAAGCGAAGCCTTTGGGCGAACGCTGATCGGTTGCGGGCTACTGCTCCACGCCGATTTCATCGGC
>JAZUDF010000032.1:0-5267 GCA_045639485.1 Faecousia sp. | reverse complement strand
CAGCCGACCGAGATCTTGATCTCCTCGGCGGTGTTCTGCCCGATCTGCACGCCGAACTTTTTGCGGACGTATTTGAGGATGGCATCGTCAAACGTATCGCCCGCGACCTTGACCGAGGCGGAGTTTGCAATGCCGTTCATCGTCAGAACGCCGATGTCCGTGGTGCCGCCGCCGATATCGACGACCATGTGGCCCTCGGGACCTGCGAAATCAATGTTGGCACCGAGGCCTGCGGCGAGTGCTTCTTCGGAAAGATAGACACGGCGGGCACCGGCTTCGAGTGCGGTCTGGATGACTGCACGCTCCTCGATACTCGTGACGCCGCTCGGAACGGACACGATGACACGCGGCTTGACGAAGGAGATCTTCGTGGCACGACGCAGGAAGTCCTCTAACATTTTCTGCGTCATTTCATAGTCGGAGATGACGCCGTCCTTCAACGGACGCATGGCAATGACGTTGCCGGGCGTTCTGCCGAGCATGTTGCGGGCAGCGGAGCCGCACTGCAGCACCTTGCCGGTGTTTTTGTCCACCGCGACCACGGCAGGCTCACGGAGGATGATGCCTTTTCCTTCGGCATAAATGACGACGTTGGCAGTGCCGAGGTCAATGCCTAAATCTCTTGAAAAAATTGACATGGTTTCACCTACTTCTGATTGTTGAGGCAAATGTCGCACCGACGATTTTCGACGCACCCGTCAGACGCAGCACGCGGCTGCATTCGGAGAGCGTCGCTCCCGTCGTGATGACATCATCGATCAGCAAAATACATTCGCCGTCGATCGCCGGATCTTTGACTGTATAAAACGCATTGAGGACGTTGGCACGGCGGCGTGCTGCGTCCGGAATGCTGGATTGTGCACGGCTGAAAAGCCGCCGTTTGAGCAGTTTCCGCACGGGAAGCCCGAGCTCTGCGGCAACGGTCTGTGCCATCATTTCGCCCTGATCGAACCCCCGTTTTACACGGTGAAGCGGAGACGTGGGGATCCACGAGACAAGATCGAACTTGTCCTTCAGCTCCTCCCGCACCCGTGCCGCGATCATGCGGCCGTAGGTTTCGCAATAAGCGACCATGGGGTCCAGCTTCATGTGCAGGACAGAGGAACGCACCGTGTCGTCATAGGGCATCACCGACACGCAGCGGGAAAAGAATTCACCGTGCCGGTTCGGCGGCGGTTCGGGTACCGTTTTTGCACATTTGTTGCAGATGGAAAGATACTGCTCTTTCACGTACCGCTTGCAGAAAATGCAGTGGGACGGAAAAAACACGGACTTCATCTCGTCTGTTCTGTGGCTCATACTTTGTTCCTCAGACGCCATTTGAGGCCGCTGTAACGCTTGAGCTGACGGTCGTTTTCCACCATGGTGTGCAGAACTTCCTCGTTGCCGACGGCGATGAGCAGCTCCCTTGCACGGGTGATGGCGGTGTAGAGCACGCTCCGCGTCAGCAGATACGGCGAGCCGCGATGGCACGCAAGCACCACCGCACGGTACTCGCTGCCCTGACTTTTGTGCACCGTCATGGCGTAGGCAGGCTCGAGCTCCGTGAGCATGTCGAAGGTGTAGTCCGCCTCGCGGTCGTCAAACCGGATGGTGACGGTTTCCTCTAAAGAATCGATGGTCTCGATGATGCCGATGTCACCGTTGAAAATGCCGGTGCCGAGCCCGAAGCCGTCCGTCTTTTTCCATAGTATATCATAATTGTTTCGGATTTGCATCACCCGATCGCCCTCGCGGAAGGTAAAATCGCCGATTTTTTTCTCGCGTTTGTCCTCCGACGGCGGGTTGAGCACGCTTTGCAGGGCAAGATTGAGTGCAAAGGTGCCGCATTCACCCTTTCGCGTGGGAGAAAGCACCTGAATGTCGGCGGGCGAAATGCCCATGTTTTCCGGCAGACGGTGCCGGCACAGATCGCACACGGTCTGCACGACCGAAGCACCGTCCGTGCGACGCAGAAAGAAAAAGTCACGATCCTTTGCACGCAGCTCGGGCAGCTCGCCGTGGTTGACCGCGTGGGCGTTCATCACGATGAGGCTCTCGCGTGCCTGCCGGAAGATCTCCGTCAGGCGTACCGTTTTGATCCGTTCCGAGCGGATGAGATCGGAGAACAGATTGCCCGCACCCACGGAGGGCAGCTGGTCGGGATCGCCGACCAGGATCAGGCAGCAGCCGGAGGGCAGTGCTCTGACAAGGGACGACATCAGAAGAAGATCGACCATGGAGGTCTCGTCCACGATGACCGCGTCACACTGCAAGGGCTCGCTTTCGTTGTGGACAAACTGCATCACGCCCGTTTCGGGCGAGATGTCCACCTCGAGCAAACGGTGGATGGTGGAGGCAGGTCTGCCCGTCAGCTCGGTCAGCCGCTTGGCGGCACGTCCCGTCGGAGCGGCAAGCAGCGTTTTCAGGTGCATGGCATCGAACAGTTCCAGAATGCCCGCGAGCGTGGTGGTCTTTCCGGTGCCGGGGCCGCCCGTCACGATGAGAAGGCCGTACTGCGCGGCGGCACAGATCGCTTCCTTTTGCTGTGCGGCGTAGGTGATATCGAGCTTCTGCTCGATCTTTGCGATTTGTTTTTCAAGGTTTTCCGATGCGTCGCAGCGGCGGCTTGCCAGATAGGAAAGACGCTGTGTGAGGTACTGCTCGGCTTCAAAAAAAGCAGGCAGATAGCACACGCCGATGCCCGCGACGGTGTCCGTGTATAGCCGCTGCTGCTCGGTCAGGCGGTCAACGCCCGCCTCCACGGTATCGCGGTCAAGGTCAAGCAGCGTCACGGTCGCAGGGATCAGTTTTTCCGTCGGCAGGAAGGTGTGGCCGTTCGTGAGGTTGTGCGTGAGTTCAAACACGATGCCCGCCTCGACTCGCCGCTCATCCGCGGCATCCACGCCGCAATCCAGGGCGAAGGCATCCACGGCGGCAAACTCCGCACCGAAATATTCCTCGGTCAGCAAGTAAGGATCGTCCTGCAAGGCTTCCATGGAAAGGTCGCCGTAAACTTTATACACACGCACGGCGAGCTCCGCCGGCAGGTGGTGCTGCGTGAGAAACTCGATGAGCCGACGCACACCGACCTGTCTGCAGAAGTTCTCGCTGATCTCTTTTGCTTTTTTGGGAGAAATGCCCTGCACGCCGGACAGCAGCTCCGGATGGTTTTCGATGATATCCAGGCTCTGCGTGCCGAAGCGGTCGACGATGCGGATGGCAAGCACCGCACCGACGCCCTTGACGGCCCGGGAGGACAGAAACGCAAGGATATCCTCCCGCGTTTCCGGCATGAGCCGCTCTAAATACTCTGCGACAAACTGTCTGCCGTAGGTGGCATGCGTGCCCCACTTGCCCGTGATGAGCAGGTTTTCTCCCACGGCGGTGAGCGGAATGGTGCCGACGACTGTGACCGTCTCACCGTCTTCACACCGCAGACGCAGTACCGTATAGCCGTTTTCGGCATTTTGGTAGACCACTGCGGCAACGCTTCCCCGCAGCAGTGTCTGTTCTTCCTGCATGGTCTATTTCTCCGTATGTAGAATCTCCTCAAGCTCTGCAAGCGTGCAGAGCAGGATCTGTGCATGGTCCTGTGCCAGAAGCTTTGCAGCTGCTCTTCCCTCTTCGGTCAGGCTCTGATCGACCAGAAGCAGCGGCCTGCGGATCGCTCCGAGACCGTTCAGCAGCAGATAGGCACGGCACTGCTGTTCAAGGCGTGCTCCGCTGCCTGCGGCAAGCAGCAGCATATAAGTATCGTTGTCACGCACCGGCAGAAGAAAGAAGGCCGCAAGCAGCCACACGCCTGCAAGCAACGCGACGGTACACAAGGCACATAAAAGAATGCAGAGAACCATTCCGACACCTCCACGCCATGCTATGCACGCGGTGTCCATACTGTGCCATTGTAGTTTTATTTTACACGAAAACTGCGATTGTGTAAATATAAAAAAGGGGCTGTTTTTTACAGCCCCTTTTTCATGGATTCTTTATTTCTTTGAAGCCTCTACGATGCCGGTTGCAAGACCTGCAAGGCCCTGAATTTCGCTCGGGATGATGATCTTGGTTGCCTGGCCGTCTGCCACGACCTGCATGGATTCGAGGGCCTTGAGCTTGATGACCTGATCGTTGGGTGCAGATTCGTTGAGGAGCTTCAGTGCGTCTGCCTGTGCCTTCTGCACAGCCAAAATTGCCTGTGCTTCACCTTCTGCCTTGAGGATCTTGGACTGCTTTTCAGCCTCTGCACGCAGGATGGCTGCCTGCTTTTCGGCGTCTGCCTTCAAAATCGCGGATTCCTTTTCGCCCTCGGCGACAAGGATTGCGGAGTGCTTCTGGCCTTCTGCCTGCAAAATCGCCTGACGGCGGTCACGCTCTGCCTTCATCTGCTTTTCCATGGAGTTCTGGATGTCAGCCGGAGGCAGGATGTTTTTCAGTTCGACACGGTTGACCTTGATGCCCCAGGGGTCTGTGACCTCGTCGAGGATCACACGCATTTTGGTGTTGATGATGTCGCGGGAGGTCAGCGTCTGGTCAAGCTCGAGATCGCCGATGATGTTACGCAGCGTCGTTGCGGTCAGCGTTTCCATGGCGACCATCGGCATCTCGACACCGTAGGTGTAGAGCTTGGGATCGGTGATCTGGAAATAGACGACGGTATCGATCTGCATGGTGACGTTATCCTTGGTGATGACGGGCTGCGGAGGATAGTCGAGCACCTGCTCTTTGAGTGACACACGCTTTGCGATGCGGTCAAAGAACGGAAGCTTTGCGTGGAAGCCGACGCCCCACACGTCGTGGAACGCACCTAAACGCTCGATCACATAGGCGTGCGACTGCTTGACGACGAAGACGTTTTTGAAGAAGAAGATGAGGGCCGCGAGCACGGCGGCACAGATGATGACAATGGTAGTTGTGTTCATAAGTGTTCCTCCTGTCAGTTGATTTCGGGTTCAACGAAGGCTTTGACGCCCTCGATCTTGCGAATGATGACGACGGTGTCTTTTTCGATCGGTGCTTCACCGGCACTTCTCGCCGTCCAGACGGTACCGGCAACCGAGATCGCACCCTTGCCGTGCAGATTGTCGATCGCCTCGGTGACGAGTGCCTTTTTGCCGATGAGGGCATCGACGTTGGTGTCCGTCTTTTTGGCGTTGATATATTTTTTCAGGAACGGACGCAGACACACGAGCAAAATCGCGGAAACGACGACGAACGCCGCGATCTGCGACCACAGCGGCAGACCGCACAGTGCAAGGATGAGTGCGACGGCGGAGCCTGCGATGAACCAG
>JAZUDF010000031.1:0-2981 GCA_045639485.1 Faecousia sp. | reverse complement strand
GAAAACCCCCGATCGGTCCACACACACCGATCGGTGGTTTTATCTTATTCAATGATACCGCGGGATATTTTCAGAACGAGGATCCGCAGCACGCTTTCGTCGATGCGTTCCACGGTCAGCTCGCCGGAATCCACAGCCTGCATCAGCACGTTGATCGTCTGCTCCGGTTCTGTCACACCGAGCAGCAGATCACAGCCTGCAAGCAAAGCCCGCTTGCAGCGTTCTCCTTCGCCGTAATTGCCGAGGGCACCCATGCCGAGGGCATCCGTGATCACCACGCCGTCAAATCCGAGCTCGTTCCGTAACAGCCCTGTGACGATCGCGTAGGAGAAGGTCGCGGGATTGTCTGGATCGAGTGCGTTGACCTGCAAATGCCCGATCATCACCATGTCCGCACCTGCATCGATGCCGGCGATGAACGGCAGCAGCTCGCCTTCCCACAGTTCCTGCTCCGTACGCTCAACGATGGCGAGTCCCTTGTGGGAATCCTGCACGGTGCAGCCGTGACCGGGGAAATGCTTCAGTGTGCAGGCAACACCGCCTGCATGGAACCCGCGGACTGCCTGCGGCACAAGCTCGGCCGCCTGCGTAAAGCTGTCACTGTAGGCACGCCTGCCGATCACCGTGTTTTCCGGGTTGCTCCACACGTCTGCCACGGGGGCAAAGTCCACGTTGAAACCGAGTGCGGAAACCTCGCCTGCGATGATCTCTGCGTTGCGGTAGGCTGTCTGCCCGCCTTCTGTGCGGTAGTCGTACATGTTCCCGATGCGTGTCGTGCCCATTTTGGGATTCCCCATGACACGCCAGACGGTACCGCCTTCTTCATCAAGGCAGAAGAACATGGGGATCTTCGACATCTCCTGGAAACCGGAAAGCATATTGATCGTCTGCTCGCGGCTGACGATGTTTTCCTGACTGAAGGAAAAGCCGCCGACGGGATACCGTTCCAAAGCCGCACGGGAGGTGTCTCCCGCGACCTGCGTGGGACTCACGCCGGTGATGGTATCGGGATTTACGATGAACAGCTGACACAGTTTTTCATAGAGTGTCATGCCGGACAGGATCTCTTTTGCCCGTGCAAGCTCGGGGCTGTCCGGCTCTGTGGGTGCTTCGGTCTCCTCTGTGGACGGGACCGTTGCCTCTGTCTGCGTGGGAGCGGGCAGAGTGGCCTCGGTCTCGGGAGCAGACGGCTCGCGGTGCAGCAGCGGCTGCAAAAAGAGCAGCAACGCCAAAAGCACGGCAAACACCATCAGAACGACAAAGAGGATGATCACGCCTTTTTTCATGCCGTCAGATCTCGCGGTACATGGCGGCGGCATCATCCTTGCGGACGGTCTCCGCGACCTGCAGCACCTCGACGTTCAGCGTCCTCTGACCGAACTGGATGGACAGCTTGTCGCCGACCTTGACGTCGTAGCTTGCCTTTGCAGGTCTGCCGTTGACGCTCACGCGTGCGGCATCGCACGCTTCGTTTGCCACGGTACGCCGTTTGATGAGGCGGGATACCTTCAGATATTTATCAAGTCGCATATTTGATTCTCCGATCGATACAGAATACGGGATCCTTATTTCACAAAAAGGAACCAAAGCACAAGCATGTGCACGGGATAGAACAGGTAGAAGCCGATCTGCAGTGCCTTGGCACCGGCCTTGCTTTTCGGGCTGTAGCCTTTTTTGCCGCAGTAAAGGAAGATGGGGATCAGTGCAAGCAGTGCAAAAGCACCCTGCATCGTCCAATCATCCGGCAGTACGAACGCATAGTCTCTGCCGAGCAGCATATCAAGCAGATTTATCCCGTAACCGATGAGCGTCGGTGCAAAGAGTGCAACAAAGCTGCAGATCACAGTCAGAATCTTTTTGCCGTCAAAGAAATAAAAGACCAGTGCGAGCAAAACACCCCGCATGCCATAGTCGGTGCGGAGATAACCGAAGTAGTACAGACCGCAAACGAGGATGGCAGGCACAAAGGCGACAACACGCCAGAACTTTCCTTTTTTCCACAGCTCCGCTGCAAACCACAGGCAAAGCAGGCTGAAAAGCAGAGTAAAAAAGACGTTTCCGTTGAAAACGTTTTCCGTGACAGCGGGTGTACCGCCGTTGAGGTATTTCAGAGAATTGACGGAAAACGGTGCCCCGAACAGCGGACGCACGATGCCGATGACGGCATTTCTGGCACTCGCTTTGGAGATCTGTTTGATCATCAGGGTAAACGGGATCTGCGAAACAAGGGCAAAGATCCCGAGCCGCAGTGCGTATTTCGGCTTGCTGTGGGTGTGGCGGTAGCCGTTGACGATCAGAAAAACGAAGACCGGGAATGCCAGTCTGCCGATGATACGGAATGCCGGAGCAAAGGGAGCCTGCGGCAGACAAAAGCCGATGTGGTCAATGAGCATGCAGACGATAGCGAGCGTCCGAAGCGTAAATGCCGAAATGCCGCACTTCCGTGTCTGTGCTTCCATCCGTTACACCTGCCAGCCTGCCATATAGGCTTCCTGCTCGGGGGTGAGATGATCGATCTCCATGCCGACACCCTGCAGTTTCAGAAGAGAAACGGCATCGTCGATCTCCTTCGGGATCTCATACACGGCCTTGCCGAGCGTTTTTCCGTTGTAACGCAGATACTCCAGTGCCAGAGCCTGGATGGAGAAGCTCGTGTCCATGATCTCGGCAGGATGGCCGTTGCCGGAGGCGAGGTTGACGAGGCGGCCTTCTGCAAGTAAGTTCAGCACTCTGCCGTCGGGCAGCTCGTAACCCACGATATCCTGCCGTCTGGGGAAGACGCGGACTGCCATTCTTTCCAGCTCTTCGCCGTTGACTTCCACGTTGAAGTGTCCGGCATTGGAGAGGAAGGCATTGTTTTTCATGACTTCAAAATGCTTTTTCGTGATGACGTCGCGGCAGCCGGTGGTGGTGATGAACAGATCGCCCTGCGGGGCAGCCTTATCCATCGGCATCACACGCATGCCGCCCATTGAAGCCTC
>JAZUDF010000030.1:0-9361 GCA_045639485.1 Faecousia sp. | reverse complement strand
GATGCCGCCGTTGACGGAGAGGATCTGTCCGGTAACGAATTCCGCCGACGCGAGATACAGCAAGGCGTCTGCGATCTCCTCCGGTCTGCCGATCCGGCCGAGCGGTGTTTCGTCTGCAAGTGCCTGACGTTCTTCTGCATTCAGGTGGGCGATCATATCCGTGTCGGTGACACCGGGAGAAACGGCATTGACGCGGATGCCGGAGGGTGCAAGTTCCTTTGCCAGTGCCTTGGTCATGGCGATCACCGCACCCTTGGCACCGGAGTAGCAGACCTCGCAGCTCGCACCAACCTCGCCCCACATGGAGGCAATGTTGAGAATGCAGCCGGATTTGGTTTCGAGCATCCCGGGCAAAACCGCATTCACGCAGTGATAGATACCCTTGACGTTGACGGCAAAGAGCCGATCCCATTCCGCCTCGGAGATATCGCGGATCGTGCCGATATGGGAAATTGCGGCGTTGTTGACAAGCACATCCACGCAGGGAAGTGCTTCGAATGCTTTCTTGACCGCTTCTGCATCCGCCACGTCGCAGCGAATGGCTTTTGCACCGGTCTCGGCTGCAACAGCATTTGCCGCCGCTTCGTCCTTTGCATAGAAGAATGCGGTTTCATAGCCTGCCTGACAAAAGGCACGGACAGTCGCCGCACCGATGCCGCGGCTGCCGCCGGTAATTAATGCATATTTCATAATTTGCTCCTCTCTGCGGACGACCGCAAGGGTCGCCCCTACGGCGGGATGGGACATCCTGCCCTACGCTCCACTATTCAGGCATTTCTTCAGATATTGTCCCGTGAAGGAGGCTTCGCACTGTGCGATTTCCTCCGGGGTTCCGGTCGCAACGACCGTACCGCCGCCGTCACCGCCCTCGGGGCCGAGGTCGATGATATGGTCGGCAGTCTTGATGACATCCAAGTTATGCTCGATGACGAGCACGGTATTGCCGTTTCCGACAAGCCTTTGCAGAATGCCGATGAGTTTTTCCACATCGTACATATGAAGGCCCGTGGTCGGCTCGTCGAGGATGTAGAACGTGCTGCCGGTGGATCGGCGGGAGAGCTCGGTTGCGAGCTTCACACGCTGTGCCTCACCGCCCGAGAGCGTGGTGGACGGCTGGCCGAGTTTGATGTAGCCGAGGCCGACGTCGACGAGTGTCTGCACCTTGTCACGCAGACGCGGCAGATTCTGGAAATACTCCAGTGCCTCGTCCGCAGTCATGTCGAGCACGTCCGCGATCGTCTTGCCCTTGAATTTTACTTCCAACGTTTCGCGGTTATAGCGTTTGCCGTGGCAGACGTCGCACGGAACGTAGACATCGGGCAAAAAGTGCATTTCGATCTTGAGCAGGCCGTCGCCTGCACACGCCTCACACCTGCCGCCCTTGACGTTGAAAGAAAATCTGCCCGGGCCGTAGCCGCGGAGCTTGGCATCCTGCGTGGAGGCAAACAGATCGCGGATGTCGTTGAACAGGCCAGTATAAGTCGCAGGATTGGAACGCGGAGAGCGTCCGATCGGGCTCTGGTCGATGCAGATAACCTTGTCCAGATGCTCGATGCCCTCGAAACGGTCGTGCTTGCCGGCACGGATGCGGGCGTGGTTGAGGCTTCCCGCTAATTTTTTCGAGATGATCTCGTTGACGAGTGAGGATTTGCCCGAGCCGGAGACGCCGGTCACGCAGGTGAAGGTGCCGAGCGGAATGGATACGTCGATATCCTGCAGGTTGTTTTCCGCACAGCCGAAAACCTTGAGTTCCTTGCCGCTGCCTTTGCGGCGGGAAGACGGTACGGGGATCTTCTTCACACCGGACAGGTACTGTCCCGTGATGCTTCGCTTTTCCGCAATGACGTCGTCAAGGCTGCCGCTGGCCACGAGCTCACCGCCGTGAATGCCCGCACCGGGGCCGATGTCTACGATATAGTCCGCCGCACGGATGGTGTCCTCGTCGTGCTCAACGACGATCAGGGTGTTGCCGAGGTCACGCAGATGACGCAGGGTGTCGAGGAGTTTGTCGTTGTCACGCTGGTGCAGGCCGATCGAGGGCTCGTCCAGGATATAGAGGACGCCCATCAGGCTTGAGCCGATCTGCGTGGCAAGGCGGATACGCTGACTCTCGCCACCGGAGAGTGTTGCCGCCGCACGAGAGAGCGTCAGATACTGCAGGCCGACGCTTTGCAGAAAGCTCAATCGGGACTTGATCTCGCGGACGATCTGCTCTGCGACCGTGGCGAGATTGCCCTCTAATTTCAGGTTCTCCATAAACTCCAATGCCTGTCTTACGGGCAGTTTGCAGAAGTCCATGATCCGCATCCCGCCGACCGTAACGGCACGGGAAATTTCAGACAGACGCTCGCCGCCGCAGTCGGGGCAGGGCTTGGTGGACATATAGTCCTCCAGTTCCTTCCGCATGGCATCGGACTGCGTTTCGCGGTAGCGGCGTTCCAGGTTGGGGATGATGCCCTCGAACGCCTGCTCCATCGTGCCGCGTCCGTTGGCACGTTCATAATGAAGTTTCAGTTTTTCGCCGTTGGTACCGTATAGAATGGCCTGCAGGGCACTTTCCGGCAGTTTTTCGATGGGATCGTAGAGATTGAAGCGGTAACGCAGGGAGAGGGCTTCAAAATACATCCTTGCGATGGAGTCGCTGCGGACGTTGCCCCAACCGGAGGCCTCGATGCCGCCGTCCATGATGGAGAGAGATCTGTTGGGGATGATGAGGTCGGGATCGACGACCAGTTGGAAGCCCAAACCGGAGCAGGTCGGACAGGCTCCGTAGGGATTATTGAACGAGAACATCCGCGGCGAGAGCTCGGGCATCGAGATGCCGCAGTCCTCGCAGGCGTAGTTCTGTGAGAAGGTCAGGTCTTCTTCGGTGTCCATGCGGTAAATGATGGCTAAACCGCCGGAATGAGAGCACGCCGTTTCGATGGAGTCGGTCAAACGGCGGGCAAGATCCGGCCGCATGACAAGACGGTCAACGATGAGCTCGACGTGGTGTTTTTTGTTTTTATCGAGAACGATGTCTTCGGTCAGATCGTAAATGACGCCGTCCACACGCACGCGGACAAAGCCGCCCTTGCGGGCATCCTCGAACACCTTTGCATGCTCGCCCTTCTTGCCGCGGATGACCGGAGAAAGCACCTGAAATTTGGTGCCTTCCGGAAGCTTCATCACCTTGTCAACGATCTGGTCGATGGTCTGTCTTTGGATCTCTTTGCCGCACTTCGGACAGTGCGGTACACCGACACGTGCCCACAAAAGACGCAGATAGTCATAGATCTCCGTCACCGTGCCGACGGTGGAACGCGGGTTTTTGGAGGTGGTCTTCTGGTCAATGGAGATCGCGGGAGAAAGGCCGTCGATGGAGTCGACGTCCGGCTTGTCCATCTGTCCCAAAAACATGCGGGCATAGCTCGACAGTGACTCGACGTAGCGTCTTTGTCCTTCGGCATAGATGGTGTCGAAGGCAAGGGACGATTTGCCGGAGCCGGATAGTCCCGTGAAGACGACTAACTTGTCACGCGGGATGGTGACATCGATATTTTTCAGGTTGTTTTCGCGTGCACCGCGAATTTTGATTTTATCGTTCATTTTTCGCTCCGTAAAGGAAATATCGTAAAGGATATTATAGCATAGAAAATGACAACATACAACCGTTTGAAGCGGGAAAAATTATGATAAAAATTATAGCGGCGGGGAGAAATCCCCGCCGCTTCCGTTATTATGTACTGATGCTTGCTTTACCATACATGTCTTCGCAGTCATTGTTTTCGATAAGTCAGCCAATTCTTTGCCTCACTCGGTGTGCATTGATAGCTGCCTACCAAAGCGTCATATTTTTCTTGCCCGATCTCTTCTATCAGCATATTTCGCATGATCGCATCGCCGCTGTCGTACGGGTTTTCCTGATGCGTCGCCCACATAACATACTGATAGCCGTCCAATGTCCCGCAGTCGATGCAATACCCGTTTGCAATGTCCTGTGAATAGTCCCACGTGCCAAAAGGCACCCAATGAATTTTCAGAACACCATCAAGGGTTTTGCTGATTGCATTGTCCTCCGAACTCGGAAAATGCTTTCCGTATTCTTCAGAAAGTGAACGATTGGAAACGATCAATGTGTTATAATTAGGTCCATCCATTGTCGATGCAAGAAAAACATCCACTCCGCCTGCCCAGTTTTCAGGCAGTGACAACGTAAAGTTCAGTCCGGGGATATCAATCGTTTTTGTATCGCCGACATATTTGTAGAGGAAAGCGTCTTCTTTTGCGACCAGCTGCAAGCAGTCCGGTACAGGTGCGATAACCTGAGAAACGCAGTATTCGCTGATCGTTTCCGCAGGTATCGTTTCTCCGTCAATTTCCCAGCTTATTTCGGAAGCGGGCTGCACTGCAACAAGCCATGAACAGTCCGTACATTTTCCGTCAAACGAAAGATCGGATGGGAACTTATCATTAGGCAGCATTTCCGAAGAAACTTCAGAGCAAAGCATGAAGCTTTCTGTACTGATCGTTCCCCACAACTGCTCCTCGACAGTTGCATTTGCCGTCAAGTAGTAGTGATAGGTGTCCTCGCCCGACACGACTGTAAACTCCGGATCATGCAGGGCAACCTGAACCACGCTGCTATTTTTGAGAACGGCTGAAAACTCCTCGGGTGACATGGCACTGCCGCTTTCTCCGGGCAGCAAGAACGGCTCGGAGAGCTTTTCGGCATGCAAGCCATACTGTTTGAACTGATCACTGACGAAGGCGTTTTCTGCCGACCGATGATTTCCGAAAAATCTGATGGTTGAAAAAACGCCGCCTGCAATGAGAAGTAGGCAAGCAGCCGCAGCCACCCATATGCCCCATCGTTTTTTTGACGTTTTTTTATGCTCGCTTTCGTTCACGGAAGCCGCTTCTTCTACAAACTTCGCATCGATCGTATCCATCAGCATTGCATAATCCACCCATTTCACAGATAAATTCCCCCTTCTTCAAGATTTCTCTTTAGTGTCTTTCTGGAGCGATACAAAGACGCTTTAACTGCGCTTTCACTCATCCCGAGAGGCTCTGCAATTTCTTTCACCTTGCAAAAATACCAGTACCTTTGTACAAAAATAATGCGGTCTTGTTTGGAAAGTGAAGATAAAAATGTGTGCATGATTTCTTTGAAAGCAATCTTGTCAATAGCTTCAAACGCCGTTTTATCTGCCGCAGCAAAATTCCGAAGCTCTTCGGATATTTGTTCGCAAAGTACCGCACCGCGCTTTTGTGCTTTGCCTGCCCGATATCTGTCGAGCGAAAGATTGCGGGTGATCCTTCCTATGTAGGCACGAAAGCACTCCGGTATATCCGGCGGAATATGATTCCATACGGACAAATAGGAATCATTCACACATTCCTCGCTGCTTTCAAAATCGTCGAGAATCCGAAAGGCAATATGAAAGCAATAGTCTCCGTATTTTGCAGCTGTTTGATTGATTGCCTGATCAGACCTTTCAAAGTACAATTTGATGATTTCGTAATCTTCCATAATCCCTCCGATCAGATGACCATGTTGGTGTCATTTTTCATTGCTTCGTTGTCATCTTCTATAACAATAGACGGAATCTGTGCGCAAACGGTTACTCTGCACGTATGTTTTTTATCGCTATTCGGCGATTGCTTCGCAGTCCCGCAAGGACGCCCTATAAAGTGCAGTACAAGCATCTCACTAAATCCCGATTTGGCGGGACGATGTGGGCATCGTCCCCTACGGGGCGAAAAGGCATAAGAAACCCCGGCAGAAAGGCGGTGCTTTTCTGCCGGGGATTGTCTGTGAAATTACAGTTGCGGCAGGGTGGCGAAGCCGGCTTTCAGCTCGTCATCCGTGGGGATATAGTCGCTCATCGTGCCCTCGCGGAAGGCCTGATAGGCAGTGAGGTCAAAATAGCCCGTGCCGGTGAGGCCGAACAAAATTTTCTTGTGTTCGCCCGTCTGCTTGCATCGCATGGCCTCGTCGATCGCAGCACGGATGGCATGGCTGGATTCGGGTGCGGGCAGGGTGCCCTCGATGCGGGCAAAGGCAACTGCCGCCTCAAAGACTTTGGTCTGCTCGTAGGAAACGGCCTCCATATAGCCGTCGTCGTAGAGCTTGGACAAAATGGCGTTCATGCCGTGGTAACGCAGGCCGCCTGCGTGGTTGGATGAGGGAATGAAGCCGCTGCCGAGGGTGTACATCTTCATGAGCGGTGTCATCTTGCCCGTATCGCCGAAGTCATAGGCGTAGGTGCCGCGGGTCAGGCTCGGGCAGCTTGCAGGCTCGACCGCACGGAAGACGATGTTGTTCTTGCCTTCCAGTCTGTCCGCCATATAAGGTGCGATGAGACCGCCGAGGTTGGATCCGCCACCGGCACAGCCGATGATGATATCGGGTGTGATGCCGTATTTGTCGAGTGCTGTCTTTGCCTCCAGACCGATCACGGATTGGTGCAGCAAAACGTGATTCATCACGCTGCCGAGAAGATAACGGCAGTCGGGTGTCTTTGCCGCGACTTCCAGTGCTTCGGAAATGGCACAGCCGAGGGAGCCGGTGGTATTGGGCTTGTCGGCAAGGATCTTTCTGCCTGCCTCCGTGGTGTCGGAGGGAGACGGAGTGACCTTGGCGCCGTAGGTTTCGATGACTGCCTTGCGGTAGGGCTTCTGCATGGCACTGCCCTTGACCATGAAGACCTGCAGACCCAGGCCGAAGAAACCGCACGCCATGGAAAGGGCTGTGCCCCACTGGCCTGCACCGGTCTCGGTGGTGACATGCTTCAGACCCTGCTGCTTGGCGTAGTACACCTGCGCAACGGCACTGTTGAGCTTATGGCTGCCGGAGGTGTTGGTGCCTTCAAATTTATAGTAGATCTCCGCAGGGGTGCCCAGCAGCTGCTCGAGGTTATACGCACGCACCACGGGAGACGGGCGGTACATGCGGTAGAAGCTGCGGACTTCCTCGGGAATGGGGATATATTTATCCGTGCGGTTGAGTTCCTGCTCGACGGCACCTTTAGTGAAAACTGCCTCGAGCTGCTCTTTCGTAACAGGCTTGCCCGTTGCGGGATCTAACATCGGCGGCACGTCGATGCAGGCGGCCAAATTCAGCCATGCCTTCGGCATTTCGCTCTCTTCCAGATAGATTTTGTAGGGTACTTGATTGTTTGCCATGGTCGGCTCCTCCTTGTTTCGATAGGGACAAAAAAATGATGCCCCTATCCCAATGAATTCATTCATAGGACAAGAGCAAAACTCCTGCGGTGCCACCTATCTTCGTTCCGTAAGGAACGCACTTTTGCGTACCATCATACGCTGCTTCTGTAACGCGAAGCCCGCGTCCTTCCTAACGGCTCTGCCGCTCGGTCGGCCCTCCTGAGTCCATTCATCGCAGGATCTGTCATCGGGATCACACCCTCCCCGACTCTCTGTCGCAAAGTGCCTGCGGTTACTTCTCTCAATCATCGGTTTCTCATTACCTGCAGTTTAGCACACGCTTCTTTCCGTGTCAAGTTTTTTGTCAGAACGTCACGTCGGCATAGGTCGGCCGGACTGCCCGCTCTAAAACTGCGGGTGCCGTTTCGATCTGCATGCCGATTTTGCCCGCACTGAAAAAGATGTGCTGAAAGCTCGCCGCAGTCTGATGTACAACAGTAGGAAACTGTTTTTTCATGCCGATGGGACTGCAGCCGCCGTGGACGTAGCCCGTCAGGGGCAGCAATTCCTTCTGCGGGAGCATTTCGACAAATTTTTCACCGACGCTTTTTGCCGCTTTTTTCAGGTCTAATTCTTCGGCGACCGGGATCATGAAAACATAGTGCCCGCCCGATTTGCCGACGGTCACGAGCGTTTTGAACACCCGGGCAGGTTCCTGCTGTAAAACGGCCGCGACTTCCACACCACTCAGTGCACCGCCGTCGTAGGTATGTATCTGATACTCCGCCTTCTGTCTGTCCAGCATGCGGATCGCATTCGTTTTTTCCATGATCCCGCCCCCCCTGCACTTATATTTTACACATAATTTTCAAAAATACAAGATTGAAACAGGAAAACGGCTGTGGTATACTGAAAACAGCGATAAATTCAAAACAAGGAGATGGCAATTATGGATATCAAAGAAAAGATTGAAGAGATCCTCGGCAAACTGCAGGGCGATAAGGCTCTGACCAAAGATTTCAAGAAGAACCCCATTGACACCGTGAAGGGTCTGCTCGGCGGCATCGACCTGCCCGAAGACCAAATCAAGGGCATCGTGGAAGCGGTCAAAGCCAAGCTCGGCGGCAGCGGACTGTTCGCCAAGCTCGCAGGTCTGTTCAAGAAAAAGTAAGTTTTGCAAAAAACTGCCGCAGCATCAGGCTGCGGCAGTTTTTTGTTTACTTTTATTGCTTTTTTTGGTAAAATGATCCCGTTACGGACTATTTGAAATAAAGGAACGTCAAAGCACATGGACAATCCTACTTTCAAAAAAGAATACGGCTGGATCGAGGCACTGAAGTTTCTGCCGCTGATCATTCTTGCCGTGCTGATCATCGGCTTTCAGCTCGATATGCTGGTGGCAGCACCGATCGCGACCTTCGCCGCAGCCGTTGTCTATATCATCACAAACCGCTGTAGCTTTGAGCAGGCGTTTTCGCACGGGCTGAAGGAAGCAAGCAACATCACGCTGATCTTCTTCATTCTGATGTTCGCCTACGGCGTGGCAGAGTGCTTCATGGCAACCGGCGTCGGTGCGTCCCTCATCAACCTCGCACTTGCCATGGGCGTGACCGGCCGCACCATCGCTCCCGTGGCGATCTTTGTGACGGGCATGCTCTCTGTGGCGACCGGTTCTTCCTGGGGCACCTTTGCCGCATGTGCACCCATCTTTCTGTGGCTTAACCACATCGTCGGCGGCAATATCGTGCTGACGCTCGGTGCGATCGCCGGCGGTGCCTGCTTCGGCAACGGCATCGGCATGATCTCCGACACCACCATCCTGAGCTGTGAGCAGAACGACGTGCGGATCGTCGACCGCATCAAGCACCAGTGCGTGTGGTCGGTGGGCTGTTTCGTGATCACGATCGTGATCTTTTATCTTGCGGGGCTGTCGTATCCAAGCACCACCGGCAACGCCGCCTCCGCAATCTCACAGATCGATCCGGGGCTGTATGCCTCCTGGGAAGCGGAACGGCCTTCCGTGTGGCTGCTGCTGCAGCAGGTGCAAAGCGACGTGCCGTTTTATATGATCACGCCCGTGATCCTCGTCATCGTTCTGAGCTTTTCCGGCTGCCACACGCTGCTGTGTCTCGGTGCCGGCATGGTCAGTTCCCTCCTGCTCGGACTGATTGCAGGTACGACAGATCTTTCTTCCTGGCTGGCACTGTTG
>JAZUDF010000029.1:0-3466 GCA_045639485.1 Faecousia sp. | reverse complement strand
TAGTATTCCACGGGCTCGTGCGTCTCGGGATCACGGTAAAGACCGATGTGACCGATCCTTGCAGAGGGCATGAGGTCGATCATGGAGTCCACCATGCCGAGACCTGCACGCAGAATGGGAACGATGGCGAGCTTCTTGCCTGCCAGCACGCGGCATTTTGCGATCGCAACGGGAGTTTCGATCTCCACTTCCTCGGTCGGAAGGTTTCTCGTTGCTTCGTAGCACATCAGTGCGGAAATTTCGCCGACGCTTTCACGGAACTGTTTGACGCCGGTGGCCTTGTCTCGCAGGATGGAGAGCTTGTGCTGAATGAGCGGATGATCCAAAACGTGTAAAGAACCCATATTTTTAATCTCCTTTGTTCGTTTCTCTCGCCAGGCGTTCGCGTTCGGCCTGGGAAAGACGCAGATAATTCGGAACGGCAGTCTGTGCGGAAGCAGCACCGTTTGTTTTCAGAAGGGCAAGGCCCGCCAAAGCCACGCCGGCGGCACGCTGCTGCCGCACGTGTTCGGGGGCAAGTGTGAGGTTTGGCAGGCGGTCACGGAACAGATCGTAACAAAGTGCCGCACCGTCACCGACGAGCAAAACCGGTTTTTCAAGTGCCGTCAGTTCGGCAAGAAGATCTTCCGCACTGATCGCACGGTCTTCCGTCAGCCGGAGTACTTCGCCGCCTTTGCGTTCAAACACGGCGTTGTAGACCTGCTGCCGTCTTGCATCCATGCAGGCACAGACGATGCCGTCTGATGCACAGCCGTACGCCATGCTTTCCAGGGTGGAAACGGGCAGTGCGGGCCTTTCGCCGCCCCAGCAGAAGCCTTTGGCGGCTGCGGCACCGATGCGGATGCCGGTAAAACTGCCGGGGCCGTTTGCCCAGGCAACGTAATCTATGCCGTCAGGTGTCAGATCGCAGTTTGCAAGTAGATCCTGTGCCAGCTTCATTACCGTGCGGCTGTGTGTCTGCCCGTTGTTCTGGTAGTATTCTCCAAGCAGCACGCCGTCCTGCAAAATGGCACATGAGGCAGCTTTCGCGGAGGTTTCAAAGGCTAAAATTCTCATCAAAACCGCCTCCTGTCACTGTGATGCAGCGGGCATCGTCCTGCCCGTCGACACGGTCGATCGAGACCGTGATCGCACCTTGCATCGCGTCTTGCACGTTCTCGCTCCACTCCACGGCACACACGCCGCCGCGTTCGAGATAGTCTTCCCAGCCGATGTCAAACAGATCGTCGGCGGAGTGCAGACGGTACATATCGAAGTGGAACAGCGGCAGTCTGCCGGAAAGATATTCGTTTACGATCGTATAAGTCGGGCTGGTGACACTCTCTTGGATGCCGAGACCTGCGGCGATCCCACGCGTGAGTGCGGTCTTTCCTGCACCGAGGTCACCGCGAAACGCGATCACGTCACCCGGCCGCAGATGTGCGGCGAGGGCAGCACCGAAGGCCTCTGTCCGAGCCGGACTTTCAGATAAAAACTGCATAGCATCGCTCCTATCCAACCTATTGTAGCACATTCTGCCGCAATATGCAAAAACTACTTTTGAAAACTGCAAGAAACTTGCAATTTCCACGGCGATGCAGTATAGTGAGAAAAAGATGCACGCGGGGAGAGATACGATGAAATCAACGCTTGACAATCGCATATTGAAGGCGTTTGCCGAGGGAAAGATCGACCATGCGAATGCAGAGGCGTATGCAGCCGAGCTGGATCGCATCACCGCACAGCCGCACGACGCCCTCGTTCTTGACGTGCAGGGATTGCAGTATCTGTCCAGTGCGGGACTGCGTATGCTGCTGAAACTCCGCCGCAGGGAGCCGACGTTACGCATCGTGAACGCCACGCCGGAGGTCTACGACATTTTTGAAATGACGGGCTTTACCGAGATGATGCCGATCGAGCGGGCGTACCGCACGCTTTCCGTGGACGGCTGCGAGATCATCGGCCGGGGTGCCAAGGGCACGGTCTACCGCTATGACGCGGAAACCATCGTCAAGGTCTACAAAAAAGCGGAGAGCCTGCCGGATGCCAAACGCGAGCGGGAGCTTGCCAGACGTGCACTGGTGCTCGACATCCCGACGGCGATCTCCTATGAGATCGTCAAGGTCGGCAACAGCTACGGCTCCGTGTTCGAGCTTCTGAACGCGACCTCCTATACGAGTCTTATCCTGCAGCAGCCGGAAAAACTGGATGCGTATATCGGGGAGCTTGCCGCTCTTCTGCGGAAACTTCATGCAACCGAAGTACGCAGAACCGACATGCCGGACGTGAAGGAGTATGCAGGACAGTGGCTTTCGCAGGCAGCACCCTATCTGCCCGCACAGGATGCGGAAAAGCTGCAGAGCCTTGTCGCACAGGTACCCGACTGCATGACGATGCTCCACGGCGACTACCACACCAACAATATTCTGTGCCAGAACGGCGAGATGATCCTCATCGACATGGACACGCTCTGCCACGGTCACCCCATCTTTGATCTTTGCAATATGTATCTTGCCTACGTCGGTCACGGTGCGGTCGATCCCACGGCAGTGGAACGGTTTCTCGGGATACCGTACACACTGGCGAACACCGTCTGGAAGAAATTCCTGCCTGCCTACCTTGAAACGACGGACGAAGCGATTGTCCGAAGCGTAGAGCAAAAGGCCGAGCTGCTCGGTGCGGTGCGGCTTCTGCGTCACACGGTACGCCGCATGACGGAGCAGACCGAGGAGCAGACGAAGGTCATCGAAGACTGCCGCACGAGGATCAGCCGGCTGCTGCCGCAAGTAGATACGCTTGATTTTTAAAAAGAAACGCCGACACGGACTTCCGTGTCGGCGTTTTTGGCAAGAATTCCGTTGCATTTCTACAATATCTATGATAAAATAAATCGAATTCTACAAAATGTTGATTTTTTCGCGGGTGATTTGACACCCTGCGACCTGCATATACTACTGCAACGGGAGTTTTGTTTCTATGGTTATCAGCAGTACGACGTTTCTGATCTTCCTTTCGATCTTCTTTCTGGTTTACGCAGTTTGCCCGGTGAAGTACCGCCGCGTGCTGATGCTGCTCGGCAGTGCGATCTTCTGCGTCATCGACGGCATCCCGGGACTCATCTGCGTGCTTGCCTTTGCCTGTGCCAACTACCTTTTCGGTCTGCTTGTGCAGACGGATGTCAAACGCGGGGCAAAGACCTGGCTTTTCACCGGCATCTGCGTGGATGCGGGACTTCTGCTGCTTGTCAGCATCCTTGCCATGACTGGCGTCATCGCCACCAAGCCCACGGGTTTGAGCTACTACACCTTTGCCGGCATTGCCTATCTCGTTGACGTCTCCCGCGGCACGATCCGCTGCGAGGGCAATCTTCTGAACTACGCAAGCTCCGTTCTCTTCTTCCCCAAATACGTCCAGGGCCCGATCACCCGTTACGGCGAATTTGCACCGCAGCTCAAAAAACCGAAAACCACGGTACGCCGCCTGCAGG
>JAZUDF010000028.1:0-12244 GCA_045639485.1 Faecousia sp. | reverse complement strand
CCTCGTTACAAGCGGTCTCGACCTCACGCCGAGCACGTTTGAAGCACTCAGCGGCAAGAAGGTTTCCTTCACGGGCGAAGCCAATGCAAACATTGACTGGATCTCTGCAACGCTGGTGCTGTCCAATGACCTTGCAACACGCTTCACCTTTGTGACCGACAGCACGGACGGCTTGACGGTCGAAGTCAGTATCAACGGCAGAACACGGCTCTTCGATACCTTTGAGGATGCCGGTGACGGAAAGTATTACATCACCTTCGACGGCATTATGGCGACAGAGTTTGACGACACCGTAACTGCTGCTTTCTACCGGAACGGTGAGCCCATCGGCAGAACGGTCAGCTACTGTGTCAACACCTACATCTGCGGCACGCAGGCTTGCGGCAACGCAAACCTCGAAGCCCTTGTGAAAGCACTGTACAACTACGGTGCATCGGCAAAGGCATACGCAAACAGATAAACACACGCAAAGCGGAGGACCCAACACCGGGCCCTCCGCTTTTCTATGCCTTGCGGGACAGATCTCAAACCGGAAATCGCCCTGCAAAAACGGTTCTTTTGGTGTAACACACCCCCAAAACGGTTCTTTTAGTGTAACAGCCCCCCTAAACGGTTCTTTTGGTGAAACACAGGCAGGAAAACACACTCATTTGTAAAGTATGTAAATGTGTGTGTTTTCCCTTTTTCCGGGGAAAATCCGCGGTTTTCACAGGAAAAATGTTTGACGCATTTTTCGAGAAAGTGTCAAAAGGCTACAAATCAGCAGCCACTTTTGATTTCGGGCGAAAACGGGGGAAGGTGGATTTGAACCTTTCAGAAAGAACCCACATATAGCACTGAGCCGAAGCTGCCAGAAAACGACAGCGACTGTCATGGGACCAGATGATTGCAAATTGCAAACAACTTAATCACACCGGAGTTGACTGCTTGACAGCAAAAAGGAAGACGAATATAATGAAGCTGCAAAGTGTCCGAAGCAACTGAAAAAAACGGAGGAAATTAATAATTATGGAAAACACAAAGGCAGAACTTAAAGATACAGAACTCGAAGCTGTAACAGGCGGAACAGAACCTGCCGAATGGAGCGTGCCCGAAAACGGACTGCCAAGACCGAGTAGAGGCACTGAGCCTGAAAGCAACATACCCGGATGGACTCCCAACACAAACGAAGGATCTGAATCCGAAGCACCGTGGAAATCCGAAATACCGGGTGTACCCGAACCGGGTAAATACGAAATTTACGGTACTGCGTGGGGACAAGACTAATAACTCTGCAAAGCATCATATCGTAAGCCGGAGGTTTCAAACGGAGCCTCCGGCGGTTTTTTGTGCTTTTGTGTTATAAGAAGATAAAAACATAATATTTTTGTCCGATTTTTATTCGATTCTGTTGTTTTTTTATTCAGGAAGAATTGACAAATATCAGAAAACACGGTAATGTGAAATTGTAAGAAAAACTCCCTTTTCCCGGCACAGATTCCGCAAAAAACGACTTCTGCAACGGAGGGAACAACAATGAAAAAAACTGCATGGAAACGCACGATCTCACTTTTGCTGACCCTGTGTCTGCTTCTGGCACTGTTTGCCGGGCTGACGCTTGTTTCGGCGGACTCGTATGTCCGCAACTGGGGTGTGCGGAATGATATCTGCACAGAGCTGAGTCCGGACGCGCTCGCCTATTACACCGGCACAAACACCTATGCCCAGCTCAAAGCCCTGCCCGGTGCCGCAGACACCACAAACAGTCTGTATGCCGCCGTCGGCAACGATCTGTATGATGCTCTTTATACGCTGATGAGCAGCACGCAGACCGGCTCTGTCAGTTATACCAACCATATGACATGGTATGCCTACACAGACTGTGAAAACGGCGATACCTCCGGCAATATGAAGCTGCTCTGGGCAGGCGGATACCGCACCTGGGACGGCAGCTTTGTCAACCGCGAGCATGTCTGGTGTAAGTCCCGTGCGACCTATATAGAGAATGACGGCGGTGCCGATCTGCATCATCTGCGCCCCGCGAGCGCATGGATCAATCAGCAACCGCACAACAACAAACCCTACGGAACGGCACAGGGCTTGTCCGGTGCCACGCAGGTTTTCGATGAAGTCGGCAATTTCGGCGGCTGGTGTACAGGCTCTGTTTTTGAGCCCGCAGATAATGTCAAGGGCGACTGCGCCCGCATTCTGCTCTATGTCTATACCAGATGGAAGCAGCCCAATCTTTACACAGCACAGTCAACTTCTTCCGTCGCGTACAACAATTTTATTCTCGGCCCCGTGGAAGGAAACTGCGACGGCTCTGCCTGTATCGAAAGCCTGAACACGCTCCTGCAGTGGTGTGCGGAAGATCCCGTTGACACTTGGGAAATGGGCAGAAACGATGCTGCACAGTCTTTCCAGGGCAACCGCAATGTTTTTATCGACTACCCTGAGCTTGCCTGGTATATGTTCGGCCTGACACCCCCTGCCGATATGCTCACGCCCTCCGGCGATGCCATCACCGGCAACTCCCCGTACCATGTCATCAGTGCAGCTGTCAACGATCCTGCACTCGGCACGGCAACGGTCGTCAACAACTACACGGTTTCCGTTTCGCTCGCACCGGGCTGCTATATCGACAGTGCGGTGGCAAGCTCCGGCACCGCTATCGTCAACGGCAGCCATGTTTTCGTGACGGGCATGACTGCGGACGCGACGGTGAGCATCACGCTCGCACAGAACACGCCCCGCACGATCTCCTTTGCCGTTCCGAACGGTGTGACGCAGCCGTCACCGGTCATCGGCTATGTAAACAGCACGGTCACCCTCCCGACGCCCACCGGCAACCCGACCGCGAATGCACACGCCTATTCGTTTGCGGGCTGGGTAAGCGGCACGGTGAATGACACCCAGACGGCGCCGGTCTTCTATCCGGCGGGTGCAGCCTATCCCGTTACCGGCAACGAAACGCTGACGGCACTTTATACTTACGATGAATATGTCGGCGGTGCCGGTGTGCAGTCCCTGATGCAGATGACAGCCGGCGATACCCTGCAGGACGGCGATGAGCTCGTCATCGTTGCGCACGGGACCTCCGTGGCACTGTATCAGGAGACTCGCGGCACCACCTATGTGGAAAAATACACCTTTGACGGCGACCTCAATACCGTCCTTGCAGATGACAAAAATCATCTGACGGTGACAGTCATTGATGCGTCGTTCTGCCTCGGAGACAGCACAAACGGCTATCTCTACAACCCGAGCTCCAACAATCTCAAACTTGCCGGCACGCCCACTATGTGGACGCTGGAGGATCCGGAGGACGGCACCTTCAAACTGATCGGCGACGGAAATCGCTATCTGTCCTTCCGCTCCGATCTTGCCAACAGCGGGAACGACTATTGGCGAATGGGCGGCACCTCAGGCACAAGCGGTCAGACCGTGCTCGACCTTTATAAGATCGATACCGATACCGGCTACCGCACCTTCTATACCACCGTGCTGCAGTCGAGCACGGTTCCCTGTGACCACACCAATCACTCGCTGCAAAACGCGGTTGCCGCAGGCTGCCTCACGGACGGCTACACCGGTGACGATGTCTGCGATGACTGCGGCACAGTCCTTGCATACGGCACCGTGATCCCGGCACCCGGTCAGCACAGCTATGCCGCGGTTTCATCCACGGTTGCCACCTGCACCGCGGCCGGTGCAACGACCTATACCTGTTCCGCCTGCGGTGACACCTATACCGCAACAGATCCCATGCTGCCGCACAGCGAGGACAGCGGCACCGTCACGACACAGCCGACCTGCTTAGCTGCCGGCGTGATGACCTACACCTGCACGGTCTGCCATACGGTGACAAGGACCGGGGCGATCCCCGCTCTGGGACATGACTATGTCAGCTCCGTGACAACGCAGCCGACCTGCACCGTGCCGGGCGTTCGCACCTACGAATGTTCCCGCTGCCATGACACCTACACGGAGAGCATCCCCGCACTCGGCGGCGACCACGTGTTTGACGCAGGCGTGATCACGACACAGCCCACCTGCACATCCGACGGCGTGCGGACCTATACCTGCCAGACCTGCGGCGAAACACAGACCGCAGCAGAGCCTGCCCTCGGGCACGACTATCATGACTCCGTGACGACTCCGGCGACCTGTGGCACCGCGGGCATCCGCACCTATGCCTGCTCCCGCTGCTCTGACAGCTACACAGAGTCGATCGCACCGACCGGAAACCACACCTATGACAACGGCGTGATCACGACACAGCCGACCTGCACTGACGACGGCGTAAAGACCTTCACCTGCACCGTCTGCCATGCCACGACGACCGGTGCAGTCCCCGCACTCGGTCACAACCTGATCAACTGTGTCTACAACGGTGACAAGACGCATACAGGCACCTGTATCCGCTGCAATGCACATGCGGTCGGAAGCTGCAACTTCTTCGAGCTGTCCCACATCGGTCATATCATCAGATTAAAATGCAATGACTGCGGCCATGAGTACAGCAAGTTTGACCGCCCGATCATTGTGATCATTGCGGACTGTATGTATCGCGAGGAATTTGAATGCGCGGTTTCGTTCCGGCTGGAGAAACGCTCCGGTGTGACCGTAGAATCGACATCGTATAACTTCATCGGCTGGGTGGATGCTCCCATACAGCAGAGCCGCGTCCGTCCGGACATCATCAGCCTGCCCGGCGACACCTGGTATCCCGAACAGGATATGACGTTCTATGCGCTCTACTCCTATTTCCCCGGCAGCACCTACAGCGGTGTTTATTCGACCTCCGACCTGTTTGCCGGCGACAGCATTGTGCTCGCAGCACAGGGGAGCGGTCTGGTGCTCAGCGAGACCGGTCGCATCGGCACTGTCCCGATCAGCAGCACAACGGGTGCACCTGCCTGCGAAAAGGCAACGACCTTCTCCTTCGAACCCGGCGAAAGCAGAGGTACCTGGTACCTGCGGACAGGCGAGCGGTATCTTGCCGTTGATGCAAAGGGACAGCTTGTGCAGGCATCTGCAGAAAGCAGCGATTTTGCAGTCGCGTGGAAGGTCGAACGCATCGGCAAGGACGGTGCGGCAGTCCTCAGCGTCACGTGCAATGGCGGAAAGACGCTGTATCTGAATTTTGATAAGACCAGGGGCTTTGTCCTTTCCGACAGCAGCAGCTCCGCCGTCACGCTGTTCAAAAAGAGCGGCGTGGTCTATACCACCGATCCGATGGGCACCTTCTGCTTCGAGCACAAGTACGAGATCACGGCAAAGACGCCTGCCACCTGCACGGAGGACGGCGAGATCACCTATACCTGCTCGGTCTGCGGCGACACCTACACCGAAAAGATCCCTGCAACGGGCCACAGCTTTGAAGACGGCATCTGCACCGTCTGCGGAGCAGCGGAGAACGCTGCACGGATCGACAGCGCGTATCTGCGGCTGAATGACAACATCGACGTGATTTATACGGCAGAGCTGCCGGAGGGTTTTGATGAAGCCTATATGACGTTCACGATGAACGGTGCCTCCTGCCGCGTCGCGCCGGAAAAGGCTGACGATGGCAGCTGGATCTTCCCCTTCACGGGCATCACGCCGCAGCACATGGGCGACAGCATTCTGGCGGAGCTGACCGTCGTGAAAAACGGCGAGACCTTCACGGATGTCCGGAAGGATTACAGCATCCGGCAGTACTGCATCAATCAGCTGAAAAAGACCTCTGATGACAAGCTCAAAACGCTGTTGTCCGATCTGCTGACCTACGGCGCGGCAGCACAGTGCTACACGAACTACCGCACGGATGCACTCGTGACGGAGGGCATCGACCTGACACCGAGCAAGTTTGAGGGTCTAAAGCCTGCAAAGGCGACCTTTGAGGGTGAAAAGGATCCCGCAGTCGACTGGTATGCCTCGACGCTGGCTTTGCGCAACGCACTTGCCGTCCGCCTGTATTTCACAGCGGAAAAGACGGACGATCTGACCGTCAAGGCAGCGATCGGCGACCGCGTATATCTCTTTGAGGAAAAGGATTTCGCGTGCGCAGAGGCGGGACTGTATTATGTGGAAGTGCCCGGCATCAAGGCAACCGAGTTTGATGCGCCGGTCACGGCATCGTTCTACCGCAGCGGCAAGCAGACCGGCAGGACGGTCACGTATTCTGTCAATACCTATATCAGCAGTATGCAGGATGTAACAAACGAGCCCCTGCAGATGCTTGTGCGGGCACTGTACTGCTACGGTGCATCTGCAAAGGCATATGCAGGCAAATAAACATATTCAAAGCAAGGCGGAGGACCCACACCGGGCCCTCCGCTTTTATGCCGAACGGGACAAGTTTCAAACCGGAAATCGCCCTGTTTTCGGGGTCAAAACGTTCGGAATTTTCGGGTTTTTGAAAAGCGTTTGAAAAAGAGAAAAAGTCGGACATCTTTGTGTTCGGCGAGGATAGCACAGAGGTATCTGCTTGACCGGGCTTTGTGCGAAATTCGGCCACGAGAAAGCACGACAAAAAGATGCCAAAATGTTGACATTTTACCGGAAACGGGTGTATGATTAATTTGGGTTATAATAATGAGTATTCCGGGAGGATACGAGATGAAAAAACGAATTTTATCACTGCTTTTATGTGTCACAATGCTGCTGACGTTTCTGCCGCAGACTGTGCTGTTTGCAAGCGCGGCGACCTCCGGCACCTGCGGCGATAATCTGTGCTGGAGCTATAATATCTCCACGTACACGCTGACCATCACCGGCAGCGGTGAGATGACAAATTGGAACATTTATTCTGATGTCCCGTGGTATTCCTACTGCAGCTCCATCAAATCTGTTTCCCTGCCCGACGGGCTGACGAGCATCGGCTATTATGCGTTCAAAGACTGCACCGGGCTGACTGCTATCTCGATCCCTGACAGCGTGACGAGCATCGGAAACTATGCGTTCTATAAATGCACCGGGCTGACGAGCATCACGATCCCGTCCGGCGTGACGAGCATCGGTAACTATGCGTTCCGCGACTGCACCGGGCTGACTGCTATCTCGATCCCTGACAGCGTGACGAGCATCGGCAATGTAGCGTTCGCCGGCTGCACCGGGCTGACTGCTATCTCGATCCCGTCCGGCGTGACGGCTATCTCTGATTCTGCGTTCATGGACTGCACCGGGCTGACTGCTATCTCGATCCCTGACAGCGTGACGAGCATCGGAAAAAATACGTTCTGGAACTGCACCGGGCTGACTGCTATCGCGATCCCTGACGGCGTGACGTACATCGGCGAGCATGCGCTCGTAGGCTGCACCGGGCTGACTGCTATCTCGATCCCGTCCGGCGTGACGAGCATCGGTAACTATGCGTTCCGCGACTGCACCGGGCTGACTGCTATCTCGATCCCGGACAGCGTGACGAGCATCGGCGATTATGCGTTCTACGGCTGCACCGGGCTGACGAGCATCACGATCGGAAACAGCGTGACGAGCATCGGCTATTATGCGTTCAAAGACTGCACCGGACTGACAGATGTTTACTATCCCGGCACAGAGGAAGAATGGAATGCAATAGATATTGATGACGGAAATGATCTTCTGGCAAACGCAACGATCCATTTCGGGCAAACAGAGACCGATCCCTGCGAGGGCTATACCGACATCGACCGCAGCAGCTGGTATCATTCCGCGGCAGACTTCGTGATTACCCGCGGACTGATGGGCAGCACAAAGACAGACGCGCTGACCTTTGAGCCGGACACCACGGTCAGCCGTGCAATGGTCGCCTCCATCCTCTACCGTATGGCAGGCAGCCCCGCCGTGGAATACAAAGCGACCTTTACCGATGTGCCCGCAGATAAGTGGTTTACCAACGCCATCGAATGGTGTGCACAGAACGGTCTTGCCTCCGGCAAGGGCGACGGCAAATTCGACCCCAACGGCAACGTGACACGTCAGGAACTGGCGGTGTTTATGAAGAAAATGGCTGAATATCTCGGCAAGGACACCTCCGGGCGTGCTGATCTCGGCAGCTTCGCCGACGGTACAAGCGTTCCCTCGTGGGCAAAGGAATATGTGCAGTGGGCAGTTTCTGCCGGCCTCATTTCCGGCAAGGCCTCCGGCAGCAAGACCTGTCTCGCTCCGATTGATACCGCTACCAGAGCAGAATTTGCATCCATCATCATGCGCTTCGTGCAGAATATCTCAGAAGCAAAATAAAGCATATCCGCAGCAAGACGGAGGGCTCACACCGAGCCCTCCGTTTTATGGTCGGGCACGGCACGTCCGGAAAAGTTATGTATTTTTGTAGCCATCCTCCGCGGATATTCGTATATACAGGTGTCAAAAGAAAAAAACACCAACTTACGGAGGAACCCATTATGAAAAAGATCATTGCTTTCTTACTCGCCCTTGTGCTTGCCTGTGCAATGCTGTCTATGACCTGCTTTGCAGCCGAACCCGCCGACGGAGAAATTTATGTCAGCATCGCCGGCATCGAGGGCACGTGTGACGATGCCCCCCATGCACGCTGGATCGACGGCGTTGATTACAAGCTGAACTACGCAGAAGACGGTACCGTTTCCGGCATCACCTTCACCCACCTGATCGAGCCCGCCACCACAAAGATCATCGAGTACTATATGAAGCACCATTCCATTTATGAAGCAAAGCTGAACATCTGTCAGTATTTTGCCGGCAAGCAGTACACGGTGTTGGATGTCTGTATGAGACATGCATTCATTACCGGCTATGAAGTGATCCAACTCGCTGACGGTACCGTGGCAGAGACCGTTACCCTCACCGCCGATGAAGTCACCGTTATCGAAAAGCCGCTCGTAATCGGGCCGGACGGTCAGCCGATCCTGTACGTTCCCCATGCAAGCGGAGACGATGTCTGCTGAAGCACAATCATCTGATCATCGGCAGGTTTCCCGGCATTCCCATTCTCGATGAACCGTATTCGGGCAAAGGCTAAGCCTGCCCGCTGTCAGCCGGCATGAGCAAGCCGATCAAAATGCGCCGGAGGCTCCTCGAACGGAGCTTCCGGCGATTTTTGTGCTTTTGTGACCTCTTGCGACAAGCTCGCACAAAGGTCTACGTTCATGCTTTTGATTTTGTCAATATATGTCACTTGCGATTCCGGGGGAATTCCGCTATAATAAAATTGTATATCTATATGTTAATTTACCGCCATTGGGAGCCACTCTGTGCGTGAAAGCACGGTTCCCGGAAAGGAAGGTCATTTATGAAAAAAAGATTTTTGAGCATCCTGCTTGCGGTCGTGATGATCGTCGGTCTGCTGCCCGCATCGGTAATTCCTGCCTTTGCGGAGGAGCCGGTCGATACAGATAAATATATCGTCCGGAGTTGGGATGAGACCAACAAACAGGTCGTTTCGACAGAAACTGAAATTCCCACGGGTGCAACGCTGCTCACAAGTGATATGACCACATGGGAAAGCGGCTGGTATGTGGTAAGCGGCGATGTAACGCTCAGCTCCGTCAAGGTTGCGGACGAGTATACTGAAGAAGAGGCCCCGGAGGGTTTCATCCCGGAGCCTGCTGATGTGAAGCTTATTTTAAAAGACGGCTGCCACCTCACGGTCGAGGGAACGATTGATGTTACGGGCGAAGACAGCCTTACGATTTTTGCTCAAAAAGGCGAAACGGGAACGCTGACGGTAGGAAAAGGCATCGGCGGCGGCAGTCGTATTGACTGCGGCAATATCACAATTCACGGCGGCAGAGTCGCAGCGACCGGAGACGCAAACAGAGCAGGCATCGGCGGCGGATACAGAGGAAGTGCAGGAAACGTCACGATCTACGGCGGAAATGTAACCGCAACCGGTGCGAACAATGCATCGGGCATCGGCGACGGCTATCTCGGCTTCGGCGGCGGTGATGTAAAAATCTACGGCGGCAAGGTAACGGTGAAAGCGGGCGAAGGTGCACAGGCTTTCAAAGTCGACAGCATCACCATCGGCGATGAACTGGTGGTCAACGACACCGACAAAAATGCGGTGATCCCCCAGACTGACAAGACATGGACGGACATCCTGACGGGCGCTTTCTATACCGTAATGCCCGTTGTAAACTATCAGTGGTTTGATGCATACGCATGGAAACTTTTCCCTGCCGAATGCACCGCATACACCCCCGTGACCGAAGACACCGGAGCATGGACAGAGGGCTGGTATGTGGTGGATACTGATGTGACGATTGACAGATACCTGGATATTTCCGGCGATGTCAATCTGATCCTGGCAGACGGCAAGACCCTCACGGTAGACGGAGAGATATATGCCGGCGGTACATTAAATATTTATGCCCAGTCGGACGGAAGCCGGATGGGCAGTCTGATCGCCGATGGGATCAACACGTCAACCGGAAAAGACCTTGGCATCTACGGCGGAAATGTGACGACGAGAGGGATCTCAAGCAGAGGCAGCATCGTGTTCGGCGGCGGCGTTACCACCGCAACCAATACAGCTTACGGTGCTGTCAGTGCAGACAATACCATTGAATTCTACGGCGGTACGCTTATCGCGACAGGTCATAGCGGCGGCATTGGTGCAGGGGGCGATATTTCGATCCACCTCGGCAATGTGATCGCATCAGGTGAGTACGGTATTTATTCGAAGGGTAACATTTTGATCTACGGCAACAATGTGACTGCAACGGGAACGGGAACGAGCGGAATCGGAATCAGAGCCCTCGGCACGTTAACGGTCAGGGCCGGCGTTGTAACCGCACAGGGCCCCGGAAAGGCTGTTTGGGCGAAAGGTGGTATTTACGTTGGCTCTTCTATGGCAGTCTACGACCGGGCAAACGAGCGTATCCCGAAACCGGAGGGTGTTAATCCCGATTGGAGCAGCACCCTCACCGACAAGTATTGCCGATTCATGAAGGCAGATGCTGTGCCGTATCTGTATTATGACGAAGAAAGCAGGGAGTTTAAGGACGAACTATGCCCGGCCTATAAAGAGATCGACGAAGACACGACCGAATGGAAAGCATCTGACGGAAGCGGTGAAAAATGGTATACGGTAAATGGCGAAGTGGCGATCGACGAAAGGGTGACCGTTTCGGGCAACGTGCATCTGATCCTGACGGACGGCTGTAAGCTGACGGTGAAAGAAGGCATCACTGTCGAAGACGGTAACAGTCTTACGATATATTCACAGAATGGCGGTACCGGCGTGCTGAATGCAGGCGACAGATTATTGATAAATTCCGGTATCGGAGATAGTGTCGGTCAAACAGCAGGCACGGTCAATATCCATGGCGGCAATGTGACCGCATTCAGCAATATTTCTGCAGGCATCGGCGGCGGCAGCGGAACAAAAGGCAGCAACGGCGGAGACGGCGGCACAGTCAATATCTACGGCGGAAACATCACCGCAGCAAGCACCTACGGCGCAGCCATCGGCGGAGGCAGCGGCGGCAAAGATACAGTAGACAGCATAGAACCGGACGGCAACGGCGGAGACGGCGGCACAGTCAATATCTACGGCGGAAATGTGACCGCAACAACTCTGGTCGGCGCAGCGATCGGCGGCGGAGGCAGCGGAGAAAAAGGCGGCAACGGCGGAGACGGCGGCACAGTCAATATCTGCGGCGGAACTGTCACCGCATCGACCCGCTTCGGCGCAGGTATCGGCTACGGAAGCGGTAAAATAAGTGCTGGCGATGGCGGAGAAGTGACGATTACCGGCGGCACGGTTACCGCAACCGGCATGACTGCGATCGGTGCATACAGCCTCACACTCGGAGACGGCATAAGCTTCAAAGCAGGTGAAGATCAGGACAACATCACCGTGATCGGCGACAAGAACAACGCTTCCGATGCGTTCGATCAGCCCTACTTCCGCTCCGAACCCACCCCCGTCACTTATCCGCTCAAGATCCGCTCGGCCTCCCTGCATCTTTCCGAGGATATCAATGTTGTTTATGCGGCGGAAGTTCCCGAAGGCTATACGGATCCCTATATGGTTTTCACCTTCCTCGGAAATGACCGTACGGTCACGGACTATACCGTCAATGGCGAAGGACAGTATTGCTTCGAGTTCGCAGATGTCAATCCGCAGTGTATGGGCGACAACATCAGTGCGACGCTGTATGCGACTCTGAACGGTGAGACCGTTTCCGTAACGAAGGCAGAGTACAGCGTCAGAGATTATTGCGTCAACCAGCTTGCAAAGGCAGACGATGCATCACTCATCACCCTGCTTTCTGACATCCTGACCTACGGTGCAGCAGCACAGACCTATGTTGGC
>JAZUDF010000027.1:0-14752 GCA_045639485.1 Faecousia sp. | reverse complement strand
AAAAGCGACTTAAGGTCGGTGACCGACAGCGTTTCCGGTGCCTTCACGTCGGTGCGGCTGTTGTTGACGGTGATCTCGAACTTCCAACCGTACAGTTCCTTCATCAGCGTTTCCGCTTCTTCATAGCCTGCATCCACAAGCTCGGTCAGATAGCGTTCCGTCAGAGGATCCTCGCGGGTGCCGCGTTCCTGAACGTACATCAGCATGCAGCGATACATCTGCGTTTCGCTGTCACCGTAGGTGCAGCTGCGGAACATCTCCGCCGCTTCTTCAAAAGAGCCGTCATCACGCAGGCCGCATGCGACCTCATAGTCGCAGTACTGAGCGAGGTCTGCACTGTTTTTATAGACGCCGGCAGACTCAAACCACGTTTTTGCCCCGGAAAAATCGCCGTTGTCGACGTATTCGTTGCCGAAGGCGTAGCAGCAGCTCTGCTCCAGATCTCTTGCACCGTCATAGTCGGGATAGGTCGACCGCAGGTCGCAGACAAGATCCCATGCTTCGTGCAGGTCGCCTGCATTGAACGCGATCACGCCCATGCTGTAGATGCAGTCGGCGGCATAGCCGTCGGCGTTTTCGTAGCCGGGAATGGTGGAGAAGATGTTGTAGGCACCCTGATAGTCGCCCGCTCTCATCAAGCAGAGGGCTTCTTTGTACCACGTGCCGGAAACCCGCTCGGGGGCATCTTCATAGTCGCCGAGTTCCGTGAAAATGGCTCTTGCTTCTTCGAAGTTTCCGGCGGCTTCCAGATCGTTTGCACGGTTGTACTGCAAAACGGGCATCAGAAAACGCAAAGCACAGAAGGCAGCGATCGCCAGAAGTGCCAGCACGACGAGGATCGTACCGATCACCTTGCCTGCACGGCTCTTCTGCGGCGGCAGCGGCTCGATGACGGGGAATTCTTCCTCCTCCGGCTCGTCGGGCAGAAGCTCCTCCACGGCAACGGGCACGGGACGGTAAGCTTCCGGTTCCGGTTCCGGCTGCGGTGCGGGCTCGGGCTGCGGGATGACGGGTGCTGCCGGCACGGGCGGCTCGTACACGGTGACGGCTGCTCTGCCGTTCATGTTCAGACGCAGCCACTCGCGGTTGGTGCCGCAATAGCCGCAGAACTGTCTTCTTTGCACGTTCGGCAGGCCGCAGGTGCAGTACCAGGCGTTTTCCAGTTCCTGATAGCGGAAGTCATTGTGCACGCCGTTGCGTTGTCCCTGCTGCTCCAGACGGTCGAAGTCCGGATCGGTCTGCCGCACACGGATGGGTGCAGGCAGGGTGACGTAGCAGGAGCCTTCCGTTTCGTTCCACGCCGTGCCGTTTGCATAGACGACACGCTCCGGGAAGATCTGCACGCTCTGCGTGGCGGAGGTGCTCAGACGCAGGACGCAGTTTTCACCGAAAATGCTGCCGCGGGTGGCGTTGAGGTTCGTCACCGGGACGGCGTACATCGTGGAAAGAGCTCTGCCCGCACCGTCTAAACACGCGATCCGCAGAAAGACCGCACGGATCTCCTGCTCGGACATATTCACCATACGCACCTGCAGCATCCGGTCGCCCGTCTGCAGATCCGCCGACAGCTGATAACGGTGGACGTACACCGGGCAGCCCTCGCAGAACAGATGCTGCTCGGCCGCATGGAGCTGTTGATATCGATTGTAAATGGCCATTGTTTTCTCCTGAAAAAACCGAATTTTTTGAGCGGTTTTGATCGAATTTTCTATCTGTCCATTTAGAATATACATCTTTTTTTGTCGAAAGGCAAGAGAAATGACGCAATTTCCCTGCATTTACTTTTCTGCCTGCCTATGCTACAATAGGAATATCAAACCGATGCAGGAGGTCTTTCCATGCAGCACAAATTCTATGCACTGCTCTCCCGGATGCGTTTTATCACCCGCTGGGGACTGATGCGGAACACGTTTTCCGAAAATATCGCGGAGCACAGCCATCAGGTCGCCGTGCTCGCCCACTCGCTTGCCCTCATCCGCCGGGACATCCTCGGGCTCGATGCCGATCCCGAACGGTGTGCGACTGCCGCACTGTACCACGATGCGTCCGAAATCCTGACCGGCGATCTGCCGACACCGATCAAGTATTACAACCCCGAGATCAAGACCGCCTACAAGCAGGTCGAGCGTGTGAGCGGTGAAAAACTGCTCAAAATGCTGCCCGAGGAGCTGCGTGAGGAGATGGCACCGTTTATCTACGAGACCGATGAGTCCTCACATGACATCGTGAAGGCGGCAGACAAACTCTCGGCACACATCAAGTGCATCGAGGAACTGAAGGCAGGCAATTTAGAGTATGAATCCGCCGCCGTACAGACGAAAAAGGCACTCGATGAAATGCACCTTCCCGAGCTTGACTGGTTTATGGTGCACTGCCTCGATGCCTTCAAACTCAATCTCGATCAGTTAGAGTAATTTTTATCCAAAGTCTTGCCATTTGTTTTCTGTCATGGTATAATTCACATAGGAAAACGTATGTTTTCACTTGAAAAGAATTTGAAAGGAGTAACTCAAATGAAATCCTGGAAAAAGTATCTTGCTGAGTTCTTCGGCACGATGGTCCTGGTCGTCTTTGCCTGCGGCGTTGCACAGAAAACCGGCTGCAACGGTGCTTCCTTTGACGTCTCCTACCTGATGACGGCTGCTGCATTCGGTCTGGTCATTGTTGCAATGGCTTACTCCGTCGGCAACGTCTCCGGCTGCCACATCAACCCCGCAGTTTCCATCGCAATGCTCGTGAGCAAGAAGATGTCCTTTAAGGACTTCGTCGGCTACGTCATTGCACAGTTCGCAGGTGCGATCGCAGGTGCCGCTGTTCTCGGCGTGCTCTTCGGCTTTGAACCCACCAACGGCTTCGGCTGCAACGGCCTGTTCAACGGCAGCATCGCACTGTCCATCGTGGCTGAGATCATCCTCACCGGTGTGTTCGTCTTTGCGATCCTCGGCGTGACCTCCAAGCCCGAATACGGCCGTGTTGCAGGCCTGGTCATCGGCGGCACTCTGACGCCCGTCCATCTGCTCGGCATCGCTCTGGCCGGCACCAGTGTCAACCCCGCCCGTTCCTTCGGCCCCGCTCTGATGGCTCTGATCTCCGGCAATGCAGCTCCCATGAGCTGTGTCTGGGTGTTCATCGTGGCTCCGCTGGTCGGCGGCGTGCTGGCAGCACTTGCATGGGCAATCGTGAAACCCGCAGACGAAGAAGCATAATTCTTCAACATAAAAAAGGCCGTCCGATCGGCCGGTCTTTTTTTATACTCTTTGTTCGGCGAGCAGGGTGTGAAGCAGTGCTTCAAAGGCTGCGTCCTGCGATTTTGTACGCTTGTGCGGGCCTTTGAGTCTGCCGCCCGCGTTGCGGAATTTTTTTGCCGCGTGGCGTGCCTCGAGCAACGCTCCGATGTTGTCATCGTTATAGACAAAGCCGTTCTGACTGATCGGGACGGCTTTTTTTGCAAGGCACATGGCGGCGAGTCCGTAGTCCTGCGTGACGGCGATATCGCCCGCCTCTATGCGGCTCACCAGGGCAAAATCCGCACTGTCCGCACCCTTGTCGACGGTAACGGTCTCGGCACCCTCTTTTTCCAGCACGTGGCTCGTGTCACACAGCAGCACGCACGCCACGCCGTACCGCTGTGCAAGCCCGATCGCAATGTCCGTGACGGGACACGCGTCTGCATCGATATAAAGCTTCATTCGCCGATGTAGGTGAAGCGTTTGTACGTTTTGCCGTCACGCTCCACAGTCTCGTTCCACATGGACGCGGGACGCACCCACAGGCCGTGCTCCCCGTACAGGGCACGGTAGACGACAAGCTCTTCCATCGTTTCACTGTGGCGTGCAGTGAAGAGCAGTTCGTATTCGTTGCCTTTGAAATGGCGGTATTTTCCGGGTTTGAGGTCTTCCATAGATTTCCCTTTCATTGTGTTGTAGGGTGCGGTGTGGCGGGCGACGGCAAGCGTCGCCCCTACGAGTGCGGTGTGGCGGGCGACGGCAAGCGTCGCCCCTACGGTGATGCGTTTAGTGCAAAATCAGGGATAGTAACGCTAATACCGCACCGACAAAGAGGAAGTGGACAAGGTAGATGATGAGAGAATGTCTGCCGCAGAAGCGGAGGAACCGCAAAACAGCTCCATCTGCGTTGACCTTCGGGAAGAGCGTCTTCTTTTCGGGATACAGCCATTTGCCGATCGCACCGCCGACAAGGAAGAAGCCGAGCTGCGGGAAGATGGGATAAAAATCGCCGGAGGCAAAATTCCGTGACGTCAGGCCGATGGCGTAGAGAAATTCCGGCCCCACGTGGAAGGTCTCGAACCAGTAGCCGACACCGATGATGACGGCACCGAGGAGGACGAGCACCCACGGACTGCTTTTCCGGAACAGCGGCCACAGCATCATGCTGATGCCCAAAAGGTGCAGCACGCCGAAGCGGATGACCATATTGTCGCCGAAGATGCCGAGCAGGACTGCGATGTAAGAGCCGAGCTCGAGGATGAGGCCGCAACAGAAGACGGTCACGCCGCGGCGGAAGCTGCCGGAGCCGAGGTTGGCGGAGATGCCGGAGAGGACGACGAACAGCACGCCGAGCCTGCCGAACACCTGCAAAAGCCACATAGGCCACGCGATCAGACGGTCGTCTGCCGAGCCGATGACAAAGTGTACGAACACCATGCAAAGGATCATAACCCCCCGCAGAGCGTCGATTTCCCAGATACGTTCTTTTTTCATACGATTTTCCTTTATTTGTTCAGGATCTTTGCGATCGCCGGACGGGCGACCTTCATGGCACCCTTCGGGCAGAACTCCTGACAGCAGAAGCAGTGGATGCACTTGCTGCGGTCGATGTGCGGAAGTTTCTTTTTCATTTTGATCGCCCCGGCAGGACAGATATCGGCACACCTGGCACAGCCGATGCACTCTTTTTTCGTCACCTTCGGCATCGAGGACAGAGCACGCTTTGCGATGCCGCCGAATAAGCTGCCTGCCTTGCCCTTCATTGTGTCCCTGAACAGTAAGCTGTTGCGGGTTTCCAGATGTTCAAAGTCCGGCACAATAAGACTGTCAAGGTCACCGCTGACGGTGAGCTGCTCCGCGTTTTCGGGAACGTAGCCGCGTTCAAACGCCGCCTCCAGTGTCGGAACGTCCTCGCGTTTGAGCCCGATGAGCTTTGCACAGGCCAGGTCGAGTAAATGCGGATTTTTTGAGGCCAGCACTGCACCGATGTGCCGCGGCGTGCCTGCCGTGGGCCCGTTGCCCTCCATGCCGACAACGGCATCCGCGATGGACAAAGCCGGCTTCCAGTAGTCGTTCAGATCCACGATCATGCGGGCAAAGTCCCGCGGATCGGGAAAACGGAAATGGTACTCGGGTTTTAAGGTGCCGGGGATCGTACCGAAGAGGTTTTTTGCCGCTGCCGACATGCCCATCATGCCGTGCGACTTGACCTTGCAGAAGTTGATGATCGCGTCGCAGTCATCGAGCCAGCCGGTGTAGCGGAAGGTCTTTGCAACGGTTGCCTCCGGGAAAGAAGCATCCTTCTGCGAAAAATCGTGATTGAGCTCCGCACCCGCATGCTCGACCGGGTGCATGCCCGTGGCGGCGTAGACGCGGCCGACGAACACGCTGTTGTAAAGCCCCCCGGGACTGTCACCGATGACCGCGGAGGCACCGCGTTCTTGCAGCATCCTGACCAGTGCAATGAGCAGCTCGGGGTGCGTGGTCGCCGCCTGATCGGGCTTCATATAGGAAACAAGGTTTGCCTTGATGGCGATTCTCATGCCGGGTTTGACAAACTCAAGCCCGCCGATGGGTGCAAGCACGGCCTCCAGTGCCGCCCGACACTGCTCCGGTGTATAGTCCGCACACGGTGCAACTGCAACGTCAAACATCCTGCTTCCTCCTTCTTTTTTTCTTTGATTATAACTTTTTGTGCCCGCGAAGTCAATCGCGGCGGCAAATCGCAGATTTGCAGAAAATGTGCATTAAAATGCACATTTTGCACAACCAAGTTACAGTGTAGCGAACATTTCAGCGTGTTCACACGCTGAAATTCCGAAAACCATGTTTTCGGCAGCGACAGTTGTCGCTTTGTTCGCGAAGCTATATCTTTTTGCACACGCGGTGTCAATCGCGTGTGCAAAATGTGCATTTCCACTTGTAATTACAGAAAAATGTGATATAATGTGGTAGAATTTTTTTGAAGGAGTGTAACACTATGCCTCTGGTAACTACCAAAGAAATGTTCAGGAAGGCTTACGACGGCGGCTACGCCATCGGTGCTTTCAACGTCAACAATATGGAGATCGTTCAGGGTATCACCGAAGCCTGCCGCGAGGAAAAGGCTCCCGTCATCCTGCAGGTTTCCAAGGGTGCAAGAGCTTACGCCAACCACAACTATCTGGTCAAGCTGGTCGAAGCTGCTGTGCTCGAATGCCCCGAAATCCCCATCGCACTGCATCTGGACCACGGTCCCGACTTTGAGACCTGCAAGAGCTGCATCGACGGCGGCTTCACCTCCGTCATGATCGACGCTTCCTCCCTGCCCTTCGCAGAGAACATCGAAGTGACCAAGAAGGTCGTTGAGTACGCACACGATCACGGTGTCGTGGTCGAAGCAGAGCTCGGCACCCTCGCCGGTGTGGAAGACGATGTGAAGGTTTCCGCAGAGGATTCCTCCTACACCCGTCCCGAAGAAGTCGAAGAGTTTGTCTCCAAGACCGGCTGCGACTCCCTCGCCATCGCCATCGGCACCTCCCACGGAGCCTACAAGTTCACCGCAGACCAGTGCACCCGCAACGAGAAGGGCATCCTTGTTCCCCCTCCCCTGCGTTTCGACGTTCTGCATGAATGCGAAAAGCGTCTGCCCGGCTTCCCCATCGTTCTGCACGGCTCGTCTTCCGTTCCCCAGGAATTCGTGAAGATGATCAACGAGCACGGCGGCAAGATGCCCGATGCAGTCGGCATCCCCGAAGAACAGTTGCGGGAAGCTGCCCGCTCCGCTGTCTGCAAGATCAACATCGACTCCGACCTGCGTCTGGCCATGACCGGCACGATCCGCGAGTACTTCGATGCTCATCCCGATCACTTCGATCCCAGACAGTATCTCAAGCCCGCACGTGCCAACATCAAAGAGCTCGTCCGCCACAAGCTGGTCGACGTCCTCGGCTGCAGCGGCAAGGCTTGATCCGACGCAAAGAAACACCCCGTTTTCTGACGAAAACGGGGTGTTGTTTTTTTGAAGTTCAGTCTGCTGCTTCCAGTACCTCGGCGGGAATCTCGATGGGTGCGATCTCGTTGTATCCCGTAAAGTCGTACTGCAGGATCACGTCGCCGATCTCCAGATCCATGTCGACAGCCTGCAGGAGGGACGCATACGCACCTTCCATCAGCGGCGTCACGTCGACACTGAAGCGTGCCAGACGGCCGGTGGACTGCGAAACCCAGACGTCGACCGTCAGATCGCCGGACTGTCCGAGTGCATTCGGATCGGAAAGATCCAGCCCGAGTCCTTCCAGCTCCTCCAGAGAGCCGATCACGTCGAGCAGCTTTTCGGCAGAGATCGTGCCCGCGTAGTGCGTGCAGACCTCACCGTTGACGGTTTCCGTGCCGACTTCGGTGTAGTCGATCTCACTGTCCAGCTGATAGTCGGAGGAGAACTGATTGTCCGGCGATTCTGCCTTTGTCCACGTGCCGGCCGGGCTGCCGGTATAGATGATATAATCGTCGCCGTCCTTCACGGTGTAGCTTTCGACCTGCACCGTCTCAAAGCCGGTGTTCATCGTCATCTGTATGTGGCAGCGTTCCGGGTTCTGCGTCTGCTCGGCCGTCACGTGCATATTCATCTTGACCGTCTGCCCCATGGCAGAGAGCGTGAAGCCGACCTCGGCATCGAGCCGGAAGCTTTCTGCGGACCGCATCTGCTGCATTGCCTGACCGACCGCCTCGTTGGGTGTCATGCTGCTGATGTCTCTTTTGGCGGTCAGCGGGTTGGTTCGACAGCCGCACAGACTCATAATCATAATTGCTGCAAGGATCATTGCGACAAGTTTCTTCATTTTCAGCACTCCTTTCGGACTTTTCATTATTATCTCACAATTCTGCAGGCTTGTCAAATTTTGTGATTTCCCTTGTGATTTTCAAAAGGATTTGGTATAATATAGGGTGGTTAAAAAGGAGGCGGCTTATGGAACAGAACACGTTTGTGCCCGAAGTGCTTTATGAAGACGCATCGCTTGCCGTTTGCGTTAAGCATCCCGGTCTGCTCTCCGAGAGCGGCTCCGGCAGAAATCTTCCCGACCTGCTCTCCCGGTATTACCGTATGCAAAATCAGCCGGATTATGTGGCGACCGTCCACCGTCTGGATAAGATCGTCGGCGGCCTGATGGTCTTTTCAAGAGATCCGCAGTGCACCGGCGTGCTCACCCGTGCGGTGGAAAACCGTCAGGTGCGGAAGGAATACTACGCCGTTTTACGCGGGGTGCCCGAGCAGGAGCACGGCACGCTCGAGGATCTTTTATTCCGCGATGCCGCCAAAAACAAGACCTACGTGGTCGACCGTATGCGGAAGGGCGTGCGGGACGCAAAGCTCGACTACCGCGTGATCGAAACGTTGACGGACGGTGAGCAGCCGCTCACACTCGTCCGCATCCGTCTGCACACGGGACGCACGCATCAGATCCGCGTGCAGTTTGCATCGCGGCAGCTGCCGCTTCTCGGCGATATCCGCTACGGCAGCAAGGATGCCCGGTGCGAGGCGGCTTTGTGGTCGTGCAAGCTCGTCTTCCGCCATCCGGCAGACGGCAGAAAACTGTCGTTCTACCAAAAGCCGCCCGAGGTCTTTCCCTGGACGCTGTTTACGAAATATTCCGCAGTTTCTCCCTTTGCGGAGTTCTGCGAGGACAATGAGGTGTCAAAATGATTTCTCACGCCATCGACAGTCTGATCGCTTACGGTCTTTCGAAAAACCTGATCGAGCAGGACGACGTGTTCTATACGCGAAACGCGGTGATGAATCTTCTGCAGCTCGACGCATACGAACCCGCGTCTGCTCCCGTCGATACGGAGCTGTCCGTCATTCTCGGCAAACTGACGGACTACGCCGTGAAGGAAGGTATCATCGAAGACGATATTACCCTGCGGGATCTGCTCGATACCGCGATCATGGGCTGTCTGACGCCGCGGCCGAGCGAGGTTCGCCGCATTTTTGAAGAAAAGACTCATAAAGATCCCGTAGCCGCGACAGACTATTACTACCGGTTCAGCCGCGACACGAACTACATCCGCACGGATCGCATTGCGAAAAATCTTTGCTGGAAGGCGGACACCGAGTACGGGCAGATGGACATCACCGTCAATCTGTCAAAGCCCGAGAAGGCGACGACCTCCCTTTCCGCGTTCAAGGCCGCAAAGAGCACCGGTTACCCCAAGTGCCTGCTGTGTCCGGAAAACGAGGGATACGCGGGACGGTATGATCATCCCGCCAGACAGAACCACCGCGTCATTCCGGTGACCTTAGGCGGCGAGCAGTGGTATCTGCAGTACTCCCCTTACGTCTACTATAACGAGCACTGCATCGCCTTTTCCGGTGAGCACACGCCGATGCGGATCGACGGGATCACCTTCCGTCAGCTACTCGACTTTGTGACGCAGTTCCCCCACTATTTCATGGGCAGCAACGCTGACCTTCCCATCGTGGGCGGCAGCATCTTCACGCACGCCCATTTCCAGGGCGGCAGATACACCTTTGCTCTGGAAAAAGCACCGGTGGGGGAAGAACTGCACTTTGACCTCTTTGAGGACGTCCGTGCCGGCATCGTCAAGTGGCCGATGAGCGTTATCCGTCTGCAGAGTACCGACAAAGCACAGATCGCAAAGCTGTCTGCAAGGATCCTCAATGCGTGGCGTGACTACACCGACGCAAGTGCGTTCATCTATGCCGAAACGGACGGCATTCCCCACAACACCATCACGCCCATCGCAAGAAGATGCGGGGCGGATTACGTGATGGATCTGGTGCTTCGCAACAACATCACGACAGAAGATTGCCCGCTCGGATACTACCATCCGCACGCGGAATATCACCACATCAAAAAAGAAAACATCGGTCTGATCGAGGTCTCCGGCCTTGCCGTTTTGCCGCCGCGTCTGAAAAACGAGCTGACAAAACTCAAAGAGCAGCTGCTCACGGGTGCGGATCCCGCTGCGGATCCCGACACGGAAAAGCACGCCGCCTGGGCAGAGGATCTGAAAACACGCTATCGTTTCACCCCCGAAAACGTCGACGAAATCCTGCGGCGTGAGGTTGGCGTTGCGTTTGCAAAGCTTTTGGAGCACGCCGGTGTTTTCAAGCGTACCGCGGAGGGACGTGCGGCATTCCGCCGTTTCATCGACTCCGTCATGTAAAGGAACACCATGCGAAACAACGAGCGATTTATCTATCCCGACGATCCGGCTCCGCAAAATGCCGGAAACGTCGGCGGCAAGTTCAGCATCGAGCGTCTGCGTCGCGTCCACAACGGCGAAGGTGCTTCCCCTGCCTATGCGGAGGAATATGCCTATCCCGGGGACTATGCGGCCTACGAAGAGCCGGTCTATGATGCTTTTGAGGAAGATGCATACGATGCTTATGAGCCTGCACCTAACGTGCAGGAGCCTGCTCCCCGCAGGAAAAAGAAAAAACATCGCGTCGCCAAAGTGCTTTTGTGGCTTCTCATCATCCTGCTTGCACTGGCTGTGCTGACGTCGGTCGTGCTGCTGATTTTCCAGAAAATGCCGCAGACGTCCGAGCCGATCGGTACGAGAAAGCCCGGCTGCTGTTCGGTTTTGCTTGCAGGCACCGATGAGAGCGGCATCCGCACGGACACACTGATGGTGCTGTTTATCGACCGTCCGAACAAGAGCATCCGTCTTTTGAGCATCCCGCGTGACACGATGGTCAACCGCGACAACCCCGTGCCGTAGATCAACGGTGCGTACTACGCCAACGGTGCGGGTGAAGAAGGCATGGGCTATCTGATGGACTACGTGAAGGACGTGATCGGCTACCGCCCCGACGGCTACGTGCTCATTGATCTCAACTGCTTTGAGGAGCTTGTCGATCTCATGGGCGGCGTCACCTTTGACGTGCCGATGGATATGCACTATGAGGGTCCGTCGCAGGATCTGTATATCGATCTGAAGGCAGGAACGCAGCATTTAAACGGCAAGCAGGCCATGTGGCTCGTCCGCTTCCGCAGCGGCTATGCTGCGGCAGACCTGCAGCGTGTGAGCGTACAGCGGGACTTTCTGAAGGCCGCTCTGTCGCAGTGGAAAAAGCCGTGGAACATCTTCCGCGTGCCTGCCGCACTCACGCTTCTGTCCAAACACACGCTGACCGATATGGCGTGGAATAATTTTACCTGGCTCGGCATTTCCGCCGTTCTGTGCGGCACGGACAACCTACAGTCCGACACGCTGCCCGGTGAGGGTGCTTATGTGAACGGCGGTGCCTATTTTGTGGAAGACCGTGCTGCCGCCGCCGCACTGGTAAACGAAAAGTACAATCCCTATGAAGAGGAGATCACGGCCTATGACCTGCATCCCTACGGATACTGAGCCCGTTCTTTATGAAGGCAGACCGGAAAACCGTGCAAGCAGACTCCCCAAGGAGCAGCGATGCTATGACCTTTTGGAGCAGCTCTGTGTCCCCTTTCGGCGTGTCGACCACGCCCACGCGGACACGATCGGGCTGTGTCACGGCATCGAGTCGACGCTCGGCTGCGAGATCTGCAAAAACCTGCTGCTGACCAACCGTCAGGGCACGGCGTTTTATCTGTTGCTGCTGCGTGGCGACAAGGTATTCCGCACCAAATATCTCTCCGCCGCCCTCGGCTGTGCAAGACTTTCCTTTGCCCCCGGCGAAAAGATGGAAGAGTTACTCGACATTACGCCCGGCTCTTTGAGCGTTCTGGGACTGATGAACGACAAAGAAAACCGCGTGCAGCTCGTGATCGACAAGCCGGTTTTGGAAAACGAATGGATCGGCTGTCATCCCTGCATCAATACAAGCACGCTGCGTTTTTCCGTCAGAGATCTGACGGAAAAGGTCATCCCCGCGATGGGGCATGAGCCCATCCTCGTGGAGTTGCCGGAGGATGAGGAATGATCGGGCGGTTTGCACCCAGTCCCAGCGGCAGGATGCACCTCGGCAACGTGTTTTCCGCCCTCATGGCGTGGTGCTCGGTGCGAAAGCAAGGCGGCACGATGCTGCTGCGGATCGAGGATCTCGATCCCGACCGCTGCCGCAGAGAATATGCCGGCCAACTGAAAAAAGACCTCCTTTGGCTCGGGCTTAACTGGGACGTGGAGAGCACGCCGCAGTCGGAGCGATCAGAGGTCTATGAAGATTATTTTGAAAAGCTCGGCGAGCTCGTCTATCCGTGCTACTGCACGCGAAACGAGCTGCACGACGCCTCGGCTCCGCACGCAACGGACGGGCAGCCGATCTACGCCGGTACCTGCCGAAACTTAACAGATGCCGAACGGGCGGCAAAAACGAGAACGCCCGCGTGGCGGGTGCGTGTACCCGAAAAAACCGTCCGGTTTACAGACGGCGTGTTCGGCGAGGTGTCGGAAAATCTCGCGAAGGACTGCGGCGATTTCATCCTGCGGCGGTCGGACGGCGTATACGCCTATCAGCTTGCCGTTGTCGTGGACGACGGAGAAGCGGGCGTGACAGAGATCGTACGCGGGTGCGACTTACTCTCCTCCACACCGCGACAGCTGTGGCTGCAAGAGCAGTTCGGGTTTCAGGCACCGCAGTATTACCACGTTCCTTTGCTCATCGCACCGGACGGACGCAGGCTCAGCAAACGCGACCGCGATCTGGATCTGGGTGCATTGCAAAACCGGTTTTCGGCAGAGTATCTCATCGGTAAGCTTGCGTTTGCGGCGGGATTGACGGAAACAGATGCCGCCGTTTCCGCAAAAGAGCTTTCAGCGGTTTTTGATTGGAAGTACATCAGAAAAGAGCCGATCGTCATCGAACGGTTCATTTGAAAGACATAAAAGTTGAGAGTTTTTCGGTTGGAGAGTACCCTTTTGGAAGCCAAAATGTGCGGCATGCCTCCGGCGGCTGTCTTTTCTCTCTTGTCAGAGAAAAGACAGGAAAAGAGGGACAGTCAAGGGGGTCTTTCCACAAAGCCGACCCCCTTGACGATCCCCCCGATCCTTGTGACTTTGATAATCACAATCAGCAGTTTTTCCTTAAACGGTGCTGTAGGTACGGCATCCGGCCATATTCCGTTGATTGTTTCTGTGATAGAACTTGCAGAACATTTTGATCGGAAATACATCAAAAAAGAGCCGATCGTCATCGAACGGTTCTTCTGACACCTCATCCGCCCCTTCGGGGCACCTTCTCCTCAAGGAGAAGGCAAATGCAGAACGTCGAGGACGCCGTCCCCTACAATTCCGAATTCCGAATTCATAATTCCGAATTTAACAAAAAGAAGCACTGCGAAACGCAGTGCTTCTTTTTGTTATTCGCCGCAGGCGGTGAAGATGGTCTTCACGAGTTCGTCGCGGCCGTTGCCCTTTTCGGCAGAGAACGGCAGAACTGCCACGTCCTCGGGCAGGTCGAGCGTTTCACGGATGAGTGCCATGTTGGGCTCAATTTCGCTCTTTTTGAGCTTGTCGAGCTTGTTGGCGACCACGGTGAACGGCCTGCCGGACTGCTTGAAGTAGTTTGCCATCGTGACGTCGTTTTCCGTCGGCTTGTGTCTTGCATCGACGATGAGGATGCCGAAGGTGATGAAGTCGGGATGGGCAAAATACGCTTCCATCAGTTTGCCCCAGCGTTCTTTTTCCGTCTTGGGGACTTTGGCGTAGCCGTAGCCGGGAAGATCGACGAAATACGCCTTCTCATCAATGCGGAAAAAGTTGATATGGACGGTCTTGCCCGGCTGTTCGCCCACGCGGGCAAAGTTTTTGCGGAGCAGGACTTTATTGATGACGGAGGACTTGCCGACGTTGGACTTGCCCGCAAACACGATCTGCGGCAGTCCGTCCTTCGGCACCTTGGCCACGTCTGCAATCGAGGTCAGAAATTCGGCCTTCTGTAAATTCATCATCGTGCCTCCTTACTGACGGATGTCGGGTTTACGCTGACGTTTCGGCATCGGTTTTGCGGAGATCGCCAGCGGCTCCTGCACGGCGGTTTCGACCGTTTTTTCCTCCTGTGGAAAGGAAAGTGCCGCGTCGATCACGGCGTCCGCATGGGAAACCGTGATGAAGTTGAGTGCCTTGCGGACGGTCGGATCGATCTCCTCCAGATCTTTTTCGTTGTCCTTGGGAATGATGACGGTCTTGATGCCGCGGCGCAGGGCTGCCATGGTCTTTTCCTTGAGGCCGCCGATCGGCAGGACTCTGCCGCGAATGGAGATTTCACCCGTCATGGCAAGGTCACGCCGTACCGTCGCACCGGTCAGAGCGGAGACGATGGCGGTACAGACGGTGATGCCCGCTGAGGGTCCGTCCTTGGGGATCGCGCCTTCAGGGAAATGGACATGGATGTCTTTGGTCTTGTAGAAATCTGCGGGAATGCCGAGGCTGTCTGCGCGGGAGCGGATATAGGTCAGCGCGGCATGGACGGATTCCTTCATCACGTCGCCTAAGTTGCCTGTCAGCTCCAGCTTGCCGGTGCCGTCCACGGCACTGCATTCGACCTCTAAGATCTCGCCGCCGACGGATGTCCATGCAAGGCCGTTGACGACACCGACCGG
>JAZUDF010000026.1:0-6470 GCA_045639485.1 Faecousia sp. | reverse complement strand
CCTTGATTTTGTCGTTGACTTTACCAAAACATTTGTCTTCATATTCTTCAAAAGATTTTAGAGTTGTTTCGTCCTCGGCACGGTGTTCATCATCGATGATTACGGATTGACCATACCAAACCCATACTTCATCACCGTCTGTTTCAGCAAGTATCGCAACGATTTTCTTATCGGAGTATGCTTTTTCAAAACGAACATAATCCTGCAACTGAGCTTGAATTTTTGCTTTATCCCATTTGCTGAATTTGTTCTTTGTCTCCACAAGAATAGCCAAGCGATCATTTTCAAATCGTATATCAAGATACTGGTGCTGTGCCCCCGACGTTGCCTTCTGATAGTCCTTTATATCTTTACCGACCGCTTTTAGTGCCTGAACATAACTGAATTCGCCGGATTCTGTATTACCGACACGGTATTTGTCTCCGATTCTGTTAATAATATCAAACCTGTTCATTTTTATTCCTCCAATTATGCCCATTTCCCAGTTGATGCGGACCATCTTTTGTTATTTTCAGATGGAAGTACCGCTGCATTGAACGGCTCCGTCAAAAACGCTTTGATTGTCCCAAGTACTGTATCGAAATCATCGGTCTTTGTATCGAGCTTCCTACAGAACGACTTCCATTTCTTCTGCATAACCGGAAGAATCAGAAAAATGGGATCGACGGAGTGAATTTTAGCCATTTTTCTTTCCTCCAATTATTTGAGTGACTACTGCGTCAAATTTTTTCGGGTCTTTGAGATATGCTTTGGCGGCATCGTTAAAAAAATCGACGAGTTTCCGACCGTCCAACGCCAAGGTGCCTTTTAATTTGTTGTGAAGTTCAGGCGTTAATCGCACCTGAACTTGTTTTGATTTGTCGTCCACTTGCCTCACCTCAAATGATATCAAAATATCTTGATATAATGATACCAAATGCGAAAAGAAAAGTCAATCTTTTTAGCGGAAACAAGGGACATCCCTCTGCGCAGTATTCCAACTCCGACTTCCGCAACTGCGTAGCTGCTATACAGGCAGCTATCAAGGAAGGCAAGTAAGATATGATACAAAAGCAGCAGTCCGCAATCGCGGACTGCTGCTTTTGTATATTTGACAATCACGGAAAAATGTATTATTTTGAAGTTGTACCCGCAAGGACGCAGATGTGGGGCAGATGCCTTTGCAAATAAAAAATCGGGGAGAACGGTCATGAAAAAAGTACTGGTTGTTGTGGATATGCAGAATGATTTCGTTGACGGTGCGCTCGGCACGCCCGAAGCAGTCGCCATTGTCCCGAATGTTGCGAAAAAGATCCGGGAATTTGACGGAGACGAATTATTCGTCACTTACGATACCCATTACGATAATTATCTGGATACGCTGGAAGGGCAGAAACTTCCCATGCCGCACTGCATCGACGGCACCTACGGTCACGAACTGAACGCGGAGATCAAAGCCGCACTCAAAGACAAAGACTATAAGGATGTCATCAAGGCCGGCTTCGGCAGCTTCAGCATCTCCAAAGGTCTGAAGGACAGATATCCCGGAGAAGAAATGGAAGTCGAATTCGTAGGCCTGTGTACGGATATCTGCGTCGTTTCCAATGTGCTCATCATGCGTGCCGGCTACCCCAATGCGAAGATCACGGTGGACTCCGCCTGCTGTGCGGGCGTGACACCGCAGCGGCATGAGGCGGCTCTGGAAACGATGAGAAGCTGTCAGATCGATGTAAAGTAATGCAGCAGCAGGCCGCGGTCGCGGGCTGGTGCTTTTCGTTCACTGCACTTCCGTTCAACACAGTAGGGCACGGTCTCGACCGTGCCGCCCGCACGGATGTTCCTGTTATGCCGCAGGGGACGATACTCACATCGTCCCGCACACCGCACCTTGATTTTCACTGTAGGGTGCGGTCTTGACCGCACCGCCTGCACCGCACTCCCGAATTGACAACCACCGCAAAATGTATTATCTTTGAACTATCAAAAGACGGGGGAGGCAATGCAATGAATGCCTATTTTGCCGGCGGCTGCTTCTGGTGCATGGAAAAGCCGTACCACCTGATCGAGGGCGTGCTTTCCGCCACAAGCGGCTACTGCGGCGGTACGGAGGAAAACCCTGCCTACGAAGATGTCAAAGCACAGAAAACAAACCACCGCGAGACCGTCTGCGTGAGCTTCGATGAAACAAAAATCTCCTTTGCCGAACTGTTAGAGGTCTTCTTAAACAGTATCGATCCCTTTGATGCGGGCGGGCAGTTCATCGACCGCGGAAGATCCTATACCTGTGCCGTCTACTATACCGATGAAACACAAAAAGCAATCACCGAGCAGCGGATCGCCGAGATCGAACGCACCTTCAGGCAAAAGGTCGCCGTCGCGGTCGAGCCGTATCTGCAGTTCTGGCCTGCGGAGGACTACCATCAGGACTATGCCCGTCAAAATCCCGAAGCGTATGCAAAAGAACTTGAAGAATCCGGCAGAAGCACCTTCACCGGCGGCCTGAAAAGAGGATAAAACGCATGTGTTTAGCTATCGCCTTCAAAGGCAACGACCTGCTCTACGGCTTCAATTTTGACGTTGATCCCGCCGTCTGGCAGTATTCCGTTCATAAAACAAAAAATCTCTTTGCTGTCGGCATCACCGTCGGCAAGACGACCTATTACGTTCACGGCATCAACAAAAACGGCAATTTCGGCAATACGCCCTATATGAACGGCACACCGATTCCACCGCCGAAAGGGCTTCGCCGTGAACGCATCGACCTGATGAATGACCGCTATGTCCGTGGGAACTATGCTTTTTCGGACATTGAGGACGTTCTCCGCACAAAAGCCGTCGTCAACGTCCCTGCCGCCACCATGCACTCTCTGATCGGCAGTGGAGCAGGAGAGATGCTTATCGTCGAGCCGGGATACGGCAGTCAGAAGATCAAAGAAAACTTTGCCGTTCTGTCCAATTTCCCGGTGCTGACAGAGCTTCCCGACTACGACAACCCGTTTTACGGCAAGGATCGGTATGACAGAGCTGTTTCCGTCTTGTCGAAAGCACCCGCGACCTTTTCTGCCGAAAATGCTCTGCACCTGCTGAACGATGCGAAGCAGGAAGGCCAATGGGGCACAAGGGTGGCCTTCGTCTGGTCACGCAATCAGAACACTGTTTATTATTTCCTGAACGGCGACAGCTCCCATATGGAAACGCACCGCTTCGAATGAATGCAAAGCAATGTTTTGGAGAGAAACTGTGGAGATAGAGAAATTATTCAACGAAACCGTGCTTCCTCCGATCTACCGGAGAGACGGAAAAGACTGCTATTTTGACCCGTATCGCAACAAATTGATCATGATCACACCGGAAGAGACTGTCCGACAGCGGACGGCGGCACTTTTTGAGCATCGGTATGGCGTACCGAAAGATATGATCACACTGGAAGAAGCAATGTCGCATTATGTTCACGGCGTAGCGGGACGTGCAGATATCATTCTCCATGCTGCTTCGGAAGACGGTCAGACGATCTATCCGGTTGCAGTGGTCGAATGTAAAAACGCAGACGTTATTTTAACAGACAAAGTCGCAGACCAGGCGATCAGATATTGTGATGTTTTAGGTGCAAAGTATATCATCCTGACAAATGGCATGGAGCTTTTGATTGCGGCTTATGATGAAAAGAAAGACTGTTACGTTTATCTTGATGATATGTTGAACTATGAGCAGATGCTTGATGGAAAGTTTGACCTTCCAAAGGGAAAAAACTGTCTGCCTGAAAGACTGACCACGGGACAGCTTCACGATCAGCAGCTCCTCGCACAGTACAATGAAGAAAACCGGGTGTTTGGAGACAATACGGAACTTCAATACAGACCGTTCATCGTAAACCTTTATCAATGCCTTCTCGATACAAGCCGCCGTTTGCCGAAAACCTGCAGCAAAGCCTTTGAACTTGTTGAGGATATCGGCATGCGGTTTATGGATTATTCCAATGCCGGAGGCGGTCACTACTGCGGCATTTACCGGTCGTTTTTGGTGAAAGACAGATGCAAAGAGCCGCAGATCGTATCCGTGTCCATATTCGGAACTGATGCCGATTTCAGGAACGAACACCGAAACAGCTACACGTCACTTGTGGTAGCAGTTGACCACTTCAAAACAAGTCACAATTCACTACAGTATAATGTTGACCGGTTTGCGGAACGCAGAGCAGACGGAAGTGTCGCTTTTTATCACAACGGCCAAATCGGAGGTTTCAAAAGCAAGGATGTGATAGAAAACATCTGCCGCAACGGCAAGGGCTTGACTGTCCGGAATGGGAATATTTTTCTCGGAGAACTCGCAGAAGATAAACTTTTCTATTTGGATGACACGGATGTTTCGTTGCTTGTCGGCAACCTGATCGAGTATGCTCTTTTGCGGGAAGAGGTACGAAGAAAAAAGAAAAATACCGATTCACCGGTTTGAAAAGGACGGAAGTAATTGCTTTTCGGTGCCCGATGCCGCCAGAGCAATGTGCTGTACGCCGTTTCTTGACAGCCTGCGGAAAATATGATTAAATAAAGAAAAAATGGAAAGAGGCAACCTTATGAAAAAACTGTTGACCGTGCTGTTTCTTGCACTGATGCTCTGCACGCTTGCCGCCTGCACGGATAAGCCCGCAGAGGAAACCGAAACGCAGGAATTGACAATGCCGACGATGGCCTGGAGTGGATCGGAAGTCGTCCTGCCGGAGGATGTTTTCGACTGAAAAATGGGAACCTATGATGATATTCTGCACCTGCCGCATCACCGCTCCGAGACGCATCCGCCGATGTCGGCGGACGACCGGGCGGCACAGTTCGCACCGTTTGCCGTGCTGAACGGATTGGAAGCAGCCCTGCGTCAGGCAGAACAGCAGCGGGAAGAAGCAGAAGAGGCAATCAAAAAAGACGGAGAAACCGGATAGGTTTCCCCGTCTTTTTTGTTTAAGCTAAAAACTCCGACGGATCTACGGAGACGTTGTAGCGGTAAACGGAAAAATGCAGATGCGGTTCATCACCGACCTCCAACAGTGCCGTCTGCCCGACCGTGCCGAGCATGTCGCCCGCCTGCACGGTCTGCCCGACGCTGACCGCAACTTCTTCTGCCAGATTTGCATACTGCGTCACATAGCCGTCTGCGTGCCGCACGGTGACGGTCATTCCGAGAAAATCATCGGCAAACACAGCCTCCACTGTGCCGTCCGCGGCAGCGTGTACTTCCGTCCCGACAGACGCGAGAAAGTCCACGCCGTCATGTGTCCGCCAGTCCTTCGTGGTCGCGTTGAACGCAAGGTGATCCATGCTGTAGGCCTGCAGAATCTCACCTTCCACGGGAGCAGACGTTTTGACGGTCTTCGGCTCTGTCGGCTCTGTCCCGTCACTTTCCTTCCTGTCCATGTCGTAGACCTCCTGCTAGGACGCGGAAATGCTGTCCTTCTTTTTTTCGGAGGACGGCAGTGTGACAGACGGTGCGGCGGTCAGAATTTTCTGTGCAGCAGACGTAGTGTCTGCCGGTTTTCCCATAGATCTGCTGAATAAATAGCCCGAGATACCCACTGCGGCAACGCAGAGGCCAAGGACTATGTAGTAGCCCCTGTCCCGGATCTTTTCAAAAAAAGGATGTTTCTTTTCGTTTTGCATATCATGCACCTCCGAAGCAAGTATCGGCACGCTCTGACGAAAATAAACCTGCCCCGAAAAATTTTTCTCGACACGATTAACGGGATTTTGTCACAGCCTGCAGAGTATAACAAAAGAAACAGACCCGAAACGGCAGGATCTGTTTCTATCGCACATCGGAGAGGAGTCGGAGGATGGACAGGTATGCAGTACGGCTGCTGCTGACCGCGGTGATGTTCGGTGCCGTGGCAGTCAGTGCCACCCTGTTCTCTGACGCACTGACACAGACGGTGGGGTCGGAGCCGCCTTCTGTGTCGGGCAGCAGCGAAGCGGAGATCAGGCATAAACCGGACAAAGCAGCGTATCTTGTTTCGGTACATACACAACGGCCGGGCAGCACGGTCACGGTGCTGGATGCAGACGGCAGACAGGTCGCCTCCTGCCGTACGGACGCACAGGGCGACGGATGTCTCGGACCGCTTCTTCCGGGAAACTATTTTGCCAGAGCCAACCGCACGGATTACGTCCTTTTTTCACTGTCAGACAATGCGGCGGTCAGCACGCAACGCGGCAGCGGCTGGGCAGACGGAGAACGGCTGTACCTGACGGAGTATGTGCCGTCAAGGTTAGATCTGACTTGCAAATTACAGGAGGACGATACGTCGATTTTGACGCTCACGCTTTACGGCGATGCGGGGCAAATCGCAGAGCAGACAGCTTATGTGACGAACGCAGACGCACAGTTCACGTTTGACGGCTTGATGGCAGGCACCTACCGCATCTGCAGAGGTGAAACGGAGCTCGCTGCCGTCGAGGTGGACGGACAGACACGCTTTACTGTGGTAGTCCCATAGAAAAAGCCTT
>JAZUDF010000025.1:0-11622 GCA_045639485.1 Faecousia sp. | reverse complement strand
GCCTCCGACTTTTTTTTTCGTGGTCAGTGGCGTAGGGGACGATGCGAAATCGTCCCGCAAATTCAGAATTCATAATTCCGAATTATCACGTCTGCCGATCTTGTCGGATCGGCAGCTTCTTTCTTGTTTATATTCGAACATTTGTTTAAATATTCCGAAAATGCGGCAATTTGCCTGCAAAAAACTGAAAATAATTCAAAAAAAGTTTCAAAAAAAGATTGCAATTTACATAAGAACCATATATACTAACAGTGAAGTGGAGCAAAGTGGAGTAAAAATACACTAAAATGGAGGAGATGAGGGCATGACCGGTAAATATGTTCATTCCGTAGATGCAAAGGGCCGTCTGTTTGTGCCCTCGAAGCTGCGTGACGAGCTCGGCGAAACGTTTTACGTTACCGTCGGACTTGACCGCTGCCTTTCCGTCTACCCGCTGGAAAAGTGGGCGGAGATCGAAGCACGGTTCAAAGCCCTGCCGCTCTCGCAGGCAGTCAAACTCCGTTCCTTCTTTGCCAATGCCGCGAAGTGCGAGCCGGACAAGCAGGGACGCTTCCTGATCCCGGCAGAGCTTCGTAATTATGCCAACCTCAAAGATGACGTGACCTTCATCGGTCAGGTAGACCACGCGGAGATCTGGAACACCGAAACCTACGCTGAAAACGATCTGGTCTTCCTCAAGCCCGAAAATCTCGCAGCTGCGATGGAGGAGCTCGGCTTCTGATGGAATTCAACCACGTATCCGTTTTGCTGGACGAATGCATCGACGCACTCAATATTCGGCCGGACGGCATCTATATCGACGGCACGCTCGGCGGTGCCGGACATTCGGAGCAGATTGCCAAACGCCTGACAACGGGCAGACTCATCGGCATCGACCGCGACGAGCACGCACTTGCGGCGGCGGAAGAGCGGCTTGCACCGTACAAAGACCGCGTGACGCTCGTGCATTCCAATTTCCGCGAGATCGACAACGTGCTCGACAGCCTGCACCTTGACGGTGCGGACGGCATGCTCTTCGACCTCGGCGTGTCCTCTCCGCAGCTCGACGTTGCGGAACGCGGCTTTTCCTATATGGCGGATGCACCGCTCGATATGCGGATGGATCAGTCGGAAGGGCTGACGGCATACGATATCGTCAATCTCTGGCCGCGGGAGGAACTGCGGCGGATCTTATTTGAGTTCGGCGAAGAACGCTACGCACCGCTCATTGCGGCAGCGATCGAACGCCGCCGGGCAGAGCAGCCGATCGAAACGACGCTGCAGCTCGTGGACGTGATCCGCAGTGCGATGCCCCCACAGGCACTCAAAGAAAAACAGCATCCCGCAAAACGCAGCTTTCAGGCGATCCGCATCGCGGTCAACGACGAGCTTGCCGCTGTCGATCAGATGATGCAGCAGGCGATCCCGCGTCTGAACAAAAACGGCAGACTTGCGGTGATCACCTTCCACTCGCTGGAAGACCGCATCGTGAAAAACGCGATGGCACAGGCAGCCAAAGGCTGCACCTGCCCGCCGGAATTTCCGGTCTGTGTCTGCGGCAAGAAACCGCAGATCCGTCTGGTATCCCGCAAACCGATCATCTCCGGTGAAACGGAGCTGAACGAAAATCCCCGTGCCCGCAGTGCAAAACTGCGAGTTGCCGAGAAACTGTAACAGGAAGGAACATGAGGAATGGCTGACAGAAAACGGTACTATGAAAACGGCTCTGCCGCATATGATATTTTCTCTACCGCAGCCCAACCTCTGGAACTGCCGGAAGAGCGAAAAGAGCCGGCACACAAACAAAAAACAAAGGTCAGAGCAAAGCTTGCGATCGCACCGTTCACGCTGGTGGGCGTGCTTGTCGTTGTTGCCTTGCTGACCATGGTCATTTACAGCTACGTTCAGCTGTACGAAGCATCCAGCCGCGTGGGCGAGCTGACGGACGAAGTGACGGCGATCCGGATCGAAAACGAAAAACTCCGCTCCGCCTATGAAAGCGGCATCGACCTGACAACGATCGAGCTGCAGGCCAAGCAGCTCGGCATGCGGATGCCTTCCTCCAATCAGGAAGTGTATCTCAACATCTCCAATACCGACCGCGGCGAAGTGATCGCCGTGGAAAACGAAAACATCTTTGCAAGAGCGTGGGAAGCGGTCACGGAGAGTTTCACGGGCATTCTCGAATACTTCTTCTGACCACAGAATAAAGTGTTGTTGAGGAAGGGCGGCAAAGTCCAATGCCGCCCTTTTTCCCCCCTTATTTTCAAAGCAATGAGAGAGGACGATCCATGGCAAATCGCATCATTCCGGTGAAAAAGCCGAAGAAAAAACAGAAAAAAGTGACGGCCGCAGAACGCCGGAATGAAGACCGACAGATGCTCGGACGAATTTTCGGCGTCATGATTTTCTGCGGCATTTTGCTGTTTATTCCGCTCATTTTCACGCTGTTCAAGCTGATGATCATCGATCACAACAAATACGAAGCACTTGCCATTTCCAACCAGACACGCAGCATTTCCGTCTCTGCCAGCCGCGGCTCCATCTATGACCGCAACATGAACCTGATCGCAGGCTCCACGTCGGTGGAAACGATCTTCATCGATCCCAGGCAGATCCACGAAGACGGCGAGGACGTGGAATTTATCGCAAACGGTCTCGGCAAGATCCTCGGCATCAAGCCGCAGAAGATTCTGGAACTTGAAATGAAGACCGAACGTCAATATGAAGTCATCGCCTACAAGCAGCCGAAGGAGGTTGCGGATCAGGTGCGTGCGTTCATCGAAGAAAACGACCTGACGGGCATCCATACCGTGACCGACTCGAAACGCTACTATCCCTACGGCACGCTTGCATCGCAGGTCATCGGCTTTACCAACAGCTCCAATTCCGGTGCGGAAGGTCTGGAGGCCTATTACAACAGCGAGCTCGAGGGCACGGCAGGTGCGGTCGTCACGACCAAGGGCAACTACGGCACCGAAATGCTGTACTCCTACGAGAAAAACTATCAGGCGAGCAACGGCAACAGCCTGGTGCTGACGCTCGATACGACCGTGCAGTACTATCTGGAAAAGAATTTGGAGACTGCCATCGAAAAGTACGACGTGCAGAACGGCGGCTTTGCCATCATGATGGACGTCAACACCGGTGAGATCATCGGCATGGCGACCTTGGGCGGCTATGATCCGAACAATTATCTGGAGATTTTTGACGAAGATACGCTCGAAGAACTGGGCGAAATGAAAGACAACATGGCAGACCTGGACGAGGATTCTCCGGAGTACGAGCAGGCACAAAGTGCCTATGACGACGCGGTCGCGGCGGCAAGACTTCACCAGTGGAGAAACCGCAACGTGTCTGACGGCTATGAGCCGGGCTCGACGTTCAAGACGATCACACTGGCAGCGGCACTGGAAGAAGGAGCAGTCACGCTCGACGATACCTTCTACTGCGGCGGTGCAGAGACCTTCTGGGGACGTGATCAGGAGCTGCACTGCTGGAAAGCGACCGGCCACCACACGCAGACGACGGCACAGGCACTGCAGAACTCCTGCAACCTTGCCTTTGCCCATATCGGTCTGAAGCTCGGCGGCGACAAGCTCTATGAATATGCCAAGGCCTTCGGCCTTCTGGAAACCACGGACGTAGACCTTCCGGGCGAAGCATCCGGCGTGTTCCACAGCCGCACACAGCTTGCAGACTATGAAACCAACGGTACCTACTCTCTGATCGACACGGCATTCGGCCAGTCCTTCAAGGTCACACCCATCCAGCTCGTGCGTGCCATCGCAGCCGTTGTCAACGGCGGCTACGTGCTCGAGCCCTATATCGTCAGCGAGATCCTGGACGCGGACGGCAACGTGCTGCAGAAGCACGGCCGCACCGTCATCCGTCAGGCGATCTCCGAAGAAACCTCAACGACCATGTGCGGACTGATGGAGTCCGTTGTCACCGAAGGCACGGCAGGCAACGCGGCTCTGGCAGGCTACCGCATCGGCGGCAAGACCGGCACGTCGGAAAAACTGGACGAGCACACGGAAGACAAGATCGTTTCCTTCGTCGGCGTGGCTCCGATGGACAATCCGCGTTACATCGTGCTTGTCGCACTTGACAGCCCGAGCAGAAGAACGGGCTACTACATCTCCGGCGGCGTCATGGCGGCACCGGTCGTGCGTGATATTTTCAGCGACACCCTGCAGTACTTGGGCGTACAGCCGGACTACACCAACGTCGATATGAGCACGGTCAACGTCGAGATGCCGGATCTGAGAGATATGGACGAAAAGACGGCATCCGAAACGCTTGCCGCGAAGAGCCTGGTCTACGTTGTCGTCGGCAAGGGCGAAACGGTGACCGGACAGATCCCGGCAGCCGGACAGATGCTGCCCGGCAACTCCAAGGTCATCCTCTACATGGGCGAAGACGTGCCCACGGATATGGTGACGGTACCCAACCTCATGGGCATGACGCCCGCACAGGCAAACGCGGCGATCGTCAATTCGGGACTCTATCTGCAGTATAAGGGCTCCAAGAGCGGCAACGCGAGAGTCACGAGCCAGAGCCTTGTCGCCGGTGCACAGGTACCCCGCGGCACCCTCGTCACGGTAGAGTATACCGACGACACCGCAAGAGACTAGCCGAAAAAGAGACAATTATGAAACTATCTGATTTACTCAAAGATATCAAAGTGCTGTCCTGCACGGCGGATCTGGACACCGACATCACGGGCGTGAGCTACGACTCCCGTAAAACACAGCCGGGCCATCTGTTCGTGGCAATTACGGGCTACGAGACCGACGGACATAAGTTCATCCCGAAGGCGGCACAAAACGGTGCAGCCGTCGTGGTCTGCGAGCGTATTCCGGAGGAAAAGATCCCGTACGTTCAGGTCGCATCCTCCCGTGAGGCACTGGCAGTCTTAGGTGCCAACTGGTTTGGCCGTCCGGCAGAAAAAATGACCTTTGTCGGTGTCACCGGCACCAACGGCAAAACGTCCGTGACCTATCTGCTCAAAGAGGTTTTGGAACGCACGGTCGGTGCAAAGGTCGGCCTCATCGGCACCATTCAGAACATGATCGGCGACGAGGTGCTCGAAACCGAACGCACCACGCCGGAGAGCTTTGAATTGCAGGAACTGTTTGCACAGATGGCGGCAAAGGGCTGCACCCACGTCGTTATGGAGGTCTCCTCCCATGCACTGTATCTGCACCGTGTGGACTGCATTCCCTACAAGGTCGGCGTGTTCACCAATCTGACGGAGGATCATTTAGACTTCCATAAAACGATGGAAGCCTACCGTCAGGCAAAGGCGATTTTGTTTACAAAATGCGAGACCGGCGTGTTCAACGTGGACGATCCCGCAGTTGTGCAGACCATGCAGAAAGCATCCTGCAAGAAAATGTCTGTTTCCGTGCAGCACGGGGCGGATCTTTCGGCAAAGAACGTCGAGCTTCATTCCGACTGCGTCACGTTTGACGCCTGCACGGACGGCCGGGCCGTACCGGTGCGTGTCGGCATTCCGGGCGGCTTTACCGCGTATAATGCACTGTCCGTCCTCGGAGCGGCAACGGCACTCGGTGTTCCGCTGGCCGATGCGGCAGAGGCACTGAAAACCGCAAAGAGCGTCAAGGGCAGGGTAGAGGTCGTGCCGACACCCGGCAAGGACTACACCGTGCTCATTGACTACGCACATACTCCCGACGCACTGGAAAACGTCCTGCGTTCGGTACGCAGCTACTGCAAAGGACGGCTGATCGCGGTGTTCGGCTGCGGCGGCGACCGTGATCCGATGAAACGCCCCATCATGGGCGAGATCGGTGTCAGGCTTTCCGACCTTGCCGTCATCACCTCGGACAATCCGCGTACCGAGGATCCGATGAAGATCATCGAGCAGATCCTTGACGGTGCGAAAAAGACCGGCAAGCCTTATGAGGTAGTGGAAAACCGCCGGCGGGCGATCCGCCGTGCGATGGATCTTGCCCGAAAAGACGACATCATCGTGCTTTGCGGCAAGGGACACGAAACCTATCAGATCATAGGAACGGAAAAAACACATCTCGATGAGCGTGAGGAAGTCACGCGGCATCTGAGTGAATGAAAAGGAGGGAAAACGCATGTGTCAGATGACACTGGAACGAGCAGCACAGCTCTGCGGCGGCAGTGTTGCACCGGAAGATGCACAGATCGCATTCCGCGGTGCACGTGCGGATTCCAGAAAGATCAAAGAAGGACAACTGTTTGTCGCACTCAAGGCCGAGCGGGACGGACATGATTTTGCCACGATGGCCATGCAGAACGGTGCGGCAGCGGTGTTAGGCGAACGCCCCATCGAAGGTCTGCCCGTGCTCGTCACGGACGATGCACTCGCCGCCCTCGGATCCATCGCCAAAGGCTGGCGGGAGAGCCTTTCTGCCAGGGTGATCGGCATCACCGGCAGCGTCGGCAAAACGACCACCAAGGAAATGACGGCAGCGGTGCTGCAAAGCACGTTCAAAACGACCAAGACTGCCGAAAATTTCAACAACAATATCGGCCTTCCCATGACGCTGCTCGACATTCCCGAAGACGGCGAGGCGGCAGTCGTGGAAATGGGCATGAACCACTTTGGCGAACTGTCCTACCTGACGTCTCTGGCACAGCCGGACGTTGCCGTGATCACGAATATCGGCACGATGCACATCGAGCACCTCGGCTCCCGTCAGGGCATTCTGAAGGCAAAATTAGAGATTTTGGAAGGTCTGCGGGAAGGCGGCACCGTGATTTTCAACGGTGACGAGCCGCTTCTGCGGGAAGCGGAGATCCCGCATAGCCCTGTGTTCTTCGGCATCGACACGGAGTGTGATCTTCGTGCTGTGGATATCGAATACAAGGAAGGCTGTGTGTCCTTCCGTGCAGTCGGACTGGGTGCCGACTTCCCCGTGACCGTTCCCGCAGAGGGAAAACATCACGTCTATGACGCACTCGCGGCGATCGCAGTCGGACTTACCTGCAAAGTCCCTGCACAAAAGATCGCCGCGGTGCTGGCTAACTTTGAAAACACCGGCAACCGTCAGAAGATCTTTGAAAAAGACGGCTACACCGTGATCGCCGACTGCTACAACGCCGGCCCCGAGTCCATGGCGGCAGCGTTGCAGATTTTGTCTTCCAAGCAGGCCTCCGGCAGAAAGATCGCCGTCCTCGGCGATATGCTGGAGCTCGGCATGATCACGCAGGCGGCACATTTCTCGCTCGGACAGAAGACTGCCGCGGCTGCGGACATGGTCTTCGCCTACGGCCCCAACAGCATGCGTGTGGTGGCCGGTGCGATCGACGCGGGCATGCCCGAAGAGGACGCCCGCTGCTACGACAGCCATGCATCTTTACTTGCCGATCTGCGGCGTAATGCCCGCAAGGGCGACATTCTGCTGTTCAAGGGCAGCCACGGCATGCACATGGAGCAGGTCATGGAACAGTTCTTTGAACCGTAACGGAGGAGACACAGATGGAAAAATACTTACCGATCATTCTGACCATTCCGTCAGCGTTTTTAGTGGCACTGCTGCTCGGACGCATTGTCATTCCGTGGCTGCGTGCACTCAAAGCGGGACAGTCCATCCGTGAGATCGGCCCCAAGTGGCACAACTCCAAGGCAGGCACGCCTGCCATGGGCGGCATCATTTTCATCGCCGCCTCGCTCATCTGCATCATCACCGGCATCGGCACGGGCGAATGGACACACGCTCTGGTGTTTGCCTTCGCTCTGGCATTCGGTGCCGTCGGCTTTGTGGATGATTTCATCAAGGTCAGAAAGAAGCACAACGAAGGCCTGACCGCTCTGCAGAAATCGGGACTTCAGCTCGTTGTTTCCGCCATCTATCTGCTTGTTCTCAAGCTCACGGGGCACCTGACCTGCAACATCTGGATCCCGTTCACCGATATCACGTGGAATGTCGGCGACACCACCGTCGGCGTTATTCTCTACATCGTGTTTGCCATCTTTGCCATTGTCGGCTGCGTCAACGCGGTCAACCTGACGGACGGCATCGACGGTTTAGCTACCGGCGTGACGATGCCCGTGATGATCTTCTTTATCTTCACCGCCATCGGTATGGAGAAGTTCTCTCTGGCACTGTTCCCGGCAGCGTTGCTCGGCGGCCTCGGCGGCTTCCTTTGCTACAATTTCCACCCTGCAAAGACCTTCATGGGCGACACGGGCTCGCTGTTTTTAGGCGGTGCCGTGTGCGGCCTTGCCTTTGCCCTTGACATGCCGCTCATTTTACTGCTTGTCGGCATCGTCTACATCATCGAAACCGTCTCCGTCATCCTGCAGGTCGGCTACTTCAAGCTGACGCACGGCAAACGGATCTTCAAAATGACGCCGATCCACCACCACTTTGAAATGTGCGGCTGGAGCGAGGTCAAGATCTGGATCGTCTTTGTTTCCGTGAGTGTGATCTTCTGCATTCTGGCGTATCTCGGCGTGCAGCCGCTGCTGCATCCGGCAATTTGATTTTCAGTAAAAATCCAAGAAAGGAGGTCTGTATATGGCGATTTCCATCCTGAAAAAGAAAAAAACAAAAGAAACTACGGAAAAGCCTTCCGCCGTCCGCGAGCGTACGGTCGTGGATGAAAGCGGCATGATAGACATTCCTTTTCTGGTTCTGACGCTGCTTCTGGTCGTTGTCGGCCTGATCATGCTTTTCTCCGCAAGCTTCGCCCGTGCCTATCAGAACGAGGGCAACTCGGCGTATTACTTTGTCCGTCAGGCAGGCTTCGCAGCCGGCGGCATCGTCGCGATGCTGGTTGCAAGCCATTTCAAGGCCAAGACCTGGTACCGCTTTTCTCTGTGGGTGCTGGCTGCGTCCGTTGTCCTGCTTTTGCTTGTTCCGATCGCAGGCACCAGTGAAAACGGTGCAAAACGCTGGATCCGTCTGTTCGGCATCAGCTTTCAGCCGTCCGAGATCGCAAAGCTCGGTGTGATCCTCTCTTTTGCCTCTGCCATGACGGTCTACCGCGACAAGATGGACACCTTCAAGTACGGCGTTTTGCCGTATATCGCCGTTCTTGCCGTGATCGGCGGCCTGCTTCTCATCGAGCCGCACCTTTCCGCCACGCTCATCATCGCCGCCGTCGGTGCCGTGATGATGTTCCTCGGCGGCACGAAAAAACGTTGGTTTTTGATCGGTCTGCTGATCGTTCTCGGCGTCGTCGCGATCTTCTTCATCACAAAAGGCGACTACGCGGTGCAGCGTATCACAGCATGGCTGCATCCGGAAAACGATCCTGCCGACTCCGGCTACCAGATCATCCAGTCCCGCTATGCCATCGGCTCGGGCGGTGCAGTCGGCCTCGGCTTCGGCAAGAGCCGTCAGAAGTATCTGTACCTTCCCGAAGAACACAACGACTACATCTTCGCCATCATCTGCGAAGAGCTCGGTTTTGTCGGTGCACTGGTCGTCATCGCCCTGTTCGTACTGCTGATCGTGCGAGGCTACTGGATCGCCCTGCACGCAAAGGACCGTTTCTCCTCGCTCACCGCAGCAGGCATCATGACGCTGCTTGCTTTGCAGGTGTTCCTGAACATCGGCGTCGTGACAAACTTTCTGCCGTCCACCGGCATCTCGCTGCCGTTCTTCTCGTACGGCGGCACGGCACTTTTGCTGCAGTTGGGTGAAATGGGCATCGTTTTGAGTGTCTCACGTTGGGGCAATACGGAAATGACGTTAGGGAAGACAGAATGATGAAAGTGATTTTTACCTGCGGCGGCACGGGCGGCCATATCAATCCCGCCATCGCAGTTGCCAAGGTGCTGAAGGCACGCCGTCCGGACAGTGAGATCCTGTTCGTCGGTGCCAAAGGCGAAATGGAAGAAAAACTGGTGCCGCGTGAGGGGTTCCGTCTGGAAACGATGGAAATTTCCAGCTACGAACGCAAGCTGACACCGAAAAACATCGTACACAACTGCAAGGCACTGTGGCGTGTCTACAGCTCCCGCCGCAAGGCAAATAAAATTATCGCAGAGTTCAAACCCGACGTGATCGTCGGCACGGGCGGCTATGCAAGTTATCCCATGCTGCGGCAGGGAGCCAAAAAAGGCATCCCCACCGCCGTGCACGAAGCCAACGCCATGCCCGGCCTGACCACGCGGATGGTCGCAGACGATGCGTCGAGCATCATGGTCTGCTTTGAAGACAGCAAGGAACACTACAAGCATTCCGAGCGTGTCGAGGTCGTGGGTATGCCCGTGCGGGAGGAGTTCCTCTACACAAAGCGGGAAGATGCCCGCAAACGCCTGAACATCCCGGAAGACGCTCTGCTCGTCGTCTCTGCGTGGGGCTCTCTGGGTGCCAGAGAAATGAACAAAAAGATCGCGGAGTTCATCCGTCTGGAGGCTGCAGACGGCACGCCGTTCTGCCACGTGCACGCCACCGGCTCCTTCGGCTGGAGATGGATGCCCGACCTTGTGAAAGAACTGGGCGTCGATCTTACCAAGTACCCGCGGATCGATATGCGGGAATATATCTACAATATGCCCGACCTGCTTGCTGCGGCGGATCTGATGATCTCCCGTGCGGGAGCATCGTCTCTCAATGAGATCGCGGCGGCAGGCGTACCCTGCATCATTGTGCCGTCACCCAACGTGACGGACGATCACCAGGACAAAAACGCCCGCGTTTTAGAGCGTCGCGGAGCCGCCGTCGTGCTGACGGAGGCGGAGTGTACCGGTGAAAAACTCTATCAGACGGCAAAAACTTTAGTCGAAGACCGCACCCGCTGTGCCTCGATGCGAAGTGCTCTGCACTCGCTTGCCGTCGTCGACTCTGCCGAACGCATCTATCAGACCATCGTCAAACTGGCAAAATCACGCTGAGTCCCTTCTCCGCATAGGATGGACGGAAAAATCCATCTGCGGAGGAAACGATATGGACTCCATCAAAATCACCGGCGGCAGACCGCTTTGCGGCACGTTGCACGTCAGCGGCTCGAAAAACGCCGTGCTGCCCATCCTGGCGGCAGCAGCCGCGATCGAAGCACCGTGCGTGATCCGCCGTTGCCCGATGATCCGCGATGTCCGGGCGGCACTGGAGATCTTGTGCTGCCTCGGCTGCCGCATCAGGGTGAGCGGTGACACCGTCACCGTAGACGCATCGAGCCGCGACCGGGCGGCCGTACCGGAAGATCTGTCGCTGCAAATGCGGTCTTCCGTGCTGTTTTTAGGTGCCCTGACGGGTGCACGCAGTGACTGCGTTATCCATACGCCCGGCGGCTGCGTGCTCGGCAGAAGACCGATCGACTTACATATTTCCGGATTGCAAAAATTAGGTGCAGCGGTTACAATAGAGGGCAGCAAGATTTTCTGCCGCACGGAGCATCTGACCGGCGGAACGGTGTTTCTGCCCTATCCGAGCGTGGGAGCAACGGAAAACCTGATGCTTGCCGCTCTCGGAACGCCTTCTCCCGTCACCGTACTGGGAGCCGCGAAGGAACCCGAGATCGTAGATCTTGCCGCTTTTCTGAATGCCTGCGGTGCCTGCGTTACCGGTGCGGGAACGTCCGCCATCCGTATCACGGGCGGCAGTCTTCCCGGCACGGAACACACCGTCATGCCCGACCGCATGGAGGCCGTGACCTATCTGTCTGCAGCGGCATCTGCCGGCGGTGATC
>JAZUDF010000024.1:0-3518 GCA_045639485.1 Faecousia sp. | reverse complement strand
AATTACGAAGGGACCTGGCGGCTATCCGTCAGAGTATCGAGAGTCAGAACCAAGGAGGGAATTAAATCTTGGCAAAAGACGATGTAATCGAACTTGAGGGCATCGTAACAGATGCACTGCCGAATGCCACGTTCTCCGTCGATATCGGCGGCGGACACACCATTCTGGCACACATTTCCGGCAAGCTCAGAATGAACTATATCAAGATCTTGCCCGGTGATAAGGTGACCGTCCAGATGTCACCGTACGACCTGACCTTAGGCCGTATCACATGGAGAAGTAAGTAAGACAAGACACAAAAGCTGTCATTGGAGGTTTAACAGTATGAAAGTAAGACCGTCCGTTAAGCCCATGTGCGAAAAGTGCAAAGTCATCAAGCGCAAGGGCCGCGTAATGGTAATTTGCGAAAATCCCAAGCACAAGCAGAGACAAGGCTAATAGGAGGTGCTGATTAAAGAATGGCACGTATTGCTGGTATTGACCTGCCCCGTGAAAAGAGAATCGAAATCGGTTTGACTTATATCTACGGTATCGGCAGAAAGAGCGCAAGCGACATCCTGAAGGCTGCAAACGTCAACCCTGACACCCGCGTCAAGGACCTGACCGAAGCCGACGAAGCCGCTCTGCGTGACGTAATCGATAAGAACTACACCATCGAAGGTGATCTCCGCCGTGAGACCGCTATGAACATCAAGCGACTGACTGAGATCGGTTGCTACCGTGGCGTCCGCCACAGAAGAGGTCTTCCCGTCCGTGGTCAGAGAACCAAGACCAACGCCCGTACCCGCAAGGGCCCGAAGAAGACCATCGCGAACAAGAAGAAGTAAGGGAGGGGAATAAGATATGGCAAAGGCTAATGCAAAGAAAGTCGTCAAGCGTCGTCGCGAACGCAAGAACATTGAAAAAGGTGCCGCTCATATCCGCTCCTCTTTCAACAACACCATGGTCACCATCACTGACCTCAACGGCAACGCACTGTCCTGGGCTTCCTCCGGTGGTCTGGGCTTCCGCGGCAGCAGAAAGAGCACTCCGTATGCTGCACAGATGTGTGCGGAAACCGCTGCAAAGGCAGCAGTTGAAAACTGCGGTCTGAAGACCGTTGAAGTTTACGTCAAGGGCCCCGGCCAGGGACGTGAAGCTGCTATCCGTGCTCTGCAGTCTGCAGGCCTGGAAGTCGTCTCCATCAAGGACGTTACCCCCATTGCACACAATGGCTGCCGTCCTCCCAAGAGACGTCGTGTCTAATCGATAAGGAGGAAAATTAGAATGGCAAAGAATACACAGCCCGTACTGAAACGCTGCAGAACGTTGGGCGTATCTCCTGCCGCTATGGGTTACTCCAAGACTTCCAAGAAGAACCCCGGTGGACAGAGAAGAGCAAAGAAATCCGAATATGCAATGCAGTTGACTGAAAAGCAGAAGGTCAAGTTTGTCTACGGCATCCTCGAGAAGCAGTTCCGTGCATACTACGAAAAGGCTTCCCGTGCAGATGGCAACACCGGTGAAGTGCTCCTGAGCCTCATCGAACGCCGTCTGGACAACGTCGTATACCGTCTGGGCTTCGCCAACACCCGCCGTCAGGCAAGACAGCTCGTCAACCACGGCCACTTCACCGTCAACGGCAAACGCGTCAACATCCCTTCCTACATGGTTCGTGTTGACGACGTCATCGCTGTTTGCGAAAAGAGCTGCCAGAACAACTTCTACAAGGCACTCAAAGAGAGCGATGCATTCGTCGCTGCTCCCAAGTGGCTGGATCGTGACGGCAATACCCTTCAGGGCAAAGTGATTGCACTTCCCACCAAGGAAGACATCGACTTCGAGATCGCAGAACACCTCATCGTCGAGTTGTACTCCAAGTAATTCACTGCCCTCGTTTCCCGGTAAGCTGTTATTAACCGCAACCGCATTTATTGCAAAATTAAGGAGGGTATCTATTAAATGGTAGAAATTGAAAAGCCCCGCATTGAGTGTATCGACTCTCCTGAGGATATCTCCTACGGCAAATACATTGTAGAGCCGCTGGAAAGAGGCTACGGCACCACGTTCGGCAACAGCCTGAGACGGATCCTTCTGTCCTCGCTGCCCGGCACCGCAGCCACCTCGATCAAGATCGCAGGCGTACAGCACGAGTTCTCCACGATCCCCGGCGTCAAGGAAGACGTCACCGAGATCGTTCTGAACGTCAAGAAGATTCTTGCAAAGCTGTACTGCAACGAGCCCAAGACCGTATACATTGATGCCACCGGTGCGTGCGAGATCAAAGCCGGCGACATCAAGGCAGACGGCGAGGTCGAGATCCTGAATCCCGATCTTCACATCTGCACGCTGGGCGAAGATGCGACCTTGAACATGGAAATCACCCTGAGCCACGGCAGAGGCTACGTCCCGGCAGACCGGAACAAGACGCCCGACATGCCCATCGGTGTGATCCCCATTGATTCGATCTACAACCCGGTCTACAAAGTCAACTACACGGTGGAAAACACCCGTGTTGGCAACATGACCGACTATGACAAACTGACCCTTGAGGTCTGGACAGACCGTACCATCTCCGCGAGAGACGCTGTCTCCCTCGGTGCAAAGATCCTGACTGACCATCTGGCACTGTTCACCGATCTGAGTGAAGCGATGGCAAAGAGCTCTACCGTCGTAGAGCACACGCCCGACACCCAGAACAAGATGCTGCAGCTGACCATCGAAGAGCTGGATCTTTCCGTCCGCAGCTTCAACTGCCTGAAGCGTGCTTCCATCAACACTGTCGCCGATCTGATCGCCAAGACGGAAGACGACATGATGAAGGTCCGCAACATGGGCAGAAAGTCTCTGGAAGAGGTACAGAACAAACTGGCAATGATGAACCTTTCTCTTGCCAGCCCCGACTCCAACAAATAATCACCTTTTAACAAGGAGGAACTCCCATGTTCGGAACTCGCAAACTCGGTAAGACCAGTGCGCAGCGTAAGGCAATGCTCCGTCAGCTGACCACCGATCTGCTGGAGAACGGCAAACTCGAAACCACGTTCACCAGAGCGAAGGAAGTACAGCCGATTGCTGAGAAGATGATCACCCTGGGCAAGAAGGACGGCCTTGCAAACTACCGCAGAGCTCTTTCCTACATCACCAAGGAAGACGTCGCTCACAAGCTGTTCAAGGAAATCGCTCCGAAGTATGCCGACCGCAACGGCGGCTACACCAGAGTCATCCGCATCGGTGCTCGCCGCGGCGATGCAGCTGAAATGGCAATCATTGAACTGGTTTAATTGATCCATAAAAAACACCCTGCAGGGCATTTAGCTCCGCAGGGTGTTTTTTGTTGAAAAATGATAAACGGTAAATGATAAATGATAAATTTTCGTTCCCGCGTGTCATTGCGGGCCGATGAAATCGGCGTGGAGCAGTAGCCCGCAACCGATCAGCGTTCGCCCAAAGGCTTCGCTTCTCGGGCGTGCCTTGCATCGGCATTGTTCGCCGCATTTCAAGCCGCTATGCGTCTTGCTCTGCGGACAATGCTCGAA
>JAZUDF010000023.1:0-7963 GCA_045639485.1 Faecousia sp. | reverse complement strand
CCGTTTCCACGCTCACGGTCTCCTCCGGTGCATGCTCCTTCTGATACTGTGTGCTCTTTTTGATCTTGTTCTGTATCCATTCCGGAACGAGATCGAACATTTCGTCGTTCCAGTTGTCCATATCGAACAGGATCGGCTGCGTGTCCGGGCTGATCTCCGGCTCCGGATATCCGGCCGGGATACCGATCGCTGCCGTGATGTTGTTGTAGCATTTCTCGCCCTTCTCGACCTTCACGACCTGCAGCAGGCAGCCCTTGCCGAGCATAGAAGACATGTCAAACGCTTCCATTTCGGCGTCAGAAAATGCCTTGCCTCTCCAACTTGTCAGGAATGCCGACAAGTTCGCTTTGTCACCGAGGGCAGCGGTGAACTCTCTGGACAGCCAGCGGGGCTTTTCTTCACCGTCGACCGTGACCGTCTGACCGGGCAGCTCGAAGATCAGCATGAGTTTGGATTCATATTTTTTGTAGTTGTCATTCAGCTGCTCGCCGAGATCGACAACGCCGACGCAGACCGCAGGATATGTACCGCCCTTGATCGGCGGGATCGGATTTGATTTTTTGACCTTTACGATCAGTCCCATAATGACCTCCTATTCCATACGCAGGATCTTGTCCTGCTCCGATACGACCAGCCGGATCATCTGTGTCCCGGCATCTTCCAGTTCTGTCACGCTCTCCGCGTTATCCACGAACAGCGGAACTCGCACACCGTAGTGCTCGGAAAGTGTTCGGATGATATCCAAACCGATATTGATCCGCATGCCGTTATTCAGTGCTGGATACGGAACGCCGTCATGAACGGCATCGCAGCACTCTTCGAGGCCGCCGTTTGCAAGCTCCCTAAACAGACGGAAGGTCGCCAGACGGAAACAGCCGTTGACACGTTCTTCCACACGTTTCGCCTTGAAGCGCACGAAATCTTCCACGAGGATCAGCTCGTGCTCGATCTCTTCCAGCTGTCTTGCGGCTTCTCTCTGCTGACCGTGCAGATCATCAATTCGATTCTGTGCAAATTCAAGTGATCCGCGGCAGCCGATCTTGGAGGACAGCTGCTTTGCAAGCAGACGGGCATCCGTGAGCTGCAGTTCCACGGCCTTTCTCACACCGTCGGATTTCTTCATCAGTTCGGACAGCTCGTCCCGTACGGTCTTTCCTTCCGCTTCGATCGCGGCCTTGCGTGCTGCATAGTCGTACATATCGGAAACAGTCACAGCGTCGGCAACTTTCAATGCCTCATTAAGATCCTTCTCTGCCTTCTTGATCTCTTTATCGACCAGCTTGATCTCTTTTGTGCCGCCTGCTATTTCTGACTCCAGTCGTTCACAGGAGGCCTTCAGCGTGCCGGCATCTTCCTCGATGCTCTTCAGTTTGGTTGCGACACCGTTCTCGTGCTGCCGACGTGCCTCTGTGATCCTCTCCTGCGGCAGCCGCTGCCCACAGGCGTGGCATGTGTCGCCGTCGAATACTTCTGCATTGACGCTTTCCCACTGTGCTCGGAGGCTTTCCAGAGCAGCCTGACGTGCGGACAGCATCGTCTCGTTTTCTTTAACGATGTTCAGCAGCCGGTCACGCTGTACGTTCAATCGTGAAACCGTTGCCCGAAGCTGTGCCGTGTCCGGCTTCGCCTTCTCCTGATCAGCACGGTACGCCCGGTTCTCTGCATTCAATGCCGTAAGATCGGCAGACAGGACAGATAACTTTGCCTGCAGTTTCTCGGTCTTGGTGTCGTTCTTGATCGAATTGAGTTTCGCTTCCAAGTCTCTCACGGTCGCTTCCTGCATATCGTATTCATTCTGCAGTGCATCGAAGTCGGTGCCGGCAAGCGACGCGATCACCGCTTCCTGCTCCGAGATCCTTGCCGGGATCGTGTCACGTTCGCCGGTCAGGCATCTCTTGCGTGCCGTCAGCATCTTGCGGTAGTCATCCAGGTCCCCGGTCCCGATCTTCCCGATCAGACCGGTGAAGCGGTCATCCTCATACATCAGCTGCATGTCTGTCACGTTTCCGCACAGCTCTGCAAGCACTGCTCTGCGGTCCTTCCACGGCATCGTCTCTGCGAAGAAGAAGACGGAGGTCAGCAGTCGGAAGGCCGTCTCATCGACCAGCTCTGCCACGCGACGGTCGTATTCATTCTTCTTCATTGGGACACCGTCGATGTAGTAGGCGGAAGTGTTACCGTCGAACACCTGTTCGGAGCAGCCTCTGCGGGAAGTCCACACCTCCTGCAGCTCTCTGCGTAGCGTCACGGTGGTGTCGGTTCCATCCGATACAAGGAACACCGCTTCCACGGCCGTGACGGCCTCATGATCCAGAACGTGACCGTCAGCTCCTACCGGCTTCAGGATCTCATTGTCGGAGCTTCCGCCGCTGGTCTTGCCGAACAGCAGCCAGGTCAGCCCGTCGAAGACGCTCGTCTTTCCTGCGGCATTGTCGCCGTAGATCGTCCTGCTCTCTCCGCCGAAGGCCATTGTCAGTGCCTTATGACGCTTGAAGTTTTCGAGCTTCAAGCTCAATATTGAAATTGTCTTCATATGTATCCTTTCTCGCGGTATTGACCGCGTCAAAAAAGTGTGGTAAAATAATTGTGTGTTGTTTCTGTTGGACACATTGAGCTGTCGGTATTGCAGTACCGGCGGCTCATTTTTTGTGGTCGTGCAAAAGCTTTGCGATCCTCGCCGTGTGGTAGCAGACAGCATAACCGTGCCGCAAGGCGTCAAAAAGCTCCTGCCGCTCGAATGCGGTGTCGGCGTACTGAACAAGTACGGGCAAGCCCTCCGGCTTAAACTCTCCTGCACGGATGCGGTCAAGCGCATGCTCCCATTCGTGTCGGTTCATCCGCACACCGTCCTTTCCGTTTCCTCCAGCTGCCGCAGTTTATTGACGACCTCGTCGAGCCTGAAGCACTCCACGTAGCCGAGCTCCCAAAGGCTGACAAGCTGCTTGGACACACCGAAGATCACTGCAACATCCTTCTGCGACAGCTTCAGCCGCTTCCGCAATGCCTTGATCTCGGCATTCTTGGCGGCAATCTCGTCACGGTTCGCCTCTCTGTAGGCTTTCTGCTTGGCGGCAATCTTGTCACGGTTCGCCTCGTAGTAGGCTTTCTGCTTGGCGGCAATCTTCTTCTGCTCCGATGTATGCGTCAGCTCAAAATCTCTGTCTCTTGCCTCTGCATAATCATCAAGCGTCATATCATCGCAGATGCAATCGTCGTACTTGCAGTTGAAGCAGTCGTGGTCACAAATCTGTTTCATGCCGCTCTGCTCCATTCGATCAGCGAGAGCTTGCCGCCGAAGTGACGGTAGCAGCACCACAGGAACACCTGCGTCAGCCCGAGGCCAACGGCGGCAGCCGCCGCCAGATACACAAAGATCATCAGTTCGTTCATTTCGTTTTCTCCTTTCCATTGGAAACGACGCACATTGCGCCGTACCGTCTTTTGCCGCATTGATAGCAGGTAACTTTGATTCGCGGCCCGTGCTCCTGCACCGGGAATCCGCACTCCCGGCAGTTATTGATGCACCTGCTGCATAACGGTTTCGGTTCAGTTGTCATTTGCATTCTCCTTTCATTTTTGAAATCCATTCTTCCAGATCAGCGTGGAAGATCAGGAACGTCCGCCGTCCGGCATCGCCGGTACAGAGCAGCGTCCCGAACGGTAAGATCCCGCGCTCGATGCCGTTGGCTACACTCTCCGGTGACATCGGCATCCCTGCCTCCCGCAGCCGCTTGCTGCATTCATGCAATGTCAGTTTCATTCGTCATCACATCCGTACGCCCCGTCCAGCGTTTCTTCGGTGATCCCCTGCTCCCGCAGCTCCCTTCCGCGTTTTTCGGAAGCCCGCAGCTCATAAAGGTAAATGCGACGACGGTTCATCACCCGCTTGTACTTTTCCGCCAGCCTGACATCCGGACTCTGCCGCAGCCGTGCGATCTCCGCATCCAGTTCTTCATCCGGCACATAGGGGTTTTTCGTTCTTGCCATAATGTTCTCCTTCCTTAATGGTTGAATTTAGTTCAACTCACTTTGCAAAAAAAATACGCATACGATCTTCCGAGCTTAAGATATGAAGAATATCACAGATCGCATCAATTTCAGATGCCTTGAATTCGTGCTTATTCTTAATCTTCATCGAAAGGCCGTATGCGCTTAACCCGAGCTGTTTTGCGATATAGGATCTCTTAAATCCGGATTTATCGATTGCCTGCAACAATGCTGTGGTATCAGTCATCATTTTCACCTCCTTTGTAAATCAGTTGAATTACATTCAACCTATGCTGAAATCTTACCACGGCGTTGAATGAAAGTCAACATCTTTTTTACTTTTTTTCAAAAAAAGTTGAATTTCAGTAAATCCTATGTTATAATGTGTGCGGAGGTGAACATTATGTCCATCAATGAACGAATTAAGGAAAGACGTATTGCACTCGGTCTTTCTCAGGAGGAGCTCGCACAGCGTCTCGGCTATAAAACAAAGTCTTCTATCGCGAAGATTGAAAGGGCAAACAACGATTTCCCGCAGCATAAGATCAGCAAGTTTGCATCTGCACTTGAAACGACCGAAGCATATCTTATGGGTTGGGACAAAGAACCGCAGGACGCCCACACGGAGAAGGCAAGGCGGATTGCTGTGCTCTTTATGAAATTAACGCCGGAAAATCAGGAATTTGTTTTGAAGCAGATAAACCTTCTTCTTGCACAGCAAGCAGGCTGACGATCATTTTCTCAATCCTGTCAAGTAATTCATCCGGCAGCGTCGCAAACATCTTTTCAAGTTCCTTTTCCATTGTCTTTACCCCCACAAAATTTATCGAACATTTGTTTGCATAAAAAACAGTAACGCTTTATCTGTCCGAAAACACGGACAAGAACGGAGTGATAATATGAAAAAAGAACGCAAAGGAATACCGCACGAAAACGATCTTGAATGGAAAGATCTTCTTGCCGCATTCCTCCCCGCTGTTCTTGTCGGTTATGTCGTTTTCTTTTTGTCTCACGGGGAGATAACGCATGTTGATATCGGCGATATTTTGATCCTTATCTTCATGCCGATGCTGGCGTTCTGGCCGTTCATGGTGATCCGCTGGATTTTTGAGAAGCTGACCGAAAAGCTGCTCTCCACAAGCATCAGCCGGATCATAGCCGTTGTCCTATTGGTACTTCTCGCAGAAGCCGCCGCCGTATTGCTCACGTTCTTTGTTTTCTTACGGTAGGAGATGTCCTGTGAAAAAAGTAAACTGTACTTTGCATTTTTCGTATCAAAAACTGTAACTACATTTACATACCAAAGAAAGGAAAGCAAAAATGAAAAAAGCATTTTTAGAAGGTAAAAGTGTTGTTCTCGTAATTCTTTACTACCTGTTTGCTTACCTTGCAACGTTCCTCCCGTTGATAGTTCTGGATTTTCCGTTTTGGCTGACACTGATTATCATTGTTATTGTTACTTCGTTCGCAGGTTTTCTGCCGGTGGATCTCGCGCTTCTCGGCCTTTGGGTATGGGCGTTTATTGTCGCACTGAACGGTCCGCAAGACATTTTGGCGATACTAACTTACATATTCTTCGGAATTAAAGTGCTGTTGTTCTTAATTCCTATTGTTTCAGAACTTATGTCCAAAAAGGAAACTTGAAAAATTTATAAAAAATGACCGTCCCCGGCTGGTACCCGGAAACGGTCTGCAGAAGTCCAATGTCAGTCAAGGTCAAGACTATGAAGGGAGTATCTGCACATTTATTGTAGCAGATATCCCCGTTAAATGCAAGGAGGATATATGAATTGTATCAAATGCGGCACGGATCTTCCGGACGGTGCGCTCTACTGTTGCACCTGCGGCAAGAAACAGACCGTCAAGGAACGCAAGCACAAGAAGCGATCCAACAATTCCGGCTCGATCTATAAGGTCGGCGGAAACAGGAAGAAGCCATACGCCGCAAAGCGCAACGGTGTCTATCTCGGCTATGCCGCGACCTACGCAGAGGCACAGCAGCTTCTCGACCGCACAGCCACAGCAACGATCACCGATAAATATAACTACACCTTCGCACAGGTCTACGCCGCATGGAAGCCGGTCTATGACCGTACCGTCGGCGAGAGCACCCGCCGCAATCATCAGTCCAACTACAACAAATGGTGCAGTCCGCTTTATAACACACAATTCCGAACACTGCGCACAGATGACTTCCAGGCTATTGTTGATGACATGGAAGAAGACGGAAGAGCAAAGAGTACCGTCCAGAAGGTCGTGCAGCTGTTCTCGCTGATGTCGCAGTGGGCGATCAAGAACGATCTGATCACCGTCAACTACGCATCATTCTGCACGATCACCGCAAAGGAAAAGACGGTCCGCACATCTTTCACGGATGACCAGGTCGCTGCGATCTGTGCCTCGAAGAACAAGGCCGCACCGGTCGCCCTGCTCCTGATCGGCACCGGCTGCCGTCCTTCAGAGCTTTTCAAGGTCAGGACGGCAAACTGCCATGACACCTATATCATTTCCGGCAGCAAAACGGAGAAGGGCAGAAACCGTGCAATCGTTGTCTGTCCGCCTGGCCTGGAAGCCTACCACGCCCTTTTGTGCGAGGCAAAGGAAAAAGGATACGGCCGTCTGCTTGACGCCTACACGGGCAACAGAGACGCTCACAACTACTGTAACAGAGAATTCAACGACCTGATGGACGAGATCGGCATGCCGGAAGCGACACCGTATTGCTGCCGACACACTTTCATAAGCAGAGCAGTCAAGGCAGGCGTCAAGCCGGAGCTGCTGCAGACGCAGGTCGGGCACGAGAGCTATGCCACGACGATTGACAAGTACACGCATCTGGATCTTGCCGAACAGCTTGCCGAAATGCGGAAGATGTGTGATGACAATTTGTGAGTTTTTATTTTTGAATATATCTAAACAAAACTAAATAATTCTAAATAAAATTAGAATAAGCGTACAAAAACGGAGTAAAACCGTATAAAACTAAATAAAAAAGTGCAGACTTTCCGCTTGACGTGCGGAAGGTCGCAGGTTCGAGTCCTACATCGTCCACCAAAAAAGAGCACCACCCAATCGGGTGGTGTTCTTTTTTGGTATGGTATTCACGATGTAGGACTCGAAAGGGCCGTCCAAACAAACATGCCGGTGGCATGTTTGTCGGCCCGTGGCTTCGCCGCAGCGAAGCGAGTCCATCATTCTATTCCTTATAAAATACTGCACATCTTTAAGGAGAATTCGGACTCGAAAGGCCCGTCCAAACAAACATGCCGGTGGCATGTTTCTCGGCCCGTGGCCTTGCCGCAGCAAGGCGAGTCCATCCGATCTTATCCTTATGAATTACCGCACTCCTTTAAGGAGTGCCCGCGGAAGATCCCTACATCGTCCGAGCAATTTTCCTTATGAATACGGCGAGACGGGGGCTTGCGGGCGACGGCGAGCGTCGCCCCTACGGCGGCCATTGAAAGCGTGTGCAAGCGGGACGACGTGGTCATCGTCCCCTACGGGTGCGGTATTGCGGGACGTCGGGGACGCCGTCCCCTACGGTGCTGTGCGACGGGTGCACACGCAGGTGCGCCCCTACTACCGTGTAACAGCTAAAGCTTTAGGTGCATCAAAGGCTTCCCCTTGAGGGGAAGCTGTCAGCCGAAGGCTGACTGATGAGGTGTAAGACCGACTGTACGGAAGCACTCTCATACTTTTGGTTTTCCACCTCATCCGTCACGGCTGCGCCGTGCCACCTTCCCCTTAAGGGGAAGGCTTGGCGTATTATAAAGTTTTTAGTGTTACACAGTACTACGGGCTTGTATGTCAAATTCCGATTTGTCTGTGTTTTTTCTGTCATTCTGGGATGACCGTGCCGTCCTCCGCCACGCGGAAGTGTCCGACACTGTACCGCCCCGTTCCGGTCTTCCAAAACGCCTCCATGCGATAAACGGTCATTCCGTCCTCGGGCGCTGTTTCCAACAGTACGCAGTCA
>JAZUDF010000022.1:0-8198 GCA_045639485.1 Faecousia sp. | reverse complement strand
ATATGGGCAATACCGGATCTTCTACCGGCATCAACGCATCGACAACGAAGTATCAGAATGCGATTTCCCTCGATGCAAGCGGCAATGCGATCATCGCCAACACCTCCGGCAGCCACACCTACAATTTCCGCTTCAACTCCGCGAGCAGCTCCAACCGCTTTGCCTTCTACGGCACATCGACCGGCAATCCCGTAAAGCTCTACCGCTATATCGAATGTCCGCACAGCTATGACAGCGGCGTGGAAACCACTGCCGCCACCTGCGAGGCCGCCGGTGTCAAGACCTTCACCTGCACGCTTTGCGGTGACACCTACACGGAAGCAATTCCCGCACTCGGACACAACTATGTTTACGGTGCAGAACAAAACGGCACCGTGACGGGCACCTGCTCCAACTGTGGCGACCATCTGTATCGCTACCGCGTGAGCTACGCTGTTCCCGCCTTTGCGACCGCTCCGGAAAGCGTCCTTGCTGACAGCGGCGAAGCGATCGCCGCACTGCCGGAGGTCGAGACCGTCTGCGGCTATGTCCAGATGGGCTGGGTGAGTGAACCGATCGCCGAAACGACGAGCGAGCCGACCTTCTTCCAAAAGGGAAGTGCCTATACGGTCAACGCACCCGTGACGCTCTATGCCGTCTACGCCTACTACAAAGACGGCGGCGAACTGACCGGTGATATCTACTATCCCGCATGTGCGGACAGCTATTCCAGTATCTACTATGCACTCGAAAGTGTTGCCGCCGGAACCGGCTCCCTTGCCTACCGCGAAAACAGCATTGCACCTGCAATGTACATCTACAACTACACCGGCTCCACGGCACAGAACAACGTCCTCGTAGCACTGCTGAAAAACGCGATGCTGATCGATCCTGCACGTGTCGCAGGCTACACGAAGTACTACACCACCGCACCCGGTGCCTGCCTGCGTGCAGAGCTTTGCGACAACGGCAACGGCACGCACACCGCCGCGTGTGCACACTGCGGCGATACGCTGACCGAGGCACATACCTATACAGACGGCGTCTGTGCCTGCGGTGCAAGCCTGCAAACTCTCTCCATCACCTCCGCAGCCCTTGTGCTGAACGGAAAGATCGACGTAGTCTATACGGCTGAAATCCCCGACGGCTACACGAATGCGAGAATGGTCTTCACGATGAACGGTGAGAGCGTGACCGCCTATGATGACGGCACGCACACCTTCACCTTCACGGGCGTCAACCCGCAGTGCATGGGCGACAACATCGCCGCAACGCTGTATGCGTCAAAGAACGGTGTAGAGCAAACCGTCAGCAAGAACGATTACTCCGTCCGTCAGTACTGTGTCAACCAGCTTTCCAAAACAACGGATGCCAAGCTCCGCACACTGCTGTCCGACATCCTTGCCTACGGTGCAGCTGCCCAGCTTTATACGAACTACAAGACGGACGCACTTGTGACCTCGGGCAGCGATATCGTCAACCCGACCTACAGCACCTATCCCGGCGTGTCCGGCCTTGCGGCCTCCTTCACCGGCACGGCGGCAAGTGACGTCGTATGGACGGCAGCCTACCTGACGCTGAATGACGGCGTGACGGTAAACTTCCGCTTCTATGCGGCAAGCACGTCCGGGCTGTCCGTCAAGGTCACGCTGAACAGCAGGACGGAGACCTTCACAAGCTTCAGATCTGTCGGCAACGGTGTCTACGAGATCTCCTTCACGGGAATCAAGGCAGACGAATTTGCAGACAGCATTTCCGCAAGCTTCTACAAAGGCAGCGTAAAAACCGGAAAAACGGTATCTTACAGCGTCAACACCTACGTCTGCTCCAAGCAGGCGGATACCGACACCACCCTTGCAGACCTTGTGAAAGCTCTGTATCGCTACGGCGTCTCCGCCGCCGCCTACGCCGGCTGAATCCCTGCACATACTTTCGATCACCGCCGTAGGGGACGGGTTCCCCGTCCCGCCTGCGTCCAACCACCACCGTAGGGGCGACCCTTGCGGTCGCCCGCCGCGAAGCACCAGTAGGGGACGGGTTCCCCGTCCCGCCCAAGCCTCCCCTTGTCAGGGGAGGTGGCACGGCGTAGCCGTGACGGAGGGGTAGTCAACCAACATGCAAAAAAGAGAAGTCTTTCGACTTCTCTTTTTTGTTTGTCATTTTTCGCTTATCCGACCGCCGCCGCATAAGCCTTCGCGGATGCACCGTAGTTGTAAAGTGTCCGCACCAGTTCACGCAGATTGGGATCCGCATCGTTTTGCTTTGCACAGATGTAGGCGTTGACGGAGTAGTGCACAGCCGCACCGATCTGCTCGCCGCCGCGAAGGAAGCGTGCCGTCACGGTGTCGTCAAATTCCGTCGCCTTAATGCCGTCAAAGGTGATATAGCAGCTGCCGTTGTCGGTGCCGAACTCGCTTGCCGTATAGAGCCTCGTGCGTCCGTTGATCGAAACCTCGACCGTCAGACCGGAAACATCGTCCGTCACAAAACCGAACCTTGCCGCAACGTCATTTTTCAGCACCAGAGATGCGTTTGTCCAGTAGGTAGAAGCATCCTGCGTTCCCGTGAAGGAAACGCTCTTGCCCTCAAGCCCCGGGAAGGTGCTCGGCTTGTAATTTGTGCCCAGACCGTTTGTCACAAGCGAATCTGTCTTGTATCCCGCATAGATCTGTGCTGCCGCACCGTAAGCCAAAAGATCACTTGAAAGCGTCCGCAGCGTCTTGTTGGCAAGCTTGCCGCTGCAATAGGTTTTGATGCTGTAGTTATATGTAAGAGTGTAGGTGTACATACCGAACTGCATTCGCAGTGCCGCAGAAACGCTGTCGCCCATGCACTGCGGCGGCACGTCGGAGCACTCAAAGCGGTATTGCTGATTGCCGAGCTCGGTGTAGTCCGATACCCGCACAGTCGTGCCGTTGAGCGTGAATTCCATCCATGTGGCTATAAAACCGTCCGGAATGGTGACGGTAAACAGCAGATCGATGTTTTCATCGAGCTTCAAAGAACCGGAGTCAAACTTCATCCGCTGACCGCAGACACTGCACACGCCGTAAGCACTGAAGGTGTGCCCCGTCGGCTGCGTGACCGTGCCGGAGTAGATCTTTTCGCCGGAGTCGAGACAGTACACGTCTCCGGAATAACCGGTGCCTGTGCAGGTGGAGGCGACAAAATTGCGTGTCTCGGTATTTGCGTGCAGGCAGGCGGGCGTATTGCCGGTGGTATAGGCCTTGATCCGCAGATTGTAGCCACTCGTTGCATACCAGGCATAGCCGTTGCTCCAGAACGAGCAGTTCGGGTGATCGACGTGCGTGTAGTAGCCGCCGGAAACGTCAACGACTACGTCTACGGCACGCTCCGTCTCGAATACCACGGCGAATTTCTGCCCCTCGGTCAGCTGAACCGGCTCATTCAGCCGTACGGTCTGATAGCCCGCATAGGGGAGCGTACCGGTCTGCTCGGCTACCTTCCGGCCGGTGCCGGGCGTCGTCTCCACGTCAACGTAAATACGAAGCGTGTAGGAAAGATCAGGCGTGGAGTGGCACAGCGAAACTGCCTCTAAAAGCTCCGTTCCGTTTGCCGTAAAAACGTTGCCGAAGGAATAACCGGCATTGAGCGGGAGTGCGGCACCGGGCTGTGAGGTGCCGTCGTACTGATAGTTGCTGTCGTAGTTGTCGGCAGCTTCCACGTTGTAGAAGAAGCAGTAGCCGGGGTGCTCATCGGTGCCGACGGATGACTTGTCATAATAGGAAAGATAGAAATATCCGCCGAGCGTGTTATAGCGGGTGCCCCAGCTGTTTTTGATGAGCCATGCACCGTCACCGGGCGGCTGCGTTGTGAAATTCTCTTTCGGATAATTGTCGTCCCAGCCGATCACCGTGACGTCGTGATTGGTGCCGGTCCCGGTGGTGTAGCAGTAGGTTGCACCGGTCGTGGGATCCTCGTAAGCATCGGCGGAATAGTAAGAGAGCGTACCCACACCGTAGTCCATGATCGCCTGCTTGACGGCATCCCGATCCTGCGTGGGGATCCAGAGCACGTCCTGCACGTGACCGACGTCGGCAGCATAGGCGTACTGTGCGTCAATACCGCCTGCCGGCATATTGTCATAGGCAAGGGCAGGGATCGACTCACTTGCGGGGCCTGCCCAACGCATCAGTGCCATCGTCGCGACCTGACCGTTGCCGCCCCGGTTGCGGTAATCGGAAACGGAGCAGGTGTCGCCCGTCAGCATGCCGAGTGCATCGTAAGCGGCGGAGTAGGTGAACCACGCAAGGTGGCTTTCGGAGAGGTTGAGCGTTTGTGCATCTGCTACGGCACCATCCACCGTCAGGCCTTTTTTGACCATGTTTGCTTCCACACAGGCGACCGCCGCGTGTGCCCAGCAGGAGCCGTAATTTCCCTGACTGCGTACGGGCGTGCTGTATGCGGAGGTGTAGACGGCGGGCAGTGCCGCTGCACTGCGTGTCTTTGCCCGCGAGCCGGAGCGTGCGGGCACGGTCAAAGGCGTTCTGCCGTAGTTTTCGCCTTCCCCGGAAACGGGCTCCGGCTCAAGGAACGTGAGCTCGGGTACCGGTTCCGTTTCTGCCGGCTCGACCGTGAGCGTCGGTGTCTCACTGCCTGCGGCAAAGGACGTCGGCAGCAGGGAGAAAAGCAGGATCGCAATGAGCAGCACGGAAACAAGTTTCAGACTGTTTTTCATGGCGTACTCCTTTCTGTGTGACGGGCAGGATGATCTTGAATTTCCAAATATTCGTTTCTTTCTTACATTTTTATTGTAAATGCTCCGGGAAAAAAGTACAAGCCGTAAAAACGACACAATTTTCACATATTTTGTTGTGCTTATTCACGAACTCCCTTCATTTTTCCACCCGCATCGCACAGATGTTTTTCCTCGGAGAATAGCAAAAAGAGAGAAACCGGTATTGAAAAAACATCGGAATTTGGTATAATTCTTTTATTCGTGCAGATTTGTGCTGCAAAGGAGGAGACGGAGTTGACGTCACGAAAAACAAAGGATCTGCTGCTGATCGCAGGCATCTACCTGCTTTCCTATGCCGCAGGCTATGCCGCATGCTTCTGGATCCGATCGGAGATCCTGCGGTATTTTGTCTTTGATATTGCGGCAACGGTCGCCGTGTTCGTCTTTTCGGTGCTTCTGCACAATTCCAGCGTCTATGATCCCTACTGGTCGCTCACGCCGATGGTGCTGTCGATCCGGCTGTTTGCTTCTCACGGTGCGTGGGGCTTCTGGCAGGTGCTGTTCCTTGCCGTGTTCAATCTCTGGGGGCTTCGCCTGACCGTCAACTGGATCACGGTGTTCACGGACTTTGACTATGAGGACTGGCGTTACCGCAAGTTCCGCGACGAAAACCCGCCCGCTTTGTGGCAGTTTCTTAATTTCACGGGCATCCACATGGTGCCGACGCTCGTGGTATTTGCGGGAATGCTTCCGCTGTTTGAGATCGTAGAGCAGCCCATGAACTACCATTGCATCCCGGGACTTGCGGTGATGCTCTTCGGCATCGCCATGGAATTTTTTGCTGACCGCCAGATGCACGCTTTTCTCAATGAAGCAACGGGAAAGACGGTCTGCCGCGTCGGCCTTTGGAACTATTCCCGCCATCCGAATTATCTGGGCGAAATCTCCGTCTGGCTCGGCACCTATCTTGTCATGCTGCCGTTTTGCCCGCAGAAGTGGTTCTTCGGCGTCGGAGCCCTGTCCGTTGCACTACTGTTCAATCTTGTGTCCATTCCGATGATGGAAAAACGTCAGCTCTCCCGCCGTCCCGCCTATGCCGCTTATCAGGCACAGACCTCGAGACTGCTTCTGTTGCCCGTCAAAAAGTAATTGAATAAAAAAGAATGCACTGTTTTCACAGTGCAGTCTTTTGTTTTGCGGATTACAGACCGTTTCTGATCCGCTGTTCAGCAAAACGCTGTGCGATAACGCCTTCGGGTTCACCGGAGCCGGCAGACTCTTCGAGAATGCCGTAAACGGTGTTGTAGATGTTGCGAACCTGACGCAGGACGTTTTCCTTGTCGTAGGTCGTGAAGGCTTCCTGACCGGCGTTGATGACGCCGCCGCCGTTGATGATGAAGTCGGGAGCGTAGATGATGCCCTTCCGCTTCAGCAGACGGCCGCACTCGTCGTCGAGAATGACGTTGTTGGCAGCACCTGCAACGGCACGGCACTTGAGCTGCGGGATGGTGTTGTAGTTGATGACAGCACCCAGAGCACAGGGAGCAAAGATGTCGCATTCCTGGCTGTAGATCTCGTCGGCACCGACTTCGATGGCACCGAATTCTTCCACTGCACGCTTCATGGCGTCGCGGTTGCGGTTGTTGCAGACGATCAGCTCTGCACCTGCGTCATGCAGCTGGGAAGCCAGATCGAAGCCGACCTTGCCGAGGCCCTGAACAGCGATCTTCAGGCCACGCAGGCTGTCAGAACCGTTCATGAACTTGGCGGTAGCCTTGATGCCTTCAAACACGCCGATGGCGGTGAAGGGAGAGGGGTCGCCGGAGACGTCTGCACGGCCGACAACGTAGTTGGTCTTGCGGAGCATGATGTCAGCGTCGTGGGTGTCGGTGTTGACGTCTTCTGCGGTCAGGTAACGGCCCTGCAGGGAGTCAACAGCTTCACCGTAAGCTTCAAACAGAGCTTCGGTCTTCTGGGAGGGATCAGCGATGATGACGCCCTTGCCGCCGCCGATGGGCATGCCGGCAGCAGCATTCTTGAAGCTCATGCCGCGGGAGAGGCGGAGAACGTCAAACAGTGCATCGTCAAGAGACTTGTAGGGCCAAAGACGGCAGCCGCCCAGAGCGGGGCCGAGCTTGGTGCTGTGGATCGCGATGATACATTTGAGACCTGCGGCCTCGTTGTTGAAGAAAGCAACTTCTTCATGGCCGAATTCGCGGATCATTTCGAGGGTAGTGCTCATAAATGTTTCCTCCGTTTAGTTAAGATTTCCGGATTTTAATAAATTTTCGATATCCTCACGCATTTTGTACTTCAGTACCTTGCCAGCGTCGTTCATCGGAAATTTTTTAACGAATAAAATATAACGCGGAACTTTGTGAGATGCAAGTCTTTCTTTCATAAATTGCCGCATTTTTTGTTCATCGGGCGTGCACCCTTCTTTGAGAATAATGCAGGCAGCCGCTTCTTCGCCGTACTTTTCGTCGGGAACGGCCACGACCTGCACGTCCTGCACGTCGGGATGCGTGTAGATGAACTCTTCGATCTCCTTGGGATAGAGGTTTTCACCGCCGCGGATGATCATGTCTTTGAGCCGGCCGGTGATCTGATAGGTGCCGTCCGGAGCCCGCATGGCAATATCGCCGGAGTGGAGCCAGCCGTCCTTGTCGACCGCCTGCTTGGTGGCGTATGCCATCTTGTAGTAGCCCTTCATCGTGTTGTAGCCGCGGGAGCAGAACTCACCGTTACTCCCGTCAGGCAATTCGCTGCCTGTCTCGGGATCGATGATCTTGCATTCCACGTGCGGGAAGGGGTAGCCGACCGTATCGCAACGCAGATCGAGCCCGTCCGTCCATGCACTCATCGTGCTGCCGGGAGAGGACTCTGTCTGTCCGTAGACGCTCACGATGCCCCGCATGTTCATCTCATCGGGTCTGGCTGCACGACGCATCAGATCGGGCGGACAGCCTGCACCCGCCATGATGCCGGTGCGGATGTGGGAGAAGTCGGTCTTTCGGTAGTCTGCGTGATTGAACATCGCAATAAACATCGTCGGCACGCCGTTGAAGCAGGTGATCTTTTCCTGATTGATGCAGTCGAGCGATGCCTTCGCCGAGAAATAGGGCAGCGGACACATTGTCGTACCGTGGGTGACGGAGGCGGTCATGGACAGCACCATGCCGAAGCAGTGGAACATCGGCACCTGGATCATCATGCGGTCTGCCGTGGACAGTCCCATGCGGTCGCCGATGCACTTGCCGTTGTTGATGACGTTGTAATGCGTCAGCATCACGCCCTTGGGGAAGCCGGTCGTACCGGAGGTGTACTGCATATTGCAGACGTCGTCCTTATCCACCAGCGCGGCCAAGCGCAGCACTTCTTCCTGCGGCGTTTTGGAGGCGTAGTTCAGTGCGTCTGCCCAAGTAAGACAGCCTTTCTGCTGAAAACCGACGGTGATAACGTTGCGCAGGAACGGCAGGCGTTTCGCGTGCAGCGGCTGTCCGGGCTTCAAAGAAGCCAG
>JAZUDF010000021.1:0-4226 GCA_045639485.1 Faecousia sp. | reverse complement strand
CCTGCACAACAGCTATCTGCCCGGCGGCGTTCATATCACCAAGGGCAAGCTCCGCGGCGTACTTTCCTGCGGTATGCTGTGCTCGTTTGCAGAGCTCGGCCTGACGCAGAACGACGTTCCCGGCGCTTATGCTGACGGCATTTGGATCCTCAACGACGAGGACTGCCATGTCGGTCAGGACATCAACGAGGTCATCGGCAACGATGACACCATCGTGGAATTTGAAATCACCAACAACCGCCCCGACTGCTACAGCCTGCTCGGCTTAGCACGCGAGACTGCGGCGGCATTCAACGTCCCCATGAAGCATCACGAGCCTGTGGTCAAGGGCGGCGGCAAAGGTGATCTGAATGAACTGCTCGACGTCGAGGTTGAAGCAGACGACCTTTGCAAGCGTTACTGTGCGAAAATGGTACGGAACGTCAAGATCGCTCCGTCTCCCAAGTGGCTGCGTCAGCGTCTGCGTTCGGCAGGCATCCGTCCGATCAATAATATCGTTGACATCACGAACTACGTTATGGTCGAGTACGGCCAGCCGATGCACGCATTTGACTACCGCTATGTCAAGGGCGGCAAGATCATTGTCCGCCGTGCAGGCGAAGACAAGGAACTGACGACACTTGACGGTAACGTCCGTGCCCTCACGCCCGATATGCTCGTCATCGCTGACGAAACCCGTCCGGTCGGCCTTGCCGGTGTCATGGGCGGCGAAAACTCCGAGATCGTCGATGACACCGTGGATATCGTATTTGAGTCTGCGAACTTTGACGGCACCTCCATCCGCAAGACTGCACTGGCACTCGGTATGCGTACCGACTCGTCTGCAAAGTTTGAAAAGAATATCGATCCGCTGCTGACGCTCCCCGCGATCAACCGTGCGTGTGAGCTCGTTGAGCTGCTCGGTGCTGGCGAAGTACTCGACGGTGTGATCGACATCATCAACTACGTTCCCGAACCCTATGAGATGCCGCTCGAGCCGGAGAAGATCAACAAGCTGCTCGGCACCGATATTTCCGCAGAAGAAATGATTGAATACCTGCGTCGCGAGGAAGTTCCCGTCGAAGGCATGACCATCAAGGTTCCGTCCTGGCGTCCCGACCTTCGCAGAATGGCGGATATCGCAGAGGAAGTCGGCCGTTTCTACGGTTACAACAACATTCCCACAACGCTGATGCACGGTGCCACCACCCGCGGCGGTTACAGTGACAGTCAGATTTTGGAGAACAAGGCAGGCTATGCCGCACGCGGCATGGGCTACAGTGAAATCATCACCTATTCCTTCGTTTCTCCCTCCATTTGCGACAACATCCGCATGCCGGCAGACGACAGACGCCGCAACATGATCAAGATCCTCAACCCACTGGGTGAAGACACCTCCGTCATGCGTACCACTGCCCTACCCTCCATGCTGGAGATCCTTTCGAGAAACAACGCCTTCCACAACAAGGCAGTCAAGCTGTACGAGTTGGCAAAGATCTATCTGCCCGTTGAAGACGAGGCACTTCCCTATGAGCCGAAGTACTTTGTGCTCGGCACCTATGGCGAAGGCGAGACCTTCTTCTCCATGAAGGGCGAGATCGAAGCTCTGCTTGCTTCCATCAACACGAAGGCTCCCTCCTACCGTGCGGTCACGGGCAATGCGACCTATCATCCCGGCCGCTGTGCCGAGATCCTCATCGACGGCAAATCCGTCGGTGTGTTCGGTCAGATCCATCCGCTCGTTGCAAAAAACTACGGCATCGACACCGAAGTGTACGCCGCAGAGCTCAACTTCACCGACCTTCTGACCGTGCTTGCAGAGGAAAAGACCTTCCACGCACTGCCGAAGTTCCCCGCCGTGCAGCGTGACCTTTCTCTGGTCTGCGACGAAGCTCTGACCGTTGCGGAGCTTGTAAACTGCATTCGCAACGCCGGCGGCAAGCTGCTTCGTAACGTCCGTCTGTTTGATATCTACCGCGGTGTCGGTCTGCCCGAGGGCAAAAAGAGCGTCGCGTTCTCTCTGGAGCTCCGTGCCGATGACCGCACTCTGTCCGACACGGATATCGATCCCGTGATGAAGAAGGTTCTGACCGCTCTGGAGAACAATCTGCAGGCAACGCTCCGATAAGCAAACAAAAATCGGAATATCCCTTTACAATCGTAAAAAAATAGGGTAAGATAAAAAAAGATTAAAAGAAGGAGGATGTCTTATGGACGACAACACCATTAAATTCCATGTCCCCGCTGAAGAAAACGACGACATGAAACGCATTTTGACCTCGGTTTACAACTCGTTGACCGAAAAAGGCTACAACCCGATCAACCAGATCGTAGGATATCTTCTTTCGGAAGATCCCACCTACATTACCAACCACAACAATGCAAGAGCACTGATCTGCAAGCTGGATCGTGACGAGCTCTTGCAGGAGATCGTCCGGCATTATCTGTTCGACTGATCTTCCAGATTTACAATCCCGCAAGAGACCTTGCGTTTTGCAGGGTCTCTTGTTTGTATCTTGACAGTTTCATATCGTACCTCCAAACATCCACACAAGCAGCGGGATCGCCCCGCAGAAAGTTACAATTTCCTGCTTTTTTCGTTATTTGTAGGAAACGGGTTGACAATTCTATTTCAATGTGTTACAATTTGGTTACATTTTGATCAGGGAGGAAGTTTCATGTCTGATAAAAATGAAGGTCTCATCTACAAAGGCCATCCTTTGATGAGAAAAGACAACATCGTCTATTACGGTTCCATGGCCGATCAGTACATCGTGATTTTGCAGGTGCTGGAATCGAAGGAATTTGCTGATCTGAACCTGGCAACAAAGGTTTCCGTTCAGTTACAGCTCACCGATCCTCTGGCAAAGCCCAAGGATCGCGTGATCAAAAAGAGTGAAAAAGACGGCTTCTACACGGCACTGGATGTTGGCTGTGTTTGGCTTGACCGTGCATTAGCTTCGAAATAATGCACACAAGGAGGTACCCTATGAAAAAGCTTATCCGATTGTTCTTTGTCCTTGCGGTCGTTGTGACGATTTTCGCTGCGATTGCTTTGACGGCAGACGCAACTGAATTAAAGACCGGTATCGGCATCGTCCAGACCGGTGCTCTCCGCGTTCGCGAGAAGCCCACGACCAGCAGCGATGTCATCGCCACGGCTCACAGCGGTGATGCTGTGATCATCATCAAAGAGGTCAACGGCTGGTATCTTTGCAGCTACAACCTGAAGATCGGTTACGTTTCCGCAGACTACATCCAGTTCAAGGAAAAAGAAAACGTCAAGATCGGTTATGCATCTTTTGACTGTGCTTCGAACGTACGCAGCGGACCTTCCACCTCTTCAAGCATTGTGAAGTCCGCTCCCAAGGGCGAGACCTGTTTCATCATTGGCTTCAACTGCGGTTGGTACAAGGTTTCCTACAACGGCAATAAGGGCTACGTCCGCAGTGACCTCGTTACTATGCTCGAATGCCCGTACAGCAACTACGGCAGTCCCGGCAACACCTACAAGGAGCCCGGCAAAAACAATGGCGGCAGCAGCAACAACAACTATACGTCCGCCGGTCAGAAGATCGTCAATTACGCCAAGCAGTTCCTCGGCTACCGTTACGTTTACGGCGGCTCCTCCCCCTCCACGGGATTTGACTGCTCCGGCTTTGCACAGTACGTTTTCAAACAGTGCGGCTACACGATCGGCCGTACCACCACCCAGCAGAATCAGAACGGCACCCGCATCGGCAGTCGCAATGACCTGAAGCCCGGCGACCTCGTTCTGTTCGCAAGCGGCGGCTCCTTCACTCACACCGGCATCTACATCGGCAACGGTCAGTTCATCCACGCATCGAACGCCAGTACCGGCGTTATCATCTCCAGCCTGAGTGAGAGCTACTACTCCGCACGCTTTGTCTGCGGCAGAAGAATCGCATACTAAAAGATCAGTGATTTGTCAAACTAAGTGCAACACTTTTGAAGTTCAAGTTCCCACAGATGCTGGGGAGAACAAAAGTTAAGAACCTTACGAGGCCAGGCGTTCATCGACGCCAGGTTTCGTTTTAGTGTAGCCGGACTGACGCGGGACAGGTTTCGCCCTTTCGGATAAAACACCCTCAATAAACCGTTACTGTTTTCGTTTGTCCCTTTTTGCCACGCACAATATGGGTCAGCAAAGTAGACATCGCAATTCAGCTTTTCTTCTATTTCACGCCAGTTGGCGAACTCCGTTCCTCTGTCACAGGTAATTGTTT
>JAZUDF010000020.1:0-8891 GCA_045639485.1 Faecousia sp. | reverse complement strand
AATTTTTAAGCAAAAATGAAATCAAAAATGCTTAAAACGCTTTCAGGAATGATATATAGCGTACCAAAAGCGACGATTGCAAAATCGCCGCAAAGGCGCATAAAACAAGGAAAAACACGCAGCCTCAACGGTCTGCGTGTTTTTCTGTTTCTGGCGGAGTGAGAGGGATTCGAACCCTCGGACGGCTTTTGACCGTCACACGATTTCCAGTCGTGCCCGTTATGACCACTTCGATATCACTCCATGATACCGCCGATTTCTGTCACTTCCGAAATCAGCCTGTTTACTATACAAACTTTTTCCGGAATTGTCAAGTACATTCTTTGATAATCGCGTGATTTTCCGTTTTTTTTATTTTCCATTCTTTTCTTCAGTAAAAACGTGCGGCGATTGACATTCCTTCCGTTTCGGGGTAAGATAAAAATGTTAGAAATATATTATAAAGGAGCATTCGTATGAGCAGCTTTGAAAACCTTCGTATTGTTGATAATTTCTACCAGACGTCCCTCTTTTTCCCGATGCCGACGGTCATCGTCAGCACGCTCTGTGAGGACGGCACGACAAACCTCGGCCCCTATTCTTTGGTACAGCCTTATTATATCGCCGGCAAGGACTACTACGCCATGCTCTTGTGCTGCCGCAATTCCTCCAATACCGCGCAGAACATCCTTCGCACGGGCAAATGCACACTGAACTTCATCGACGACAATCCGAAATCGTTCAAGGAAGCAGTCAAACTGTCCTGGCCGGGTGACCGTCCCTCTGACAAGATGCCGAAGTGCAATTTCAAACTGGAAAAGAGCCTTATTGAGGAAGAGAATCCCGAGGACAAACGCCCGATGGTGCTGACAGATGCCATCGAAGCCATCGAATGCACGTGGATGCACAGCCTCGACGGTGCGGACAAAGACCTGCCCGGTGAACTCAACGGCTATGAGCCGCCTTACCACGATTTCAACGGTATCACAAGCAAATTCGGTGCCCATTTCATCCTGAAAATTGACAAGATCCTGATGAAAAAGAAATACAGCGACGCGATCATCAACGGTGTTCGTGCCAAAGATTTCCCGTGCCTTCCGGTCGACTACGGCTACCGCGACAGTAAAAACTTCTGGTTCCATCGCAAAGCAAAACTCCGTGCAGAACTTTTGCCCATCCGCAAGGCGTCTTTGGAGTCTGTACGCTACGCTGCCGACCGTGTTGACGATCAGGTGAAATTTACCGATGAAGCACTGAACACGGTGCTGAACGTCCCCAGAGTGTTCCTGCCGCTTGTTTTGAAGGGCTGCGTGGACTGGGCAAAAGAAAACAATGTTGATCTTATTACTGCAGAGCATATGCAGATCATCAATGACAAACGTGCCGCAGAAAAGAACAAGAAAAAATAAATAAAGAACACGCCTGCATGACTATGCAGGCGTGTTCTTTTATATTCCGAATTTAAATCTCCGTGCCGAAAGCAATGATACTTTCCTTCACGAGCTGCCGGAACAGCGGTGCCACACGGTTTGCAGTCTCAAATACTTCTTCGTGCGTCAGCGGCGTCTCGGACAGCCCCGCCGCCTTGTTGGAAATGCAGGAGATACCGCACACACGAACACCCGCCTGACGGGCGGCAGTGGCCTCACAGCAGGTGGACATACCGACGGCGTCCGTACCGAGCCTGCCGAGCATCCGAATCTCTGCCGGCGTCTCAAAGGACGGCCCGGTGAGCTGGGTATAGACACCCTGCTGCAGCGGGATGTTCAGCCGTTCGGCGGTCGCTGTGATCACATCACGCAATTCGCGGTCGTAGACCTCCGACATATCGGGGAAACGCACACCGAGCTCATCGATATTTCTGCCGATCAGCGGGTTCGGGGAGAAGCAGGAGATCTGATCCGTGATGAGCATAAAGTCGCCCGCGTTGAACTTCGGGTTCACGCCGCCGGACGCATTGGTGAGAAACAGGATCTTCGCACCGAGCATTGCCATCAGCCTTGTCGGCAGCACAACGTCGTGAATGTCATAACCCTCGTAATAATGCACTCTGCCCTGCATGATGACGACCTTGACGTTGCCGAACCGCCCGAACACAAAGCGGCCCTTGTGACCGGGTACGGTGGAAACCGGAAAGCCATCGATCTCGTTATAGTCGATCACAGCTTCGGCATCGATCTCATCAGCGAGTGCACCCAGACCGGAGCCGAGAATCAGTGCTACGTCCGGCACAAAATCGGTCTTTTCCCGAACGCATTTTACGCAGTTTTGCAGTCTTTCATATTCCGTCATCGTTTCGTCCTCCGTTATCCCAAAACTTTTTTCAACTGTGCTTCCGTCGCGGCAGGAAACAACCGCCTCATCCGGTCATAAATCTTCTCTTTGGAAACCTCCGGTGCTTCTTTGTAGCACGCGGTCACGGCATCATAACCCCAAATCGTTTCCGGCGTTGTATAGAGTGCGATGTGCCAGCCGTAGTGGAGACCTGCCTTGTTTTTCCGCTGTCGGAAATCCCGCACGACAAGGTAGGTCTGCATCTGCAAAGACGTGAGCGTGCCTTCAAAATTCTTTTCGCCGCCCTTACCGAAACCGCCTTTTTCCTTCATTTCAAAAGAATAAAGCGGCTCGCCGGATTCAAACAGATCCATCAGCTTTTTCTGTCGGAAGCTTGCCTTCTCGTCGTCCCAACGTGCATCAAAGTCGTAGCCGTTTCTCCGAAGATTTGCAAACACCGGCAGCCAGTTGAGAGCAAGAAAACCTGCCTTGCTGTCAAAAAACTTTCCGTAGGCGATCCTGCCGCTTGCCGCGATCAGTCTTCGCCATTCCCACGGATCTGCCTTCTCGTCACCCGACCACCAGTCCGGTCCGTAGGTGTGTTCCTCCACGGAAAAGCCGTCGATCTCATTTTTGAACAGCGGCAGAAATCCGATTTGGTTAACATAATCCTCCAACTGCTCCACGGTGCGGATGCGTTTCGGATCGTTTTTCGCCATGCCGTGCATGATCCATTCGCCGTTTTCGTTTGCCATGTCATTCACCTGACTTTCTTTTTTCAGTATATCGCATTTTTCGGGACTTGTCCATCATGCACCGCAGAAAATAACACTTTCCAGTTTGCGGAAAATGTGGTATACTAATGAACAAGCGAGATCGCAGGAGGTGTCGGACGTTTGAGCAAAGCGGATGTTCTTTTTATTGAAAACTGCAAAAACATTCTGCAAAACGGCGTCCGGGACACAGATTCGCCCGTCCGCCCGCATTGGGAAGACGGAACGCCTGCCCACACGGTCAAACTGTTCGGCGTGGTCAACCGTTATGATCTGCAGAAAGAATTTCCCATCATGACGCTCCGCCGCACCTATTTTAAGTCCTGTGTCGACGAGCTTCTCTGGATCTGGCAGAAAAAATCGAACAATGTCCGCGATCTGAACAGCCACATCTGGGACAACTGGGCGGATGAAACCGGCTCCATCGGGAAAGCGTACGGCTACCAGTTAGGAGTCAAACATACCTACCCCGAAGGCGAGTTCGATCAGGTCGACCGCGTTTTGTACGATCTGAAGCATAACCCCAACAGCCGCCGCATCCTGACCAATCTCTACAACTTTGAAGATCTGCACGAAATGCGGCTTTATCCGTGTGCCTATTCCGTGACCTTCAACGTCAGCGGCAACAGGCTCAATGCCATTCTCAACCAACGCTCGCAGGACATGCTGACGGCAAACAACTGGAACGTCGTGCAGTACGCGGTTTTGATACATATGTTGGCACAGGTTTCCGGTCTGCAAGCGGGCGAGCTTGTCCACGTGATCGCCGACTGCCACATTTATGACCGCCATATTCCGCTCGTGGAAAAAATGCTGCAAAACGAGCCGTTGCCGGCACCGCAGGTTTCCGTAGATCGGAGCATCACAGACTTTTATCAATTCACCAAAGACAGTTTTTCGCTGGAAAACTATCAATACCATCCGTTTGAAGAAAGAATACCCGTTGCAATTTAGGAGAATACTATGAACGCTATCGTAAATGTCAATCCCCATTGGGGCATCGGCAAGGACGGCAAACTGCTCGTCTTTGTCCCGGCGGATCTTCGCCGTTTCCGCGACCTGACCGTCGGGAAAACCATCGTCTACGGACGTCACACGCTCGATACATTCCCGGAAGAAAAGCCGTTGCCGGACAGAGAGAACATCATTCTGACAAAGGATCAGAACTTTGCAATCGACGGTGCGATCATCTGCCACAGTATGGACGAGCTCAAGTCCCTGCTGCGTGACCGCTATTCCGAAAATGTATTCATCGCAGGCGGCGAGAGCATCTACAAGCAGCTTGTCCCGTACTGTGAAAAAGCCTATGTCACCTTCAGTTATACGGAACTGAAGGCAGACAAATTCTTCCCGAATCTGAACACCAAGGAAAACTGGCTCGTGACCTCCATCGAGCCGACGCAGATCGAGGGCAAGGTCCCGTACCGTTTCGTGGAATATACGAACGAAACCCCGCAGAAACTTTGAGAAAAAAGTTTCGCGGGCAGGAAAAAACTTCTTGACAAATGCCAAAAGGTGCATATAATAATATGTGCTTGAAGCAAATAGCGGGTTTGTGTAAAGGTAGCACACCGGACTCTGACTCCGTTTGTGAGGGTTCGAATCCTTCACCCGCTGCCAAAAAAATCATCACCCCAACAGGGGTGATGATTTTTTTTGTTGCGGGTGAAAAGGATTCGAAAGGCGGCTCTTGGCGATATGCCGGTGGCATATCGCAACCGCCGTGGCTTTTCCGCAGAAAAGCGAATCCTTCACCCGCTGCCAAAACGCGGGAGAATCCTTCACCCGCTGCATTTAATCAGTCTGAAGAGAAAGGCGAGCGAATCCTTCACCCGCTGTACCCCGAATATAGAAACAGCCGCTGCATATTTGCAGCGGCTGAACTGTTTTAACCCCAGAGTGCCGAAAGCATCGGGACGATTTGTTTCTTGCGGGACATCACGTGCGGCAGGAAGAAGGTATTGGTCTTCGACTCCACAGAGAATGCCTGCTCAATGGTCTCCTTGTCGCCGAGATAGAGGATGCGTGTGCCTTCGAGTAGCACGTCAGTCAGCATCAGCAGCACCATCGAGTATCCGCTTGCATCCATCATCTTCTGCATGACGTCCTCAAATTCTTCCTTGCGTTCCAGCATTTTTGCAGAGTCCACGCAGGTGATCTGGCTGATACCGAGGCTGTGCCCTGCAATATGGAATTCCTTGAAGTCTGCCATGAGAAGGCTCTCTGCACTCTTGTCGTCGGAGACGGACGCGGAGAAGATCTCCTTGCCGAGTTCTTCCAAAGACAGATTTGCGATCCTTGCCAGCCGCTCTGCAACGGCACGGTCGCGTGCGGTCGTCGTGGGAGATTTGAACATAACGGTGTCCGACACGATCGCGGCAGCCATGAGGCCTGCAAGCTTTGCAGAGGGCATCAGACCTTTTTCCTGATACATGCCCGCGATAATGGTGGTCGTGCTGCCGACAGGCTCGTTGCGGAAGTAGATCGGGTTGAGCGTCTGGATATCCGCAAGTCTGTGGTGGTCGATGATTTCTAAGATTTCCGCCTGCTCCAAACCGGGAACGGACTGTGAAATCTCGTTGTGATCCACCAGTACCACACGTTTTCTACGCGGCTTGATGAGATGATACCGTGACAGCGTGCCGACGACCTTGTCGTTCTCGTCCAAAATGGGGTAGCAGCGGTAGCGGCTCTTGGAAACGACCTCTTTCACGTCGTCAAGGAAGTCGTCAAGGTGGAAACACTGCAGATCCTCGGTGCGGCAGATGCGGGAGATGGGAATTGCCTGGAAAATGAGTCTTGCCGCACGGTAGGCGTCGTAAGGCGTGGAGATGATGCAGGTCTTCGTGGGAAGACTACGCAACTCCTCGCTGAGTTCCGCCTGACACAGCAGCATGCAGTGCACGTTGGATTCCAAAGCCCACCGAATGACCTCCGGCTGGTTGCCACAGATCGCAATGTAGTTTTCGCTGTCAAACAGCAGACTGTCTTTGCCCTTCGGGAGTGCAAACACGATCTCACCGGAAACAGAATCGAGCAAATTGCCCGCATCGTTGAGCACCTTGCCTTCCAGCACGGACAGCAGGTTGTACAGCGGAATTTCCTTCACCGCAGGATCAGAGATCGACTGCATGTCGTAAGCGGCAATATCGCCCGAGGAGAGCATACCGAACAGCTGCCCTTCCTCGTCCGTTACGGGAATGGCAGCAATGCGGGGATCCTCCTGCAGAAGCGACCACGCACGGCTGACAGTCAGCTCTTTGTTCAGAGCGGGTGGCGTGTCAAATTCCAGATCGCGTACCTGTGTCCGCATTGTTTTAATGCGGACAGGCGGCTCAAAGCCGAAACGCTCTAGAATAAGTTTTGTCTCGTCACTTAAATGGCCGAGACGGGCAGCAGTATAATCACGGTCGCCGAGTGCATTACGCAGGGCGGCATAAGCCATTGCGGAAACAACGGAGTCGCTGTCCGGATTTCTGTGACCGGTAACGTAGATCTGATCCATAAGATCCCTCCTTAACTCTGTTATTATGAACGATTTTTCCCGGTTTGTCAACGGCACCGGACGTTTCCGACGGGTGCCTGCAAAAAAGAAACCCCCGACTGCAGCTGCAATCGGGGGATATTTCTTTATTCTGCGGAAATGAGGAAGTAATAGACAGGCTGGTTGCCGCAAACGAGGCTGATCTCGGCATCGGGGCAATATTTCTCAAAAATGCTCTGTGCCTTCTTCGCCCGCTTTTCGTCGACGCCTTCACCATAGAAAATCGTGATAAACTCTTTCTGTGCTGCCTGCGACTTCTCTGCCAGACCACGCAGCAAAGTGTTGAGGTCCTTGCCGGTGCCGAACAGAGCACCGTCATAGAGTGCCAGATAGTCGCCCTCAAAGATCTCATAGCCGTCAAATTCGGAGTTCCGTGCAGCGTAGGTGATCTGCATGGTGTTGACGTTCTGCATGGCGTCTTTCATCGCGGCAAGGTTGTCTTCCTCAGCAGCGTCGGGATCAAACACCAACATCGCACTGATGCCCTGCGGGACGGTCTTGGAGGGAACCACGATGACCTTTTTCTCTGTCAGCGGGATCGCCTGCTCTGCTGCCATGATGATGTTCTTGTTGTTCGGGAACACAAACACGACCTCTGCAGGAGTCGCATTGACTGCAGCGAGAATGTCCTGCGTGCAGGGGTTCATTGTCTGACCGCCGGGAACGATCTCGTCCACGCCAAGACTTTGCAGCGTTTCAATGATGCCGGATCCTGCACAGACCGCGACCATGCCGTACTTCTTTTCGGGGGCAGCGATCTTGGGTGCGATCTCGGCTTCACTCAGCACCTTTTCCGTGTGCTGCAGACGCATATTTTCCACCTTGACGGTGATCAGACCGCCGTATGTGAGTGCCTTTTCCAGAACAACGCCGGGGTTATTCGTGTGTACGTGGACTTTGATGATCTCGTCGTCCTCAACGAGCACCAGGCAGTCGCCCATTCCTGCGAGGAATTCACGCAGTGCTTCGGGAGCGTTGTCATTATCTCTGGAAACGATAAACTCGGTGCAGTAGCCGAAGGTGATGTCCTCATCGGCGATCTCGGAGAAATCCGCTTTTTCCTTCGGTGCTGCTTCTGAAGCATCGGGTGCAACGGTGTCCTCACCACGCAAGGATGCGAGCATGGCACGCAGAATGAGCACCCAGCCCATACCGCCGGCATCCACGACGCCTGCTTTTTTCAGCACGGGGTTCTGCTCGACCGTTTCCTTCAGTGCCGTTTCAGCCGCAGTGAGCGTCTGTTCAAGCACGTATTCTGCAAAGTTGTTCTCGCCGGAAGCAGCTTCCGCACCGACCGCAGCCATGCGGGAGACGGTAAGGATCGTGCCCTCTGCGGGCTTCATCACTGCCTTGTATGCCGCATCGACGCCTTCTGCAAATGCACGTGCAAGAAGCGTGCCTTCGCAATCTGCCTCACCCTTCACTGCTTTCGCAATTCCGCGGAACAGCAGGGAAAGGATAACGCCGGAGTTGCCGCGTGCACCGCGAAGCAGGGCAGAGGCGGTCACGTCTGCTGCCTTGGTCAGAGAAGGACTGTCCGTCTTCTTCAGGTCGGCAACGGCGTTATTGAGCGTCATGCTCATATTCGTGCCTGTGTCACCGTCGGGGACGGGGAAGACGTTCAGGTCGTTGATCTCATCTTTGTGTATTTCAATGGCAGCGGCTGCGCTGATCACCATACGCCGGAATGCCGCACCGTCAATTGTCTGTCTCAATGCTTTGTACCTCCGAATGCTCAGCCGGTCACGATGGAGTCGACAAACACGTTGACTGCTCTGACTTCCGTACCTGTTGATTTCGTCACGACGTAACGTACTTCGGAGATGATGGAGCTGCCGAGCGTGACAATATTGACACCGTGGTCAACGATGATGTGCAGATCGATGGAGATGGAACCGTCCTCGTGGAAGGTGACCAGCACACCCTTGCTCATGGCATCTTTCTTCAGCAGGTGCACCAGACCGTCCGTGACGGATCGCATAGCCATACCCTTGACGCCGAAACAGTTGGAAGCGGCGACGCCTGCAATGTTGGTATAGACGTTTGCAGTGACGTTGATCTCGCCCTGCTCGTTATTGACCTTCACCATTTGAAGTACCTCCTTCAAACTATCTGATTATATTCTGCTATATTATACTCGATTTTCAGGCAAAGTACAAGAGTTTTTTCTGTCTTGCATATAGTGATTTGTCAAACTAAGTGCAACACTTTTGAAGTTCAAGTTCCCACAGATGCTGGGGAGAACAAAAGTTAAGAACCTTACGAGGCCTGGCGTTCATCAACGCCAGGTTTCGTTTTAGTGTAGCCGGACTGACGCGGGA
>JAZUDF010000019.1:0-2677 GCA_045639485.1 Faecousia sp. | reverse complement strand
ATAGCCGGGATCCTCCGGCTGCAGAGCACCCGTCACGAGCTCCACGCCGTCAGGATCGACCATCGGGACAAGATGTAAGGTCGTTTTCTGATACAGTTCCTGTGCCGCGTAGCCGAAGATCTTTCCCGCCTCCGAGATCGCGTTTGCATAGCGTTCCAAAAATCGCAGCAGAAGCGGCGTCGTGATCCACTCGTTGGCGTGGTGGGCGGCATTGTAGAGCACCTTGCGGCGGCCTATCCCCACCGCGATCTGCCAGAGCTTGCGGCCGTACGCCGTTTCATGAAACGGCTTGACTGTCAGAAACGGATAGCGGGCATATAAGCCCTCCAGACACAGACACAGCACCTGATAGGAAAACGGCACCGTGGTCGGGACGACCTCGAAGCCGAACGGCACGATGAGCATCTGCCCGATCCGCAGCCGCTCGGGATCCTGATTGGGGTTTGCCGTGATGATCGCCCGCACCGTGGTGCCGTAACGCGGTGCGAGTGCCGAATAGGTGTCGCCCGCACGCACGCGGTAACGCACGTAGCCCAAAAGGTAGGGCATGAGAGCCTGCAACGTCAGAACGTCCTCCCGCCCCGTCGGCGGCAGGCCGTTTTTCCGCTGAAATTCCGCGAGATTTCGCTCTCCCGCCCGCCGAACCGCAAGCTCTGTCAGCGTCATATCCTCACCTCCGGGAACTGCTCTGAAAAAGTATATGCGGGCAAAAATGCAAATATGACAGTCCGAGGCAGCAAAATGCGGTGGAATGAAAGATCATTCCACCGCATTTTGCATTTGTCCGCTTGCGGACACCTTAAATTCCGAATTTATCTGTTATAGTTGATGACTTTCTCAAACTTTTCGGCAACTAAAGATGCCCCGCCGATGAGACCGCCGTCGATGTCGCTTTCGGACATCAGGGCATTGGCGTTCTTGTCGTTCATGCTGCCGCCGTAGAGAATGCGGACACGTTCGGACGCGAAGCCGAACACCTCATGCACCGCACCGCGGATGGCACGGATGGTGTCGTTGGCATCCTTGGGCGTGGCGGTCATGCCGGTGCCGATCGCCCAGACAGGCTCGTAGGCGATGATGACATCGTCGATCTGTGCGGAGGTCACGCCGTTCAGTGCGACCTTCGTCTGCAGGCAGACGACCTCATTCGTGATGCCCTGCTGCTTCTGCTCCAGGCTTTCGCCGACGCAGACGATGGGATGCAAACCGGCCTCCAGTGCCTTCAGCACACGCTTGTTCACGGTTTCATCCGTCTCGCCGAAATACTGACGGCGTTCGGAGTGGCCGATGATGACGTATTCAACGCCGAGTTCCTTCAGAGAAGCCGCGTTGCATTCGCCGGTGAAGGCACCCTTGTCCTCAAAATGGACGTTCTGTGCACCGAGCTTGATCTCGCTGCCCTTCAGTGCCTGTGAGGCTGCAAAGAGGCTGACCGTCATCGGGCAGACCACGACGTCGGCGTTGGTCTTGACCTGAATTTCCTTCAGTTCCTTGATGAGTGCCACGGTTTCGGTGGGCGTCTTGTTCATTTTCCAGTTGCCCGCGATCATGGGTTTTCTCATAGTAATACTCTCCTATTCCTGTGTCATCCTGATAGAACGCAGTGACCGAAGGATCTGCTTCCGTTCACCGGCACGAGATCCTTCACTTCGTTCAGGATGACACGGTAATTCCGAATTCCTAATTCCGAATTCCGAATTAAATCAATACAGCTTCGGTCTGACTTCGACGTTGCCGCTCGGACACAGCTGCTTGCAGCGGCCGCAGTTGACGCACTTGTGCTCGTCGCTGGTGTCGCCGGAGCAGATCTTCTTGCCGGAGGACGCACCGAGACGGCTTGCACCTGCCTTGACCATCGCCACAGCGTCGGAATAGGTGCGGACGCCGCCGGATGCCTTGACGCCCATGTCGGGGCCGACCGTTGCACGCATGAGGGCAACGTCTTCGACGGTGGCACCGCCGGTGGAGAAGCCGGTGGAGGTCTTGACGAAGTCAGCACCTGCGAGCTTGGAAACGGTGCAGGCCTTGACCTTCTCTTCGTCGGTCAGCAGGCAGCATTCGATGATGACCTTGACAAGGGCTCTGCCGCGGACTGCTGCACAGACTGCTTCGATGTCGCGTTTGACAAGAACCCAGTCGCCGGACTTGACGGCACCGATGTTGATGACCATGTCAACTTCGCGGGCACCGTTGTCGGCAGCGTTGCCTGCCTCAAATGCCTTTGTCTCGGGCGTGGTTGCACCGAGAGGGAAGCCGATGACGCAGCAGGGCGTGACGCCGCTGCCTTCGAGCTGATTGGCAACAAAACGGATGTAGCTGGGGTTGACGCAGACGGAAGCAACGTGGAGCTTCTTTGCTTCGTCACAGACGTTGCGGATGTCTTCGAGGGTTGCATCTGCTTTCAGCAGGGTATGGTCGACGTACTTTGCCATGCCGGCGGGGGTGAAGCCGTCGGAGGAGGGTGCAGAAACTGCACCGCCGTCGATCTTGCCGCAGATCTCTGCGGTTACCTGACGGATGATTTCATTAATATCAATGTTTGCCATTGTCATTATTTCCTTTCGTTGTTTTTCACAGGTCTTTTGCCTGTCCGTAGGGGCGACCTTCACGGTCGCCCGCAATCTTCGGTAGGGCGACCGCAAGGGTCGCCCCTACGGGATGGAGAGAGCGTGATTGT
>JAZUDF010000018.1:0-2358 GCA_045639485.1 Faecousia sp. | reverse complement strand
GGACGGATGTTGATAAGGCTCTGCGGCGTAACGGTAGCGACATCCTGCACCGTCATACGCTCGCGGATCACGCGTTCCAGACGGGTAAAGCCGACACGGAACTGGTTCTGAAGCAGTTCGCCGACGCAACGCAGGCGGCGGTTGCCGAGATGGTCGATATCGTCAGTCGTGCCAACACCGACGGCAACGCAGTTGAGGTAGTTGATGGAAGCAAGGATATCATCAACGGTGATATGCTTGGGCATCAGCTCTTCTGCATGGTCTTCAATGGCAATCTGCCAGTCCTCCATCGTCCAGTTCTCATTTTCGGACTTTTCGATGAGTTCACGGAGCGTCTTGAAATTGACCTTTTCCTTGATGCCGAGTTCCTTCGGATCAAAGGACACGAAGCGAGACATGTCCGCCATGCCGTTGGAGAAGATCTTGACCTTCTTGCCGTTGACATTCAGAACCGCCTCGTTGACAGCACGGTCGGAGATCTCGTGTGCCTTTGCACGGGAGATGACTTCGCCGGGCATTGCAAGGACTTCGCCGGTCAGCGGATCGGCAATGGGCTCTGCGAGTTCCTGGCCTGCAAGGCGGGACCAAATGTCCATCTTCTTGTTGAACTTGTAGCGGCCGACCTTGGAAACATCATAGCGGCGGTTGTCGAAGAACAGGGAGTCCAGATAGGACTGTGCGTTTTCGACTGTGGGGGGTTCGCCCGGACGCAGTCTGCGGTAGATCTCAAGCAGGCTTCTTTCACGCGGCGTGAATTCGTCCTTGCCGGGAACGTTGCAGTCGTCTTTTTCAAGGGTTGCCTTGATACGGTCATCGTCGCCGAAGAGTTCAAGGATCTTCTCGTCGGTGTCTACACCGAGGGCTCTGATGAGGCAGGTAATGGGAAGCTTGCGGTTCTTGTCGATACGGACGGAGAACACGTTCTGGGTGTCCGTTTCGTACTCCAGCCATGCACCGCGGTAAGGAATGACCGTTGCAGTGTAAGAGTGCTGATCGGCCTTGTCCACTTCATCACCGAAATACATACCGGGGCTTCTGACGATCTGAGAAACGATAACACGTTCCGCACCGTTGATCACGAAAGTACCGCCCTCGGTCATCAGCGGGAAATCGCCCATGAAGATCTCGTCTTCAATGATCGCCTGCGTAGCGTTGTTGACAAGACGAACCTTAACCTTGATCGGCTTTGCATAGGTCGCGTCACGTTCCTTGCACTCCTCCACCGTGTACTTCGGCTTGTCATCCATAGAATAGCTCAGGAATGACAGTTCGAGGTTGCCGGTGTAGTCCGTAATGGCAGCGACATCTTTGAAGACTTCCTTGAGGCCTTCCTCGAGGAACCATTTGTAAGAGTCCTTTTGAATTTTGAGGAGGTTCGGCATTTCCTGAATCTCGTCATACTTCGCAAAGCTCTTACGTAACGTCTTGCCGTACATTACATCTTTGACCATTGCCATTGTAAATTCATCACAGCCTTTCTTTTATCTGTGTTTATTTTGCAAAATGATACGCCCGGATAAGTTGCTTGATTATCAAATTCAGGCTTGAAATCCTGCCAAAACCGTGCTATACTATTTCTATAGTGAGGAGAAGGCAAAACTCCGCAACTTGAATGCCTATGTTACCACATTCTCCTTATAAAGTCAATAGTTTTTCATGATTTTTTCCGGGTTTTGCAGCGTGCAACCCGGTTTTTTCTTTTTCTCCTGCATCTTTCATTGCAGGCATCAGAAAACTGTGCTATAATTTGTCAGAAAGAAATCTAATTTTCGGGAGTTCCGTTTATGGTTTTCAGCAGTTATTCGTTCCTGCTTCTTTTCTTACCGCTTTGTCTGCTGCTGTATTTTATTGTACCGCAGCGGCTGCGGTCGGTCAGAAATGCAGTCTTACTGCTTTTCAGTCTCGTCTTTTATTTCTTTGGCGAGCCGAAAGGCATTTTTGTCATGCTGTTTATCATCCTGCTCAGTTATGTCTGTGCTCTTCTTATGACGCATGGCAAAAGCAGCAGGACTCGTAAGCTCTGGCTTGCGGTTTCAATCGTCGGCTCTCTCGGCATTTTATGCGTCTATAAATATTCCGGGCTGGCCATCAGCACGGTGAACAAGGTCATCCATACTTCCCTTTCCGTTCCGGATATCATCATGCCCATCGGCATTTCCTTCTTTACATTCCAGTCCATGAGCTACGTGATCGACGTTTATCGCGGAGATGCTCCCGTGCAGAAAAATCCTGCATACGTTGCTTTATACGTTGTGATGTTCCCGCAGTTGATCGCCGGCCCGATCGTCCGTTATAACACTGTTGCTGCCGCTATATCAAAGCGTGAAGAATCGCTCGATGATGTTTATGCCGGCATAC
>JAZUDF010000017.1:0-5786 GCA_045639485.1 Faecousia sp. | reverse complement strand
GACTCTGTTCCTTGGCGGTCTGTGCAAGCCGTTCCTCTTCTTCAAGCTGACGCTTCGCTTCGGGGATCTCTCCGTGCTTCAGGCGGGCGGCAGTTTCAAGATCGTAGGTCTGCTCCGCCTTTTCCAGCTGGGCGTTGAGTGCTTCGATGCGTTCGCGGAGCTGCTGCACCTTGGAAATCGCATTCTTCTCATTGTCCCACTGTGCCTTCATGGCGTCGAACTTTTCTCTTGTTTCCGCAAGTTCCTTCTGCAGCTCCGCAAGGCGTCCCTTGGAAAGCTCGTCGGTCTCGTTTTTCAGTGCCGTTTCTTCGATCTCCATCTGGATGATCTTGCGGCGGACGGTATCGATCTCGGTCGGCATGGAGTCCATTTCCGTGCGGATCATCGCACACGCTTCGTCGATGAGGTCGATCGCCTTATCGGGCAGGAAACGGTCGGTGATATAGCGGTCAGACAGTTTTACGGCAGCGATGATGGCAGGATCCGTGATCTTGACGCCGTGGAACACCTCGTAACGCTCTTCCAGACCGCGAAGGATCGCAATGGTATCCTCAACAGTCGGCTCGTTGACAAGCACGGTCTGGAACCGGCGTTCCAGTGCGGGATCTTTTTCGATATACTGGCGGTATTCGTCCAGTGTGGTCGCACCGATGCAGTGCAGCTCGCCTCTTGCCAGCATCGGCTTGAGCAGATTGCCCGCATCCATGGCACCTTCCGTTTTGCCCGCACCGACAATGGTGTGGAGTTCGTCAATGAAGAGAATGATCTTTCCCTCGCTCTTTTTGACTTCATTGAGGACTGCTTTCAGACGTTCTTCAAATTCACCGCGAAATTTTGCACCCGCAATGAGTGCACCCATATCGAGTGAAAACACGGATTTGTCCTGCAGGCTTTTGGGCACGTCTTTGCGTACGATACGCTGTGCAAGCCCTTCCACGATAGCGGTCTTGCCGACGCCCGGCTCACCGATGAGGCAGGGATTGTTCTTCGTTTTGCGGGACAGAATGCGGATGACGTTACGGATCTCGTCATCTCTGCCGATCACGGGATCTGTCTGCTGCTCGCGGGCACGTTTCACAAGGTCGGTTCCGAATTTTTCCAGTACTTCGTAGGTATTTTCCGGATGATCCGACGTCACACGCTGATTGCCGCGAACATCCATGAGCGTCTGCATCACACGCTCACGCTGGAGATTGTAGGTGTTGAGCAGTTCACGGAGGACTGTATCCGGCCGATCAATCAAAGAAAGAAGCAGATGCTCTACCGATACAAATTCATCTTTCATCGAAGCGGCTACTTCTTCTGCATGGTCGAGTGCCTGCTCCACGGCTCGCGAGACGTAAACGCGGTCTACTTCAACACCGGAGCCTGTGACCTGCGGCAGCTCTGCGATTTTTTCGAAAACTGCAGCATCGAGGCTTTCGACCGAAAGATCCATCTTCTTCAGAAGCTGTGCGATCAGTCCGTTTTCCTGGCGAAGCAGAGCAGCAAGCAGATGAACCTGCTCCATCTGCTGATTGTTATGTTTTCTGGAAATCTCATGGGCGGCCTGCACCGCTTCCATGGATTTTTGCGTCAGTTTGTTTGCGTTCATGCCGACTCCTTTCCTGCATCGCTGCAAATACATTTTAGCACTCAACTTGATCGAGTGCTAACTCTTTGTCGTAATCATAGTCCTTTTCGGATAGAATGTCAAGTGGCTATCCAAAATATTCCGAAAGAAGAGACATTTTCAAAAATGAGAGCAAATTTAATCATAATTTAATATCTTGCCACTACGAAATTTAACAATTACATGCTATGATAATGATAACAAGAGAGTTTTTTCATTCCTCCTATCTATTTTAAACGCCCGGATGCATTGAGCACCCGGGCGTTCCTCTTTCTGTTTATCAATTCAGGATATGCTGCGAACCGTCGACGATCAGGATCAAAGTGCCATCAAAGATCGTAAACTGGATCGTATCCCCCGGGACACTGCACTCAAGATCTGAAGTCGGTGTCTGGTCGGAAGAAATTGAAACGGCATCTTCAAAAACCTGATCTTCGTCAAAGTAGCACGCGGTCGTGTCATCCGGCACGTCATATACCACGCCGTCATACATTGCCCGGCCGAGCACGTGCTCATCTTTTGAATTGATCATGCTGTCTTTGATCGGTGCCATGCAGGCTGCAAGCAGGAATAAGCACAGAGCTGAAATAACGATCGGCAGGTAGTTTTTTATCATCCGTTTCAAGCGTATCGGTCTCCTCATTTGTTTTTCTACTTGTTTATACGAACAAAACGGAAAAAAGTTTCATATTTTTTAAAAATGGCAAAATCGGCAAGAATTTCGCAAAGCGGGTGCGAGGCTCGTTTGCATTTTTCATTTTCAGAGAAAATGAAAAAAGTGCCATCCGGTCTGTGCTTGTCCGATAAGTCACAACATCAGCTGCTGTGGTTATCCAGCAGAGCGGGTGACGAGGCTCGTTTGCATTTTTCATTTTCAAGGAAGCTTGCAAAGGTACTCTATTTGGTCTTTAGCATTCCCGCCCTTTTGCAAAACCTTAGGTTTCGCGGAGCGGGTGACGAGGCTCGTTTGCATTTTTCATTTTCAGAGAAAATGAAAAATAAAGGATGCAGCCAGTTTGAGAACTGGCTGCCCGACAGTCCACCGGACTGTCGGAACTAAGTTCGAGCCTCGCACCCTTCTTTCTCCAAAAAGAGAACAGAGGTCAATCCACTTTGTGGTTGACCTCTGTTCTCTTTTTGGAGCGGGTGACGAGGCTCGAACTCGCTACCTCCACCTTGGCAAGGTGGCGCTCTACCGGATGAGCTACACCCGCAACAACGGTTTGTATTATAGCAGATATTTCCCGTTTGTCAAGGAGTATTTCAAGAAAATTTTGCCCGCAGGAAACAGCAAAAAGAGGCAGTCTGTCACCGCCCCTTTTCCGCTGCTTTTCCTTATGTTATTTCACATTGTCGAGCTCGTACGGTGTCGTCTGGTAGACGATATAGTTGAGCCAGTTGGCATACAGTAAATTTGCGTTGCTACGCCACCGGACGATCGGTTCTTGTGTGTCGTCGTCATTCGGGAAATAATTGTACGGCACATGGATCGGCAGGCCAGCTTCCTTATCACGGAAATACTCTTTTTTCAGCGTATCCGCATCATACTCACTGTGTCCCGTGATGAAGACCTGTTTGCCGTTCTCTGTGGATACGGCATACAGTCCTGCGACCGGAGAGGCTGCAAGGATCTTCAAGGCAGGTTCGTTCTCCACGTCTTCCCTTCTCACCGTGGTGTGACGGGAATGCGGAACGTAGAACTTATCGTCAAATCCGCGGAACAGGATGGAGCTCTTGCGTTCCACGCGGTGTTCAAACACGCCGAACAGTTTTTCCGGCAAAGGATACTTCTTGATGCCGAAATGATAGTACAGCCCCGCCTGTGCACCCCAACAGATGTGGAAGGTGCTGTGGACGTGTGTTTTGCTCCATTCCATGATCTGACAAAGCTCGTCCCAATATTCGACCTGCTCAAATTCCAGGTGCTCCACCGGAGCACCGGTGATGATCAGTCCGTCATATTTTTTGGTTTTGATGTCATCAAAGGTCTGATAGAACGAAAACAGATGCTCCTGCGGCGTATTTTTGGACTGATGCGACTTGGTGTGGATAAACTCCAGTTCGACCTGCAGCGGTGTGTTGCCGAGAAGTCTTGACAGCTGCGTTTCCGTTGCGATCTTGGTCGGCATCAGATTGAGCAGCAAGATCTTCAACGGTCGGATATCCTGCGTGATGGCACGGGTTTCAGTCATCACAAAGATGTTTTCATCCGTCAGTACTTTGGTCGCAGGTAATTCATTCGGGATTTTAATGGGCATTGCGATAACTCACTTTCAGGGTTCTATTGGTAACAGATCCTTCGCTACGCTCAGGATGACACTATACAGCGGCAAGTGCCTGATCGATATCAGCGATCAGATCGTCGGCATTCTCTAAACCGCAGCTCAGGCGAATCAGATCGGCACTGACGCCGGCTCCGAGCAGTTCTTCGTCCGTCATCTGGCGGTGGGTGGTGCTTGCCGGATGCAGACAGCAGGTCTTTGCATCGGCAACATGAGTTTCAATGGAAGCAATTTCAAGATGCTTCATAAAGGTCTCTGCCGCACATCTTCCGCCCTTGACACCGAAGGACACCACGCCGCAGCTGCCGTTCGGCAGATATTTGCGGGCAAGCTCATAATCACGGTTGCCCGGCAGATCCGGATAGGTCACCCATGCGATCTTTTCGTGGCTTTCCAGATACTTTGCGATCTTGAGTGCGTTTTCACAGTGACGCTGCACACGCACGTGAAGACTCTCTAATCCGAGGTTCAGCACAAAGGCGTTATACGGGCTCTGTACGCAACCGAAGTCACGCATGAGCTGACAGATTGCTTTGTTGATGAACGCACCGCCGATACCGAAATGTTCGGTATAAATGATGCCGTGATAGCTTTCATCAGGCGTGCAAAGGCCGGGGAATTTCTCAGGATACTTTGTCCAGTCAAAATTGCCGGAGTCTACGATCGCACCGCCGAGGACAGAAGCGTGACCGTCCATATACTTGGAAGTGGAATGCGTCACGATATCCGCTCCCCACGCAAACGGATGACAGTTGATCGGCGTTGCAAACGTGTTGTCGATGATGAGCGGCACGCCGTGAGCGTGTGCTGCCTTTGCAAACCGTTCAATATCCAAAACACGCAGTGCGGGGTTGGCGATGGTTTCGCCGAACACTGCTTTGGTGTTGGGCTTGAAAGCGGCATTCAGTTCCGCATCGTCTGCATCGGGAGACACGAACGTGACGTCGACACCCATGCGTTTCATGGTGACGGAAAACAGATTGAAGGAGCCGCCGTAAATGGTGGCGGAGGACACGATATGGTCACCGCAGCCGACGATGTTGAAGACCGCAAGGAAGGTTGCCGCCATGCCGGAACCGGTCAGCATCGCTGCCGTGCCGCCTTCCAATGCACAAATCTTTGCGGCAACGGCATCCGTTGTCGGGTTCTGGATGCGGGAGTAGAAATAGCCGTCTGCTTCAAGGTCAAAAAGCTTGCCCATGTCCTCGCTGGTATCGTATTTAAACGTGGTGCTTTGCACGATGGGAAGCTGTCTTGCCTCTCCGTTTTTCGGCGTGTAGCCTGCCTGCAGGCAGAGGGTTTCAATATGCTGCTTCATTCTCGGTTCTCCCATAGCCAAGTTCGCATTGCCTCCCTGCCCTCTTCGGACATCGGGAATACCCGCTCGGCTTCAATTTGGCTCATTTCATAACAAAGCGGCCCGTGCCAGTATTCCGCTTTCACGGTGCTTTGTTCCATATCTACTTCTTTCGCGTTCAGTTTCACAACGATCGGCGTGATCTTGAAACGAAACGCACCGTGGCTGCCCGTGAAAATATTATCGTTTTCAAAGCTGTGCAGCACCGGAAGAAAGATCTCGTTTTCCATTATTCGTCCTTTAACAGTTCTTCCATTTCGTCAAGCAGTTCGCCGAACAGGGCCAGTGCCTGATTGACCGGATCGGGCGTGGACATATCGACGCCGGCACCCTTGAGCAGGTCGATCGGATCCTTGCTGCAGCCGCCGGAGAGGAAGTTGAGGTAATCCTTCACTGCAGGCTCACCCTCTTTGAGGATGCGGCGGGACAGTGCGATCGCTGCACTGTAGCCGGTTGCATACTGGAAGACATAGTAATTCATATAGAAGTGCGGGATTCTCGCCCATTCCAGTGCGATTTCATCGTCCACCACGAT
>JAZUDF010000016.1:0-9146 GCA_045639485.1 Faecousia sp. | reverse complement strand
CCATCCAGGAAGACATCAACCTGAAGGACATCGTCATGGCAATGGGTGCCAGCTCCGATTCCAACTGGGGCTTCCAGTTCCGCAATCAGGGCACTTTCTCTCCCATCTGCTCCTATGAGATGCTGCGTGCAGCCGTCGAATCCGCAGAAGAAGCGGGTGCGACCTACCGCGTCGGCAACATTCTGTCCTCCGATGCATTCTACTATGACGACGAGGGCATTCCCGAAGCACTCGACACCGTCAAGAACTGGCAGAAGATGGGCATCATGGCAATCGAAATGGAATCTGCTGCTCTTTATCTGAATGCAGCCCGCTTCCACAAGAACGCACTGTGCATCTGCACGGTTTCCGACCAGCTGGTACGCCATGAGTACCTGACCGCAGAAGAGCGTCAGACCGGCTTTGAAGAAATGATGAAGGTCGCACTCGAAACTGCAGTCAAGCTTGAAAAGTGAGGCGAAACGTTATGAAGCGAATTTTCCTGTTTGTACTGGACTCCTGCGGTGCAGGTGCCATGCCCGACTCCGAAAAGTTCGGTGATATCGGTGTGCATACCCTTCGCAGCTGCTCCACTTCCGATAAGCTGAGCATTCCCAATATGCTCAAAGCAGGCCTCGGCAACATCGACGGCCTTGATTTCCTCGGCACCGAGCCCAACCCCATGGGTGCCTACTGCAAGCTGGCAGAATCCTCCATGGGCAAGGACACCACCATCGGCCACTGGGAGATCGCAGGTATCGTCTCTCCGCAGCCGCTGCCGACCTATCCCGACGGCTTCCCCGAAGAAGTGCTCAAACCCTTCTGTGAAGCAACGGGCAGAGGCGTTCTCGCCAATGCACCCTGGTCCGGCACCGAGGTCATCAACAAGTACGGCGACGAGCACGTCCGCACGGGCGACCTGATCGTCTACACCTCCGCAGACTCCGTTTTCCAGATCGCGGCACACGAAGATCTTGTGCCGCCTGAAAAACTGTACGAGTACTGCCGCATCGCCCGCAACATCCTTCGCGGCAAGCACGGCGTCGGCCGTGTCATCGCAAGACCGTTCATCGGCGAAAACGGCAACTACAAGCGTACCTCCAACCGTCACGACTTCTCTCTGGAGCCCCCGAAGGAAACGATGCTTGATGCCGTTAAGGCAGCAGGCTACGACTCCATCGCTGTCGGCAAGATCTTCGACATCTTTGCCGGTCAGGGCACGACCGAGCACGTCTACACCAAGGGCAACACCGACGGCCTGAACAAGACCATGGAATATGCCGAAAAGGACTTCAACGGTCTTTGCTTCATCAACCTCGTGGACTTCGATATGCTCTACGGCCACCGCAGAGACATCGACGGCTACGCTGCAGCACTGACCGAGTTCGATACCTGGCTGCCCAAGTTCATGGAAAAGCTGGACGAAAACGACCTCGTCATGATCACCGCCGACCACGGCTGCGATCCTGCCTACACCGCCACCACCGACCACACGAGAGAATACATCCCGCTGCTGATCCTCGGCGACAAGGTCAAGCCCGGCAACCTCGGCACCCGTACCTGCTTTGCAAACATTGCCGCAACGATTTGTGACATTCTGGGCGTGAAGCTGGAAACCGAAGGCAAGAGCTTCAAAGACGAGATCCTGTAAGCAAATTCGGAATTCGGAATTCGGAATTCGGAATTCCCGACCATCACAGCAAACAATAATGGAGGGAACTATATGACACCCGAAGAACTGGTCAAGTTGGCAAAAGAAGCGAGAGAACATTCCTACTGCCCGTATTCCGGCTTTTCCGTCGGTGCGGCACTGCTCTGCAAGGACGGCAAGGTCTATCAGGGCTGCAACATTGAAAACGCATCGTTCGGTCCGACGATCTGCGGCGAACGCACGGCATTTTTCAAGGCAGTCTATGACGGCGAGCGTGATTTTGAAGCGATCGCAGTCGTCGGCGGCAAGGCAGGGGAGCCGATCACCGGGCTGTTCCCGCCCTGCGGTGTCTGCCGTCAGGTCATGCGGGAATTCTGCGGCCTGGATTTCAAACTCTACCTCGGCAAAGAAAATGACGGCTATGAAGTAAAAACATTGGGTGAAATGCTGCCCATGAGTTTCTCAAATGCCGACATGAAATAGGAAATTATGCACATTTAACAAAATTTTAATAATTACTTGATTTTTTGAAAAGAGTGTGCAATAATGTAATGGATGGTAGGGCGAGTATATCGTCCCATCAAAATATTAATATGGAGGAAAACAAACAAATGAAGAAACTTCTTGCACTTCTTCTCGCAGTTCTGATGGTTGCTTGCCTGTTCGCTGGCTGCCAGGAAGCTGCTAAGGAAGAAACCGAAGCTCCCGCTTCCGATGATACCGCTGCTGTCGATACCACCGAAGCACCCGCACCCGCAGTTGACATCAAGGTCGCTCTGGTTACCGACGTTGGTACCATCGACGACGAGTCCTTCAACCAGGCTACCTGGCAGGGCGTCAAGGAATTCTGCGAAGCTAACTCCGTAGAATACACCTACTATCAGCCCTCTGAAGACTCCACCGACGCTCGTGTTGAGACCATCAACGCAGCAATCGGCGATGGCTACAATGTCATTGTTATGCCCGGCTACCTGTTCGGCGAAGCAGTCCTGACCGTTCAGGACGACAACCCCGACGTTTACTTCATCGCTATCGACGTTGGTGCTGGCGACCTGACCTTCGACTATGTCGAATACGGCGAACCCTCCGAGAACACCGTTTGCGTCACCTTCCAGGAAGACCAGGCTGGTTACCTCGCTGGCTACGCAGCAGTTGCTGATGGCTACACCAAGCTCGGCTACCTCGGCGGCATGGCAGTTCCTGCTGTTATCCGTTACGGTTACGGCTTCGTTCAGGGCGCTAACGCTGCAGCTGAAGAGCTCGGCATCGAAGGCGTCGAAATCAAGTACACCTACGGCGGCCAGTTCTTCGGTGATGCTTCCATCACTGCAAAGATGGACGCTTGGTATGCAGCTGGCACCGAGATCGTCTTCGCTTGCGGCGGCGGCATCTACACCTCTGCAGCTGAAGCAGCTATGAACGCTGGCGGCAAGGTCATCGGCGTGGTCGTTGACCAGAGACCCACCATCGACGGCACCTACGGCGAAGGCATCACCGTTACCTCCGCTATGAAGGGCCTGCAGCCCTCCGTCGTTGCTATCCTGACCGACCTCTACACCGGCAACTGGAGCCTGCATGGCGGCACTGTCGAGAACAAAGACCTCGCAGCTGGCGACTTCGTTGGCATCCCCACCGCTGAAGAGTCCTGGAACTTCTCCACCTTCACCCTGGATCAGTACAATGCTGTTCTCGAAGGCCTGAAGGACGGCTCCCGTCCCTGCTCTTCCGACACCGAGACTGAACCCACTGTCAGCATCTCTGTCGAGTACATTGCTTAATTTGTACACAACTTTATAAAAGTGCGGGCCTTCGGGCCCGCATTTTTTATGTCACAAATTTGTCGGACTGATTTTGGCGATTTTGCACAAAAACAGTCCGACTTTTTTTGCGTTCGGATGAATGATTTTTCGAAAAAAACAGTTTATTTTTATACAAATATCGTTTATAATGGTATGGTAAATAACATTGCCATGCAATGTAGTTAAGGAGTGATGAATTTGGCAGAACTTGAAAACATCCCCGTCTCCAAGTCCCCGAGTGAGCCGGAATATGTCATCGAGATGCTGCATATCACCAAGATTTTCCCCGGTATCAAGGCAAATGACGATATTACCCTGCAGTTACGCAGAGGTGAGATCCACGCCCTGCTTGGTGAAAACGGCGCTGGTAAATCCACGCTGATGAGTGTTTTGTTCGGTTTGTATCAGCCCGAAGAAGGCGAGATCCGCAAAAACGGTCAGGTTGTCAAGATCAACAACCCCAACGATGCGAATGCGCTCAATATCGGCATGGTGCATCAGCACTTCAAACTGGTCGAATGCTTCACTGTTCTCGACAACATCATTCTCGGTGCGGAAACCACAGCAATGGGCTTCCTGCAGAAGGCCGAAGCACGCAAAAAGGTCAAGGATCTGTCCGACCGCTACGGTCTGCACGTTGACCTGGACGCCAAGATCGAGGATATTTCCGTCGGTATGCAGCAGCGTACCGAGATCCTCAAGATGCTCTACCGCGACAACGAGATCCTGATTTTCGACGAACCCACGGCAGTTCTGACGCCGCAGGAAATCGACGAACTCATGCAGATCATGAAGAACCTCGCGGCAGAAGGCAAGTCCATCCTCTTTATTTCTCATAAGCTCGCTGAGATCATGGCAGTCGCTGACCGTTGCTCCGTCCTGCGTAAGGGCAAGTACATCGGCACTGTCAACACCTGCGAAACCACTGTGCAGGAGCTGTCCTCTATGATGGTCGGCAGACCTGTCCAGCTGCAGGTCGACAAGGACGATGCCAAGCCCGGCGAAGTCGTTCTCGACGTTCAGGGCGTCACCGTCAAGTCCAAGATCCACAAGAACAACGCAGTTTCCGACGTTTCCTTCCAGGTTCGTCGCGGCGAGATCGTCTGCCTTGCAGGTATCGAAGGCAACGGCCAGACGCAGTTCATCCACGCACTGACCGGCCTGGATAACCTCGCAGCAGGCAAGATCGAACTGTGCGGCAAGGACATTACGCATGCACCTATCCGCAAGCGTACCACCACCGGCATGAGCCATATCCCCGAAGACCGTCATAAGCACGGCCTCGTTCTGGACTATTCTTTGGAAGAAAACATGGTTCTTCAGCGTTACTGGCAGAAGGACTTCCAGACTGCCGGCTTCATCAAGTTCGGTGCAGTCCGTGAGTACTCCGACAAGCTGATCGAACAGTTCGACGTTCGTTCCGGCCAGGGCTCCATCACGATGGCACGCTCTATGTCCGGCGGTAACCAGCAGAAAGCGATCGTTGCCCGCGAAATGGACAAGGATCATGAACTTCTGGTTGCAGTTCAGCCCACCCGTGGCCTGGACGTCGGTGCAATCGAGTACATCCACGCACAGATCGTTGCCGACCGCGATGCCGGCAAGGGCGTTCTGCTCGTCTCCCTCGAACTCGATGAGGTCATGAGCCTCTCCGACCGTATCCTCGTCATGTACGAAGGCGAGATCGTCGGCGAATTCGATCCCAAGAAAGTCACTGTGGAAGAACTCGGCCTGTACATGGCCGGTGCGAAGCGTGATACTCCGTCTGCAAAGGAGGCAAACTGATGAACAAGAAAAACGCAAGTCCCCTGGGCATGAAAGCCAGGTCATCAGTCGTTTCGATCCTTTCCTCTCTCGCCTGTATCCTGATCGGCCTGATCCTCGGTTACGTGTTCCTGCTCATCCTCAACGGTGAAAAGGCATGGTCCGACGGTCTGTGGCCCATCATCAAGGGCGGCTTCAAATCCTTCGGCAATGAAAAGCTCGTTGCCAACAAGACCTTCCTGCAGCCCATGGCTCAGGTATTCGTCAATGCTGCACCCCTGATCATGACCGGTCTTTCCGTTGCATTCGCATTCAAAACCGGCCTGTTCAACATCGGTGCTGCCGGCCAGTACGTTCTCGGTGCTCTGGGCGGCTTGTATTCCGCTCTGATCCTTCATCTTCCCTGGTACGTCTGCCTGCTCATCGCTACCGCTTGCGGTGCGATCTGGGGTGCTGTTCCCGGTATCCTGAAGGCTTACCTGAACGTCAACGAAGTCATTACCTGCATCATGCTCAACTGGATCGGCCTGTACGGTGCAAACACGCTGATGTACATGAACGGCAACAGCCCGATGTACTTCGTCAAGCAGGCAAAGACCTACACCGTCGGCTCTCAGAGCCCGCAGTCCCTGATCCCCTCCAACCTGTTTGGCTGGGATATGGCAGCAAAAGAAGGCGGCTTCAACTACGGCTCCATGACGATCGCAGTCATTCTTGCAGCAATCGTTGCAGTCGTGATCTACATCATCCTCAACAAGACCACGTTCGGTTACGAACTCAAGGCTTGCGGCCACAACAAGCATGCTGCAAAGTATGCAGGCATCAACGACAAGCGTAACATCATCCTCTCCATGGTCATCGCCGGTGCACTGGCTGGCTTTGGTGCAGGCCTGTACTATCTTGCAGGTGCAGAACAGTGGAACCCGCAGGAGTCCACCGCACTTCCCGCAGTCGGCTTCAACGGCATCTCTGTTGCACTGCTCGCATCCCTGAACCCGATCGGCTGTATCTTCTCCGGTCTGTTCATGTCTCACCTGAGCGTCGGCGGCAACGCAATGACGCAGTCCGTATTCCCGAAGGAAATTGCCGATGCTGTTTCCGGCATTATCGTTTACCTCTGTGCATTCGCAATGCTGTTTAAGGGCTTCTTCGCCCGCCTCATCGATGGCATTTTCGGCGGCAGAAAGGAGGCAGACAAGAAATGACAGTTTCTGGTTTGTTCTTACTGATTAAATACATGCTCCTCTACGGTGCCGTCATGCTGATGGTCGCCATGGGTGGCATGTGGTCCGAGCACTCCGGCATCATCAACATCGCACTCGAAGGCATCATGACCATCGGTGCAGTTGCCGGTGCTCTGGTGCTCTGTGTCCTGCCTCAGGGCATGGCACCCGGCCTGATCGTTCTGATCACCAGCCTTGTTGCCTGTGCAGCAGGTGTTGTGTACTCCGCATTGCTGGCATTCGCCTCCATCAACCTGAAGGCTGACCAGACGATCGGCGGCACGGCACTGAACCTCATGGGTACCGCACTTGCTCTGGTTCTGGTCAAGAACTACAACCTCAGCACCGTGCAGAGCCAGTCTCCGAAGCTGGCATACTCCAACTCCGCATTCATCTTCCAGATCGGCAACCTTACCTGCAACTGGTTCGTTGTCATGGCAATCGCTCTGCTGGTCATCTCCTACCTGCTGATGTACAAGACCAAGTTCGGTCTTCGCCTGCGTGCCTGCGGCGAACATCCTCAGGCAGCAGACTCTGTCGGTATCAACGTTTACAAGATGCGTTGGATCGGTGTTCTGATGTCCGGCTTCCTCGGCGGTCTCGGCGGCTTTGCTTACATCGTCCCCTCCGTCAGTATCTGGAACTTCGAGCAGGGCGTTGCAGGCATGGGCTTCCTGTCTCTGGCTGTTATGATCTTCGGCCAGTGGCATCCCATCCGTATTGCCGGCTGTGCAGTGTTCTTTGCAATCTTCAAGTCTTTGGCAGACGTTGTCGATGCATTCCCCGTGCTTGCATCCCTCGGCCTTCCCAAGGAAATCTACCGTATGCTTCCCTTCGTAGCATCTCTGATCGTTCTTGCATTCACTTCCAAGAACTCCCGTGCACCGAAGGCAGAAGGTATCCCGTACGACAAGGGACAAAGATAATATTGCAACTGAAAAACACCGGCAGGAGCGTTCTGCTCCTGTCGGTGTAGCATAAACGGAACGAAACAACACGGAGGACAGCATGGCAGAAAATATCCTGGTCATCGGCATTGCGGGCGGCAGCGGCAGTGGCAAAACAACCCTGATGAAAAACCTGATGAAGCGGTTTGACAACAACATCGCGGTTTTGAGTCACGACAACTACTACCGTGCACACGACGAACTTCCCTACGAGCAGCGAAGCAAACTCAACTACGACCATCCCGACGCCTTTGAGACGGAAATGATGATCGAACATCTGAAGCTTCTCAAAGAGGGCAAGCCGATCGAGTGCCCCGTCTACGACTACACGATCCACAATCGCGGCAACGAAGTCACGGTGGTGCAGCCGCAAAAGGTCATCATCGTGGAAGGTATTCTGATTTTTGAGAACAAGGAACTTTGCGACCTCATGGACACCAAGATCTTTGTTGATACGGATGCTGACGTCAGACTCATCCGCCGTATCCGCAGAGACGTCACCAAACGCGGACGCAGCCTTGACTCCGTCCTCAATCAGTACCTTGATACCGTCAAGCCGATGCACGAACAGTTCGTGGAGCCGAGCAAGAAAAATGCAGACCTTGTCGTGCTGGAAGGCGGCAAAAACCTCGTTGCCCTGGACATGATCATGAGCCAGATCCAGCGGCATATTGACCAGAGCGACTACGAGCCCGCCACAGCGGACTGAATATGAATTCATCAGACGGCGAACGATCGTTCGCCGTCTCTTTTTGCCCTGATTGACATCCCGCCAAAGAATGGGTATAATAATCAGCGAAAACAGTGAAAAAGGTGATACCATGCAAAAAATTCTTGATTTGATCTCCGCAGAAGTATCCGCAGCTTTTGAGACTGCGGGTTATGATGCCTCCTACGGCAGAGTCACGGTCTCCAACCGGCCGGATCTTTGCGAATACCAGTGCAACGGCAGTCTGCCTGCTGCAAAGACCTATCACAAAGCACCCATTCAGATCGCAGGCGAGGTCGCTGCGATCCTGCAGCAAAGCGAAGCCTTTGCTTCTGTCGAAGCGGCGATGCCGGGCTTTCTGAATTTCCGCCTGTCTGATACGTTCCTGGCAGACTATGTTGAAAAGATGCGTACCGAGGACAAGTTCGGTCTGCCGCTTGAGGCTGCACAGAAGGTCGTCATTGACTACGGCGGCCCGAACGTTGCAAAGCCGTTACACATCGGCCACCTGCGTTCTGCCATCATCGGCGAAAGCGTCAAACGGATCGAACGCTACTTCGGCAACGATGTCACGGGTGACGTGCACCTGGGTGACTGGGGCCTGCAGATGGGCCTCATCATTGCCGAACTGAAAAACCGTCAGCCGGATCTTTGCTATTTTGATGACAGCTTCACGGGAGAGTACCCGCAGGAAGCACCGTTCACCATTTCTGAACTCGAAGAGATCTACCCGACCGCGAGTGCCAAGTCCAAGGAAGACGAAGCCTTTGCCAAGCAGGCACACGATGACACTGCAGAGCTGCAGCAGGGGAAACCCGGCTACCGTGCCATCTGGAAGCACATCATGGCGGTCTCTGTTGCCGACCTTAAAAAGAACTATAACAATCTGGACGTTCACTTTGAAAGCTGGCTCGGTGAAAGCGACGCACAGCCGTACATCACACCGATGCTGAAAGATATGGAGGCAAAGGGTTTACTTACCGAAAGTGAAGGAGCCAAGGTCATCGAAGTCCGGCAGGAAACGGACACCAAGGAAGTGCCACCCTGTATCGTCGTCAAATCCGACGGTGCCAC
>JAZUDF010000015.1:0-4950 GCA_045639485.1 Faecousia sp. | reverse complement strand
CGGCGGTATCGTTACGGCAAACGGTGGCAGCGATGCTGCGGGCATCGGCGGCACTGTCAAGATTTACGGCGGCACGGTCAATGCCAACGGCGGGGACGGCGGTGCGGGCATCGGCGGCATGGGCGGCAGCGGTGGCACTGTCAAGATTTACGGCGGCACGGTCAATGCCAACGGTGGCGGCAATGCTGCGGGTATCGGCGGCAGCGGCGGTACGGTCACCGTGAATGGCGGCACTGTCATGGCTGCATCCGAATTCTGTGCGGCGATCGGCGGCGACCATTGCGGCGATCCGGGCGAGCTCACCGTGGCGGAAGCTTTGGAAATCAGAGCAGGCGACCTGGCAGCTGATCAGCTCGTTTCAGTCGAAGATTACAAAACAAACAGATATGCTTATGCGAATATTTCTGCCCACGTCCATGTTTTTGTTGACGGTGTGTGTGCCTGCGGTGCGGTCTGTGAAACCTCGCTGAGGATCAGATCCGCAGCCCTGCATATCTCCGAAGACATCAATCTGGTCTATGCGGCAGAGATCGGCGAAGACTACACCGATCCTTACATGGTCTTTACATTCAAAGGCCGGACCTACACGGTCGACACCTACACAGTCAACAGCAAGGGACAGTATTGCTTCGAATTGGCTGCGGTCACCCCGCAGTGCATGGGCGACAATATTTCCGCGACCTTGTACGCAACGGTAAGCGGCGGCAAGGCCTGCGTCACAAAGGCGGAATACAGTGTCAGAACCTACTGCACCAACCTGCTTGCAAAGACCGAGGACGAGCTGCTCATCACGCTTCTGTCCGATATTCTTGTCTACGGTGCGGCGGCACAGACCTACACGGGTTACAAGACAGACACACTTGTGACTGACGGCCTTTCCCTTTCTCCGAGCACCTTCACGGAGCTGTCCGGGCAGGAGGCAGAATTTGTCGGCACGGCAGATCCCGATACCTTCTGGAGATCGGCAAGCCTGACGCTTCGCAACAACGTGGACATGAATCTGTTCTTCAGCACAGACGATACCGAAGGGCTTTCCGTCGTGCTTGAGATCAACGGCAGAACGGAAACGGTCACCGACTTTACAAGGGTGGACGGAGAAAATAATCTCTATCATATCACCTTCCACGGCATCCTTGCCACGGAGTTCGATCTGCCCGTGCGTGCATCCTTCTACCGTGACGGTGTGCAGGTCGGCAACACGCTGTACTATTCGGTCAACACCTACATCTGCAGCAAGCAGAATGACAGCGACAAAGGCCTCGCAGCGATGGTGCGGGCACTTTACAATTACGGTGCCACGGCGAATACCTACTACTTTGAACGTTATCTGAAGCAATAAGGCTGCATTTCGTATACAGCAAAAACAAAAAGCCCCTGCCTGAAGCATTTTTGTTTCAGGCGGGGGCTTGCTTTGGTCAAGGAAGACTTTCGCGTGAAAAACAAACCATAGGATAGAGGATCTTGCAGGAGTACTGCGATCACGGTATCACAGATAGGAGGAAATAAGCATGGACATCCGTTTTGACGGCGAACTTACCTGCCGCCCGATCACACTCGAGGATCTGGCAAGGGACAACGTCTGCCTCAGAGCAATGTATCAGTTTCGGAAGACGGTTGACGATCCTTTGCTGCAGCAGCAGTTTGATACGGTCTTGCGTATGGCATCCGATCAGCTCTGCAGCCTGTGCTGCGAGTTGAACGTAGATCCGAACATTCTGGACCAGACTACCGGCAGCCGGGCGACGACTATATCGTCACCCCGTTCGACCCGAATGCTCCGGACTGAGAACGACCGTTTGGCTTTCGAAAACTCCGTTGCACTTGCGGCCGATCCATGATAGAATATATTATAATAAGTGTGTGCTTTACACTGTGGTGCAACAAGGAGGACGCGGCATGACCGCTGAATGGAGCTATCTGATTACATTATATAATAATGGTGTGCACGGCACAAAGCCGGAACCTCCGCAGGAAGACATTGACTGGGTGGTGCTTTTGCAAATGGCACACCGGCAGTCCGTGCGCGGCGTGGTGTGTCAGGTGCTCAAAAACGCACCGTTTGTCCCGCAGGACATCCGGATGCAGTGCAGACAGACTGTGGTCAGCCTCTGCGTGAAAAATGCAGAGCGTGCGGATGCCGTGTGCGATACTCTGCGGCTTCTGCAGTCGGAGGGCTTCACCGCTGCCGTGCTCAAGGGCTGGGATGTCGGGCGGTTTTATGCCTGCCCGGAAACGCGCACCTCTGCGGACACCGACCTTCTGATCCTGCCGGAAGAGGAGGAACAGGTGTATGCACTGCTTGCTGCCAACGGCTTCCGGACGAAGGCACGCAAAAAAGACGAGCACCACGGCAAGGCAACACGGGCCGACGCCGGCATTTTGGAGCTGCACACAAGGCTTTGGAGCGACCGCACAGCACAGACGCTGTTCGGCAAAAACGCCGAGCGGGTGCTTGCACCGAAAGAATTTCGTGCTGTGCCGTTCAAGGATGCGGAGATCACCGTCCTGCAGGCACAGGATGCCGCCGTCTTCCTCGCAGCACATCTCGTACGACACTTTATCGAGCCGGGTGCGGGACTGCGGCAGGTGTATGACTTTGCACTGTTCCTTACGAAAAACCGCGAGGAAATCGATACAAACGCCTTCTGGCTGCAGATGCAGGTTTTCGGTTTTGACACGCTGCTGCAGACAGTTTTGACCTTCCTGACGGAGCACGGCTGTTTTGAAGCATCTGATTTTCCCGGCTTCGTTCCCGTTTCGCCGGAGGCTGTGCAGGCGTTTGACGACGACCTGATGCGCTACGCCGCAAACGGCGAAGAAGCGGACAAGGGTGTCGGCATGTGGGACTATTACTGTGCCAACCGTAAGGCAAAGTCGGCGGAAGGGAAGCTCCGAGTGACCGGAATGCGTGTGCGTGACCGCCTGCAGGTGGTGTTCCCGAAGAAAACGGTGCTTGCAAAGACCTATCCGTTTTTGAACGACCGCCCGTTGCTGTATCCCGTGGCGTGGGTTCGCCGCAGTGTGAGTGCATTGACGGACAGGGACCGCCGCGAGACGGCGGCAAAGTGGCTCGATATGAAGCCGGATGCACCGGTTGCAGGCTCTCCTGAGGATGCGGAACAGCGTGTAGCCCTGCTGCAGCAGACAGGGCTTCTTTAACGCATTAAAAAGTTTTTACCTTTTTTTCAAAAAAGTGTAGCCATCTTTTCGGGGCGTTCGTATAAACAGGTGCAAGGACGAAATCACCTTGCTACACCCCCTACACAAAATGATTTCCGGGGCAGGACGGCGGTGTTTGTGATTACAAGGGAATTACAAATGGCGACCGGCAGCCGCAAACCGCGACATAATTGCCGCATGACCGCAAATTTTCTGTTTCTTCACAGAAAATTTGCAAAACAGGCACCTTTTGGTGCTTGACAAGAAAAAAACCATTTGTTAGAATAATCACAAATATAGGTGGAGACCAACTCTGCCCACTCTTTTCAAGGAGGATATTACAATGCTTGAAGATAAGAAATTTGAACTCAAAGATGAAGACCTCGACAGCGTTTCCGGCGGTGCGTTCATCTACAAGGACACGACCGGCGACGGCGTGAAGGACACTTGCGAAGTTGAAGGTGTCGGTACCTTCCACTGCAATGCTCAGTCCAAGGACAATATCACCAGACTTTTCCTGCAGAACCAGACCATGCCTCTCAATGATCTCGTTGAGCTGGCAATTTCTCTGGGTTATATCTGGTAATTCACAATTTGGGGGTGTAGTGAAATGAAGAAGACTTATTCCGGACTCGAAGCCATCAAGGTTTCCCTTGATGCCAAGGATCAGATCTGCGTCAGCGACGATTGCTTCTCCACTGTTCTGCTGGTTATGGAGAACTACGTTTGCATTTCGCCCGTAGATATGCGTCAGATCGAATGGTACCTTGATAACGAATAATTAAAACGACTTCTTTTCAGAGAACCAATGGTTTCATTGGTTCTCTGTCACTATATACGGAAGGTTGGTAAACAAATGATCCTTGATCCCAAATTCAAAGTTGTCGATATCGCGGACGAATATCTTGCGGTCCCTGTCGGAAACGAAACGGTTTCCACCGCCGATATGATCTGCCTGAACGAAGCGACGGCATTTTTGCTTTCGCAGATGAAAACGCCGAAGACCGAGCAGGAGCTGGTGCAGCTTCTGACGGAAGAATATGATGTCGATCCCGAAACGGCAGCCAACGACATCCGCGAGACGATGAAGAAGCTGATCGCCTACGGAGTGGTTGCGGAATGACGGAAGCAAAGAATCTTCCGGAGCTTCTGCACAGGCTGCAGGCCGACGGCGTGCCGGAAAGTGAATATCACCGGCATATCAGACGGTTTTTAGAACTGAAGGCCAGAGAACGCGGTGTGCCGCTGCACGTGCATTTTGAACTGACGCCTCTGTGCAACCTGGACTGCAAGATGTGCTATGTGCATCTCGACGCCGCAAAATTTGCTGGCAAGAAGCTGCTGCCTGTCGAGGTGTGGAAGGATCTGGCGGATCAGGCACACAGTGCAGGGATGCTCTATGCATCCCTGACCGGCGGCGAATGCCTGACCTATCCCGATTTTGATGAGCTGTATCTGCATCTGTGGAAGATGGGCATCCGCATCAACATTCTGTCAAACGGTGTGCTGATGGACGAGGCACGGGTGGAATTTTTCAGACGCTATCCGCCGCGTGAGATCCAGATCACCCTCTACGGCAGCTCGGACGATGCCTACGAAAAGGTCACCGGAAAGCGTGCGTTTACCACAGTCATGCACAATCTGAAGCTGCTGAAGGACGCGGAGATCCCTGTCAAAATCGCGATCACGCCGAACCGGTTTATGGCGGACGACAGTCTGCCGCTGCTGGAGCTGGCGGAATCGCTGGGTTTTTTTTATCAGCTCAATCCCCGCCTGATCCCGCCGCGTGCG
>JAZUDF010000014.1:0-4871 GCA_045639485.1 Faecousia sp. | reverse complement strand
GAAAGAAAACAGGCCTCCCCCGGAGCGGTTCGAGATCTTTTTGCTGTTTCTTATCTGCCGAAGATGCCGGAGATGGCATTGACTGCACTCTGCAGTCTTGACGCGACGTCCTCCAATGATCCGACAAGAGCGTTAAGGCCGTCAATGTCGATATCCTTCAGCGTTGTCGCCGCTTCTTTGAGTGCCGTGACTGCCGCATTGATCTCGCCGACGTCGATCTGCTCAAGATCCTTTTCGACAGCCTGAAGGCAGGCTTGAATGTTGGCAAACTGCACGGCAAGCAGGATGATGCCGATCACAAGGATGAGCAAAATGCAGGCAAGCAGTACGGTTTTGACGATGTCCAGTTTGGATGCGGTTTTTTCCATGGTCGTGCTCCTACTTCTTCAGATTGAGGATCAGACGCATCAAAATCGATGCGACTTCCGCTCTGGTGGCACTGTCGAGCGGTGCAAGGTAAGTCTTGCCGCCGTTTGCTTTGCCGGAGATCAACCCCATGCCGACTGCCCACTGCATGCCGCCGGTTGCAAAGGACGATACCTTGCCGCTGTCGGGATAGCCGGTGATGCTTGCTTTGGCGGAGAAATCGTAGTTTTTGTAGATTGCGTAACGGTAAAGGATCGTGGCGATCTGCTCACGCGTGACGTAGCCGTTCGGTGAGAAGGTCTTGCCGCCGGTGCCGGAGACGACACCGCAGCCCGTGCCCCAGAGAACCGCGTTATAATACCAACTGTTTTTCGGCACGTCGGTAAAGCTGCTGCTGCCGCTGACTGCCGGACTGCCCTCCAGTCGGTAGAGCACCGCGACGAGCATGGCACGCGTCATCTTGGTATTCGGGGAGATCTTTGTCGCGGAGGTGCCGGACAGCAGGCCGTATTCGATGCAGAAATCAAGTCCCGCGTGTGCCCATCCGGACGGCATATCCGTGAACTTGTGTCCCGGGCAGGTGCTGCCGCCGGAGCAGGTGGATGTGGCGGCGATGGTTTCGGTCTTCTTTTCGCCGCAGCGTTTGCAGGTGTAGGTTTTCACACCGTCGGACGCTGCCGTGGCGGGTTTGGTGACCGTACCTGCGTCCCAGTTATGGCCGAGGGCAGGTGATTCTTCACTCTGCCAGACAGTGCCGCAGCGGGTGCAGGTGTTGATCGCGATACCCGCAGAGCAGCAGGTCGCTTTTGTGACGACAGACTGCGTCTGATGGCCGAGTGCCGGCTTGAAATTGTCGCGGTAGCTGTCGCCGCAGCCGCAGAGATTGAGGTCGTAGCCTTCCTCACTGCAGGTCGGTGCGACGGTGGATTTTGTGTATTCGTGTGTATGGTTGCCGCCGGGGATCTTCTGCATTTCAAACAGTCCGCAGACCGTACAGCTGCGGGTGCGGACACCGTCACCGAGATCGGTCGCGGGGGTATAGACCGTCCACTCGGTGAAGCTGTGCTGTGCAGGAAGGATCTCGGCACACAGCACCGTGCCGCAGACCGTGCAGGTGGTGACGCTTCTGCCATCTGCCGTGCAGGTGGGTGCCGTTTCCGTGACGGGCGTGCCGGGTTTATGCCCTGCAGCGGGAACGGTCTGTGTGGAAAGAACGGCATTGCAGAGGCTGCATTTGGTGATCGTCTGCCCTTCCGTTGTGCAGGAAGGTACGGTCAGCTGTTCTGTCACGGGCTGATGCTCCAAAGCGGGGATCACGTCGGTCTGCACCACGCCGCAGCGTGCACAGGCCGTGCTGCGAAGGCCGGAGCTTGCACAGGTCGCTGCCTGCAGCACCGTCCACGCACCGTAGTCATGTCCCTTCGGGCCTTCGTCCACACGGAGGGTTTCACCGCACTTCATGCAGACGGTGAGCGTATAGCCGTCCGTCGTGCAGGTCGCGGCATGGCTTTCGTCGGTCTGCCAGTCGTGTGCACAGACGGGATCGGTATTGCCGATATCCGTTGCCCTCCAGACAGGCTCTAAAATATAGGCGGAGCCGGGAGAGCCGCTCGAGAGGAACTTGCTGTCGATCGCCTGCGTCTGGCCGGGCTTGTAGAGGGCTTTGGTGTAGCCCTGCGTTTCGATCCAGCCGGCAGAGCACCAGCCGATGTTGGCGATGTACCACGTATTGCTCGGCTGACGGTGCAGGTTCCAACCGATGAATTCATACCCTTCGCGGGTGTAGGTGTTTTCGGGGAACGTAAAAGAGCCGCTTGTGATCTCAAAGCTCTGATGGTTGTCGCCGTCTGCACCGCACGGTGCGGTCATGACGCAGTACGGAACGTCCGTTTCCCATTTTAAAGTTTCTACGATGTATTTGTATGTAGACTCGCGGCGGGACATGTAGGGCGTAACGGAGTTGTTGTACTCGAGCTGATACGCCGCTTTCCGCATGCCGTTGTGGAACTGCGTGAGGTTGGTGAACTGTTTGCCGGACGCTTCGATCGCATACCGCAGCATCCGTTCCGCACCGCCGCTGCCGTACTGGTTTTCGATGTCCATGAAGTACATCTGCTGTGCTGCCGTGGTCAGGCCCATTCTCTTTGCGTGAGAGAGATAACCGCCGATGTCGGCTCTTGCCTGTGCGATTTGCACCTGCTTGCTCTCTTCCGTACTCAGAAGAGCGATCAGACCTGCCTTTTCTTCGGCATTGACGATGCGAGTCTCCCAGTTCGTCGCCGTGAGGATCTCATTGTAAAACTTCTCGCCCAAGACCTGCAGTGCATAGTCGGGAATGAGGGCGACGATCTGCTTGAGGATGTTCAGTGCACGCGTGCCGTGCCACTGGATCATGCCGATGCTGACTGCACCCATGTCGTTGGCATTGACGGAGTTGCAGTTGCCTTCCTTGATATTCAGATATTCCATCGTGGCGGTGATGATCTCATCGTCCGATTTCTGCACGGAATTGACCGCGAAAACCGGCTGTACACACACAAGCGTGAGAAGCATCGACACGAGAAGCAGCAGCGAAAGAATGCGTCGTTTCATGCGTTTTCCTCCGAGTAGATTTGTTCTTATTTACCGTTTCACATTATACAACAGGTTTACCATAATTTCAATCTTTTTTCATTATTTTTCGGCCGGAGATACGAAAAACACCTCCCGAACGACACCGCAGACGGTGCGTGGGAGGTGTTTTCTGACGTTATTTGTAGTTGCGTTTGAGCTTGTCGAAGAAGCTCTTGCGTTTCGGCGTGGCAGTCTCCGGCGTGGCGGCATCAAACTGACGCAGAAGCTCTTTCTGCTCCTTGGTGAGTCTGTTCGGCGTTTCAATGACCACCGAGACGTACTGATCGCCGCGTGTCTTATAGCCGACGAACGGAATGCCCTTCCCTTTCAGGCGGAAGGTCGTGCCGGTCTGTGTACCCTCGGGCACGGTGTAGCGAACCTTGCCATCGAGCGTCGGCACCTCGATCTCCGCACCGCAGGCCGCCTGCGTGAAGGAGATCGGCATCTCGCAGTAGACGTTGGCTCCGTCCCGCGTGAACAGATCGTGCGGACGGATGTGCACCGCGACCAGCAGATCGCCGTTCGGGCCGCCGTTTGCACCTGCATTGCCCTCGTTGCGGACACGCACCGACTGTTCGTCGTCGATGCCTGCGGGGATCTTGACCTTGATCTTCTGGCTGTGCTTGATCCTGCCCTTGCCCTTGCAGCGGGAGCAGGGTGTTTTGATGATCTTGCCCTTGCCGCCGCAGGTGGGACACGGTGCGGTGGATTGCATCGTCATGCCCATGAAATTCTGCTGCGTACGCACCTGACCGGTGCCGTGACACTGGGTGCAGGTCTCCGGCTGTGTGCCGGGTGCCGCACCGCTGCCCTGACATTCACTGCAGGACTCGATACGGGAAACCTGTACCTCGCGTTCCGTGCCGAAAGCAGCCTCCTCGAAGGTGACCTCCACCTGGGCGACGATGTTTTCGCCCCGTGTGGCACGGTTGGTGCTGCGGGTGCTCGATCTGCCGCCGCCGAAGAGATCGCCGAAGATATCGCCTAAATCTCCGAAGCCGCCGAAGCCCCCAAACCCGCCGAACGGGTTGCCGCCGGGGTTGAAGTTGGGATCAACACCGGCAAAGCCGAACTGGTCGTAGCGGGAGCGTTTGTCCGCGTCGGACAGCACCTCGTACGCCTCGTTGATCTCTTTGAATTTTTCTTCCGCACCTGCTTCGTGGCACACGTCGGGATGGTACTGTGCTGCGAGCTTTCTGTATGCTTTTTTCAGCTGGTCATCGGTGGCACTTTTTTCAACACCGAGAACCTCGTAATAGTCTCTTTTATTTTCGTTTGCCAATATTTCTCACCTCGGAGAAAACAGCACACATCCTGAGCACATTTGTGCTCAGGATGGCGTGCATTTAATTGTTAATCGCTAATAGTTAATAGTTAATTTCGGAATTTTTCATTCACTATTCACTATTAATAATTGATCAGTCGTTGACTTCCTCAAAGTCGGCATCGACGACGCCGTCGTCATTGCCGGGAGCTCCGTTGAAGCCTGCGGCATTGGGATCACCCTGCGGTGCTGCGTTCTGATACAGCTTTTCGGAAACGGCATAGAAGGCCTTCTGCACCTCGTCCGTTGCAGCCTTGATGGCTTCAACATCGGTGCCCTTGTTGAGTTCCTTCAGCTTTTCGACTGCGGCAAGGATCGGTGCCTTGTCGGTGTCGGTGAGTTTGTCGCCAAGGTCGGTCAGCGTCTTTTCGGTCTGGTAGATGACCTGCTCTGCTGCGTTGTGGGTGTCGACCTCTTCCTTGCGTGCCTTGTCTTCGGCTGCGAACTGCTCTGCTTCCTTCACTGCCTTGTCGATGTCTTCCTTGGAGAGGTTGGAAGAAGCGGTGATGGTGATGTTGGCTTCCTTGCCGGTGCCGAGATCCTTGGCAGAGACGTTGACGATGCCGTT
>JAZUDF010000013.1:0-9588 GCA_045639485.1 Faecousia sp. | reverse complement strand
GGCACAGAAAGGAACGGTGATCAGCTGATGGCGATCTATATCGGAAACGCAGAAAACGAGCTGACAAAGGTATGCAGTGCAACCGCAATCGGCCCGAAGGGCGACAAGGGCGATCCCGGCCCCGCAGGACCGCAGGGGCCGAAGGGTGACAAGGGTGATCCCGGTGCTGTTGCCACGGTCAACGGAAAAATGCCCGACCGGCAGGGCAACATTGTCATCGACGCCTCCGACATCGATCTGGAAACCACAAGCACGCTTCTGTCAGCCGACGTGCAAAGTGCGATCGACGAACTGGACGAAAAAGTAAACGCAAAGCAGGATGCACTGACAGCCGGCGACAACATCACGATCGAAGACAATGTGATCTCCGCCTCCGGCGGCGGCGGCACATCCGACCACACACAGCTAACCAACAGAGATGCGGCAGACCAGCATCCCGTTTCCTCAATCAGCGGTTCCGGCAGTTCGTCTGCCAACGCAAGAACAAGCGACCTCTATATGGGCAGTCACGCTATCCACAATGTCGCAGATGCTAACCCGGAGAACAACATGGATGCCGTCAACGTCAAGTTTCTGCGGGAGCATATCCCGCAGGCGAACGGCAATGCAATCGGCGGCATCAAGGCAGCGGCCAAGACTGCATCTGACACAGTTCCCGTCCACGTTGATGCGGGCACCGGCTTCGCATATGTCGCAAGCGGCGGCAGCGGCACGCCGGAGATCTACTGGGCAGTCTACGGCGAGACGACGAGTGCCGAACTCAAGACAGCGTACCTTGCAGGCAAGCTCATCTTCTGCCGCCACAACACCTTCGAGTATGAGCTGACAAAGGTAAACAACGAAGAAAATCCCGGTTCCTTTACGTTCGTCTGTCCGTTTTTGCCCGACGCAGACAGGTTGCTTTGTACGGCAGGCGGATGGATCGAGGTCGCGGTATCAGTCGAGCTGTCAAACAACAAGGTCACGTCGCTGTCCGACGCATCGACGGACACACAGTATCCGTCTGCCAAGTGTGTCTACGATGCGATCAACGCCGCGATTGGCGATGCTATCGGAGGTGCGTACTAATGGCGAATACCCATGAAACGCTGACATCTCTGTTCTCTGACATCGCCGATGCCATCCGTGCAAAGACTGGCGGCACTGCGGACATTGTTGCTGACGAGTTCCCCGATGCCATCGATGCGATCCCGCAGGGAGGCTCCGTCACGGTTGAGCCTCTGTCCGTCACGGAGAACGGAACATATACCGCACCAACTGGCAAGGCTTACAGCCCTGTCACAGTCAATGTGCCGACTGGCGGCATTGTTCCATTCACAAAGATAACCGTCACCGTAACAGCGGATCGGCAAACGCTGGGAAACGTTATTGATTTTTTCACAACGATAGTGCCGCAGGGGACAACCTATATTCGCGGCATCTGGAAGCCGGACGGTGTGAACTATTATACATCTGCCACTGTGCCGGAAGGCAACCACAACGGTGAGTTTTTCTGCTCGCTGCCGAGGATGCTCTCCACGGCAACTCATACACGCTACATGAGCGGAGCGTGGCAGGACAATCCGAATGCCTCTGGCAACTACGACTCGCCAATCGCAGTTGGTGACGTCTATGATCTGTTCTACACAGACAGCAACGAATTTGCGAGGAGGTTGTGAGCGTGAGATATTTCAGAATTGATAAGGACGGCTATCTGTTGACCGTTGGCTATGGTGGAGGAACGCACGGTGAAGATATCACCGCAGAAGAATATTCGACAATCAAAGCTGCGGTGCTTAACAGACCGAAGCCTCCTCTTGGCTACGACTACCGACTCCGCACAGACTTGACATGGGAACTGACGGAACTTCCTCCTGCACCGGCAGAGCCTACGGTCTACACGCAGCAGACACTGGAAGCGATGACGAACGCAGAATTGGAAACGATCCTTGCGAGCTACGGCATCAGTGCATCGATGAACAAGGCAAATATGGTGCAACTGATTTTACAGGCACAGGGAGGCGATTCCATTGGATAACATTATTCTGATTCTTTCGGCGGTCATCGGCAGCGGTGCGTTGTCTGCCGTTATCAGCGGACTTTTTGCACGGTCTGCCGCAAAGCAGAAAGAAAAAGACAGTACGCATGACGGCGTGAAGCTCCTCATGGAGAGCGACATCAGAACACGCTGTGAAAACTGCATCAGCCGTGGAAGCGTCACAACAGATGAACTGTCCATGCTGCACAGAATGTGGCACCACTACCACGACAAAATGGGAGGAAACGGTTTTCTTGACCATCTGATGTCTGCTTGTGCAAAACTTGAAATCAAGGACACGGAGGAAACACAATGATTGATTGGAACAGAGTATTACGGACGTTGATCCAGAGTGCAAGCGGTGCAGGCATTGCACTGCTCACCGCAATTGCCGCCGACTGGAGCCGTGGCACAGTCATCGCTGCTGTGATGCAGTTCGGCATTACGGTTGCCGTGGCTGTTCTTATGAACATCAAGGCACAGACCGACAAGGACGCGGAGGGCAAAACGAAATGATTGCCAAGAAATACTGGACGAAAAACCCTTATGCACTTGACGGCAAGTATCTGTCCGGCAGTGCGTTCACTGGATTCTTTCTGCACAGCGTTGCCACGGCACAGCCAGATGCACAGGTGTTTATCGCAGGCAGAGACAAGAGCAATTACACTTCGTCCGGCGTGAACGGTTTCATTGATGACAAGGCAGCATGGCTGACGCTTCCGTCTTTGGAAACGCCGGGCAAGGTCAAACGTGCACCCCATGCAGGCAGACCTGCCAACGACCATTACATCGGATTTGAGATGTGCGAGCCTAATCAGATTCAGTACAACACAAACCACACGAAGATCATCGGATGCACGGACTTTGACGCGGCATATGCTTATGTCAAAAAAGTCTATGCGAATGCTGTTGAGCTGTTCGCAGAACTCTGCCGTTTCCACGGCAAAGACCCGCTGGCAAAAGGCGTGATCTATTCCCACAAGGAAGGACACGCGGCAGGCATCGCAACGAATCACGGCGACCCGGACCAGCTGTGGTCGTATTTTGACAAGGCACTCAACATGGACAAGTTCCGCACAGATGTCGCGGCAAAAATGGAAGAACTGGAGGATGAAGACATGACGCAGGAAAAGTTCAACGAGATGCTCAAGGCAGCACTTTCCATCGACGGCACCGGCGACAAGCCGTCCGCATGGGCGAAGGCTGCGTGTGAGCAGGCAAAGGCAGATGGCACTTTCTCCGGCAACGGCAAGGGCGACTACGGTTGGCAGCTTCCCGTGACAAGAGAACAGATCGCCATGATCTTGGACAGACTGAACATCTAATATTGTCATCAAATTGTCATCACAAAGAAAGCACCGTCAAAAAAGACGGTGCTTTTTGTTCGGAAAACATAGTAAAAACCCCCGAAACCTTTCAGTTTCGAGGGCTAAAAATGGTGGACGATGTAGGACTCGAACCTGCGACCTTCCGCACGTCAAGCGGATGCTCTACCAGCTGAGCTAATCGTCCAGACGCAAGGGTATTATAGTGAACATCCTTCCGTTTGTCAAGCAGTTTTTTCAAAAACTGCAAAACTTCGTTTTATGCCGCCTTACTGCTGCAGCCAGTATGCGATCAGAAGGTCTGCCACCGCACCGTAGGACTGTACGCCGTCCGATTCGCCGAAGGCTTTCAGATAGGTATCATTCGCCTTGGTGGCCGCCTGCATGACGGGGCCTTCAAACTGCTCGTAGTATTCTGCGGATGCGTCGCAGTCGAAAAGCAGCAGCCCGTCCGCGGACTCACGGATCTGTCTTGCGGCGTCGGGATCGGCCTTGCAAAGGGCGTTGAAGCAGTAGATGTAGGCGGAATAGTAGCCGGAATAACGCAGCAGCGGATCATCGCTGTTCGCACATACCAGAAACGCACAGAGGTTCGCGTCATCCTCGGCAGCCACGGCACAGCTGTGCGACAGCTCGTGGCACACGGTAAAGGGCAGGGAGGCGGAAAACGTCTCCGTGTTGACGCAAGGCTCGGCGGTCAGATCGACAAAAATGCCCGTGATGCCGCTGTAGCTGAACAGACGGCTCGACAGCAGCGGCTTGACCCTTCTTGCGGCGGGCGAAAAGAGGGGATCGTCCATCTTCGCAAACGCATCCACGGACCGCACAGAGAGTTCTCCCAGATCCGGCACGATGAGATTGCCGTCCGCATCCCGCGGCACCTCATGGGAGCTTTGTCCCGCAAGCTCCGCGTAATACGCAGTCGCACCCCGCAGCTCCTCCACGCTGTACTCACGCACGGACAGCCCGAGCTGCTCGGGCACCTTCGGGCCGAAGTGATTGAGGCCCCACGAGAACACGAACACGAACAGCAGCAGCATCGCAAGCTCAAGCACGCCTGCAAGCCAGCGAACAACGTGTTTTTTCTTGATGGCGAGCACCAATGTGACGACGAGCAGCACGACCAGCAGCACCAGAAGGACCTCCCACACGCAGAAGGGCAAAAAACCGGTCAGCGTGCCGAGAAAGGACAGAACGCCGCGGGAAACGTCGGGGTAGAACGAAAACCACAGCTGCGGCAGATACTTTGCCGACAGGAAGGAAATGACAGTCAGTACGAGCAGACTGCCGGCGGCGATCAGTCTGTGAGCGGTTTTGAACATGTTCGGCAGCCTCCTTTACACAAAGCGATCGTGTGCAACATCATACCGCATTTTTCCGTTCTTTGCAAGCGAAAACGGTCACAAATGCAGAAATCAGTTGCAAAACCGCCCGCCGCGGCATATAATGATTTTTACTGAAAATTAGAGAAAAGATCTGATCAACTTGCAGCAGTTACAAAAAAATAATACGTCAAAGCTGCTGACGGTCGGCGATCCGAAGAAGGTCATCACCACCTTTGCCCTGCCGATTTTCCTCAGCCAGCTGTTTCAGCAGCTCTACAACACGGCAGACGCCCTGATCGTCGGGCAGTATCTCGGCAAGGACGCTCTTGCCGCGGTCGGCTCGACCGGCAGCCTCATCTATCTGCTCATCAGCTTTTTTGTCGGCACGTCCATGGGTGCAGGCGTCGTGATCTCCAAGTTCTTCGGAGCGGGGGACAACGACAAGGTCTCCCGTGCCGTCCATACCAATGTCCTGCTTTCCTTCCTCTGCGGCGTGGTGCTGACGGTGTTCGGCGTGCTCTTCACGCCGACGATCCTCGGCTGGATGCAGACGGATGCCGCCGTGATCGACCAGGCCTCGGCGTATCTCGTCTACTACTTTGCCGGTGCCCTTGCCATGGTCATGTACAACGCCCTCAAGGGCGTGATGAACGCCGTGGGCGACAGCAAGCGGCCGCTGTATTACCTCATCGTCTCGGCACTGCTCAACATCCTGCTCGACTGGCTTTTCATCGCGGTGTTCGGCGGCGGCATCGAGTGGGCGGCGATCGCAACGACCATCTCGCAGTTCGTCAGTGCGGTGCTGTGCCTCATCCAGCTGCTCAAAAAGGGCACTGTCTACCGCTTGAGCTTCAGAAAACTCCGCCTCAGCGGCGATATGCTCAAGGAAATCCTGCAGTACGGTGTCCCGACCGGCGTGCAGAACTCCGTCATCGGCTTTGCAAACGTCCTTGTGCAGTCCAACATCAACACCTTCGGCGACGATGCGATGGCGGCGTGTGCGGCCTACTCCAAGATCGAGGGCTTCGCCTTCCTGCCGATCACGAGCTACTCTCTGGCACTGACCACCTACATCGGGCAGAACCTCGGAGCAAAGGAATACGACCGTGCAAAGAAGGGGGCCCGCTTCGGCATTCTGACCTCCGTCATCATGGCGGAGATCATCGGCGTGATCACCTTCCTCGGTGCACCGCTGTTTATTTCCATCTTCAACAGCGATCCGGAGGTCGTCAAGATCGGCACGATGCAGTGCCACGTGGAAGCGTTCTTCTTCTGTTTCCTGTCGTTTTCGCACTGTATCGCGGGCATCTGCCGCGGTGCGGGCAAGGCGACGGTACCGATGATGGTCATGCTGTCGGTGTGGTGCGTGTTCCGCATCATCTACATCACCGTTGCCATGCAGCTTCGTCACGAGATCTGGCTTTTGTTCTGTGCCTACCCGCTGACGTGGTGCATCAGCTCGACGATCTTCCTCATTTATTATCTCAAATCCGACTGGATCCACGCGTTTGACCGTGCGGAAGAAAAGAAAAACCTACAGAAAACGGAGGCATAACAATGGCAAACAATCAGACCCCCAAGTGGCAGCAGCAGATGCGTGCCAGGAAGGAAGCGGAAGCGACTGCAGCTGCAAAGAAAAAGAAAACAAAGAAACTGACCGCCGTCCTCGTGTGTGCGGCACTGCTGATCGCGGCGATCGTCGCGGTGATTTTACTGCTTCCCAAAGACGCGACGCCCGCAACCGAGCCGACCTTAGAATCTCGGCTGCCCTCTACAGACGAACCGACGGTGGACATGAACGCCGTCAAGGCGAATATCAACAGCAGGCAGGTCTCCGACTTCACCGATGCCGACAAGCCCACAAACTATGTCAAACTGACGGTCGAAGGCTACGGCGAGATCGTTATCTGCCTTTGCCCCGAGACCGCACCCATCACGGTCGACAACTTCAAAACACTGGTCGGAAGTAGCTTCTATGACGGCCTGACCTTCCACCGCGTCTATCCCGGCTTTATGATCCAGGGCGGCGATCCCGACGGCAACGGCGGCGGCGGCAGCGGCACGAACATCAAGGGCGAATTTGCCTCCAACGGCGTGCAGAACGATCTGTCCCATGTCCGCGGCGTCGTCTCCATGGCACGTGCGAATCCGCCCGACTCTGCATCGTCCCAGTTCTTCATCTGCCATGCAGACTCCGATTTCCTCGACACGAACTATGCCGCCTTCGGCTATGTCATCGCGGGTTTGGAGACGGTCGATGCGATCTGCGAAGTGGAACTGACCTACAACGACGGCGGTGAGCTTTCCAGTCCCGTCACTCCGGTCGTGATCGAATCCGCCCGCTTCGTCATCCTCAACTAAACAAAAAAGCGTCAGATGCCAAATCGCATCTGACGCTTTTTGCATGCAAAATCCTATGTGAAAAGCCTTCCCCTTGAGGGGAAGGTGGCACGGCGAAAGCCGTGACGGATGAGGTGTAAAGTCCACTTGACTGGCTGGTTGTTCTTTACTGGTTGTATGTTTTCAAAAGATTGAGGATCACGGCACAGAACCGTGCGGGACAGCCCCGGAGCAGGAAGGCCGTGTGGCTGTCGATGTCCTGCGGCAGCTCAAAAAGAGCCGCGTCATATCCGAGCTCAAAGGCACAGTAGGCACTGAAATAGCCGTAGCCGCGGCTCAGATCGTCACAGAAATGGATGTCATTGAACTGTGCGGCAAACGCCTGATAGAGCTTGCCGCCCACGTCCTTTGCGATCACCTGCGAATACCAGCCGTGCGTGTCGATGAGCACGTTCACGCCGCTGCCGCGGACGTTCTGCAGAAAGACGGCAAGTGCCTGTGCTTCGGGACACTGCAGCGGTGCCGTGCCGTTAAAGTTGCGGCTGTCGGTAAAGGGCGTGTAACGGTAGGGGAACGAGCGGTTCATGTCAATGCCGCCGGGGATCAGCACGCCGTTTTCGTCATAGCGGAACAGCGTGCATCTGCCGGGGCCGTTGGAGGTCGTGCCTTCATAGGTGCCGTCGGGATTGAGGCAGGGGAGGATGTATACCGTCCAGTCGTTCATGCCGACCGCACCGTAATTTTTCTGCAGAAACTCCTTCACGAATTCCGCCAGATACACAAGGCTCTGCCCGTCACGGTCAAAGTGATCCTCCCAGCCGTGGATGGCGAAGGTCAGCACCATCACGTTCTCGCCGTCGCCGATCCGATACGCGGTGAGCGGGTATTTTCCGGAGCCGCTCGTGCCGTAGGTCAGGGTTTGAAACACGCGTTCTTTCAGCTCATAGGTCTGCCGCATGGACGGCAAGACGAGCTTGGTCAGGATGACCGCCAGCTCTGCCCGTGTGATGCGGCTGCTGCCGTTGAACGTGCCGTAGTCGTCCGTGCCGGAGAGAATGCCCGCACGGTAAAACGCCATCGCGGCGGTGTAGACTGCGTCCGTTTCCGAAAGATCGGGCAAAGACGCCACTTCGTTGATCTGCACGTATTCCTGCGGATGCAGGCTGCCGTACAGAAGGGCGATCACCTGCTCGCGTGTCGCGGGCTGACTGTAATCCCTGAACGTCTGCGTCAGAATGCCGTATTCCTTTGCCGCCTGCACCGCAGGCACGTACCATTGTCCGCCGCTGCCCGGGGCAGTCGGTGTCAGACCGCAGTAGGTCTCGTAGACACGCACCGCCACGCTGATCGCCTGTGCCAGCGATACCGTTCCGCTCGGAGAGAACAGGCCGTTTCCCGTGCCGCTCATCAGTCCGAGCGTCTGCTGCACGGAAACGCACTGCGTGTACCACGTGTCCTCCGGCACGTCGTCAAAGGTGTTGGAAACGTCGGAAAGATCGCAGTCAAAGCGTGTGATGTCGGCGTACACAGCGGGCGTTTTCACCCGCAGAGCGGGCGTGACGAGTGCCGTCATCAGACTTGCAAATTCGCATCGCGTGATCTGCCCGTCGGGGCTGAACGAGCCGAACCGATCCGTGCCGACCAGAATGCCCGCACGGTACAGCGTTAAAATTTCCGCATAGCACGGATGGGACGGATCCATATCCGTGATCGCGGGATGCTCCTTGATCGGGGCAAGCTCTTCTTCCGGCAATGCACGGTAGAGCATCTTTGCCGCCTCACTGCGGCAGATCGCATCCTCCGGCTGCTCGGGAACGGCATCCACAATGCCATATTCCACAGCGGCAAGCAGATAGGGTGCGTACCACGCTCCGTCACCACCTGCGGCAGACGGCTCTGCAAGGCCGTAATACTGCACGTAGATCCGTACCGCGATCGCGGCGGTCTCCGCCTGCGTGAGCGTGTCACGCGGGGCAAAGCGGTTTCCGGACTTGCCTGCGATCAGACCGAGCGTCTGTGCATAGGCGGCGGCACGGTAGAACCAGTCCGAGGCCTTCACATCGGCAAAGGTACACCGCACGGGCGTTCCCGTCAGGTCAAAGGCAGCCATCCCGGGAATGGGATCGTCATCCGCCTGCACCGCACCGGGAGCAAAGGACAGTATGAAAAAAACAAAGGCGAGGAGTGCTGACAGCACCCGCAGTTTCTTTGCCATGAAAACCTCCGTAAACGTCAATGCCCGACATAAAATACGCAATTATTCTATCATTTTGCCGAAAAAAATTCAACCGGAAAGCCGTATAATACACGATTTTCCGGTTGAAAATGTTGCGTGATTTTTAAAAAATTACAGGCCGGTACGGTTTTCCAGCTGCCGCAGAAGCTCGCTGAGCGGCAGTACCAGAAGTCCCGTACAGAAATTGCCGATGCCGTGGATCAGGTCATAGGGAAAGCCTGCCGCCACCCACGCAAGCGTGGCCTTCGGCGTCAGGTGGAACAGCAGCATCTGTGCCGGAGCGTACAGAAGACCGAAGGCAAGGCCGTGCAGTCCGCACACGAGTGCATAGACGATCACCGCAAC
>JAZUDF010000012.1:0-13499 GCA_045639485.1 Faecousia sp. | reverse complement strand
GAACGACATGGCTACGATCCGACTTGAAAGGGGCTTGAGAGAAGATCGGGTTTTTGTCACCGCTCCAGCAGCAGTTCTGCGATCTGGATGGCGTTGGTCGCGGCACCCTTGCGGATCTGGTCGCCACAGCACCACAGGCACAGCCCGTTGGGGTCAGTCAGATCCTTACGGATCCTGCCGACAAAGACCGTATCCTGGTCGGAGGTGTCCAGCGGCATCGGGTACTGCTTTTCTTTCAGATCGTCCACAAGGCGACAGCCCGGTGCGCTCTTGATGGCGGCGCGTGCCTCCATCACGGAGATCGGACGGTCAAAGTGCATCTGCACGGAAATGGAATGGCTGCGTACCACGGGCACACGGACGCAGGTGCAGGAGACCTTCAGGTTCGGCAGGTGCAGGATCTTTCTGCCTTCGTTCTGCATCTTCATCTCTTCGGAGGTATAGCCTGCCTCCTGCTCGCTGCCGATCTGCGGGATGAGGTTGAATGCAATCTGATACGGGAAGACCTTCGGCTCGACCGGGCGGCCTTCGTGCAGGGCATCTACTTCCTCCGCAAGCTCAATGGGACCGCCGGCTCCTGCACCGGAGACCGCCTGATAGGTGGAGGCGATCATCGTGCGGATGGGCGAAAGCTGATTGAGTGCGTTGATCGCCGTGACGGTGATAATGGTGGAGCAGTTGGGGTTGGAGATGATGCCGTGATGCTTTTTCACATCTTCGGGATTGATTTCGGGAACGATGAGCGGCACATTGGGATCCATACGGAATGCAGAGGAGTTGTCAACAAAGACCGCACCCGCTTTGACGATCGAAGGAGCGAGCTTTTTGGCAACGTCATTTTCCGCCGCACCGAGAACGATGTCCAGACCTTCAAAGGCACCTTCCTCCGCAAGCTCGATCTGAATGGGTTTTCCGTTCCACTCTACGACCTTGCCCGCACTGCGTTCGCTTGCAAACAAGTGCAGTTCGCTGATCGGGAATTCCCGCTCGATCAGGATCTTCATCATTTCTCTGCCAACGGCACCGGTAGCACCTAAAATGCCGACTTTATATTCTCTCATGTTCTTTCCTCCTGTCCGGTCAGCGGACAAAGCTGTTATACAGCACACGGACTGCACCTGCATAGTCCTTGTTGTCCACGCCGACGATAATATTGACCTCTTCCGGTCCCTGCGAGATCATGCGGATGTTGATGCCGTTTTCGCCGAGGGCGGCGAAGATCTTGCCGGAGATACCGGGACGGAACGCCATCTTTCTGCCGACCGCAGCAACAATGGCAATGTCCTCGACGACCTCCAGGCTGTCAGGCCGGAAGGTCTCCTGCAGATCGTGCAGAACGGCGAAGATCGGATCGCCCTTGCACTTGCTCGGGATGACCAGTGAGATCGTGTCGATGCCGTTGGGCATATACTCGACAGAAACGTTGTATTTGTCCAGAATCTGCAGCACCTTGAGCTGCACGCCGTGTGCCGACGAGAAGCCGCGTTTGGAAATGGTGATGACAGAATAGTCCTTGCGGCCGGCGACACCGGTGATAAAGCGGTCATTGTCCGCCATTTCATTGGAGAACCGCTCCATGATGATCGTACCGGGATGGGCAGGATCGTTGGTGTTGCGGATGTTGAGCGGAATGTTCTTCTCCATGACGGGGAAAACGGTCTCTTCGTGCAGCACCTGTGCACCGAGATAACTCAGCTCACGAAGCTCGCTATAGGTGATGCGTTCGATCGTTTCGGGATTATCGACAATGCGGGGATCTGCCATCAGGATGCCGGAGACGTCCGTCCAGTTTTCGTAGACGTCCGCGTCCACTGCTGCTGCCGCGAGTGCACCGGAAATATCGGAGCCGCCGCGGGAGAAGGTCTTGATGCTGCCGTCCGGCATAGCACCGTAGAAGCCCGGAATGACCGCCTGACCGTCGCCGACGAGTTCCTTCAGTTTTGCATAGGATGCTTCTTTATCCACGGTCGCATCCATGCCGAATTTTAACCACTCGGCAGCATCGATGAATTTGAAGCCGAGATAATCCGCCATCAGCCGGGCGGAAAAATATTCACCGCGGGAGACGAGCTCATCCTCGGAAATGCCGCGACGCATTTTTTCCCGCAGGGCTTCGAGTTCACTTTCGACGTCCGTCTGCAGGCCGAGGTCACGCTTGATCTCCAGATAGCGGTCTTCGATCATCTGGAACACGCTGTCGAACGACACGCCGTATTTCATATGTGCATGACACAGATACAGAAGGTCTGTGATCTTGTGGTCTTCCTTGAAACGTTTGCCCGCCGCGGAAACAACGACGATGCGGCGTGCATCATCATATTCTACAATGGACTTCACCTTGGCAAACTGCTCGGCACTTGCCATGGAGGAGCCGCCGAATTTCAAAACTTTCAGCATGGTTTTCTCCCTCTTTTATCGGATCGCGGCAAAGAACAGCTGTGCACCGTCTGCTTCCTGCGTCTTTGCCCATGCGTGCATCTTTGCGACAGAAACGGGTTTTGTGATGATGCCGGTCTCCCAGCGTTCGGACAGCTCACCCGTCAGCCAACTGTCTGCCTTATCCGTGCGGACGTAGTACTGATGTGCGATCATTTCATTGTCCGTTTCCGCCTGCAGCATCACTGTGGTGTAGAAGTTACGTACGCCGCCGAGGACGTCGATCAGATCCTCTACGACATTATATGCCGTGGGATATCTGCCTGCACCCTGGCCATAGTAACTTTGCTTGCCGGCATTCTCACCGCGGAAGGTGATGAGGTTGAAGTTGGACGGTACGGATGCCTCTAACTGCTCTGCAGAGACCAGCGTCGGCTCAACGTACGCCGAGATCTTGCCGCTGCGGCGAGTGGCACGTGCCATCAGCTTGCAGCAGAAGCCGTGGGCTTTGAAGGTGGCGATATCCGCTGCCGTAACGTTGCGGATGCCGAACACGGGCACGTCCTTCTTTTCAAGCAGCACGTCAAATGCGACGTTGGCGGAGATGACCAGTTTGTTCTGGATGTCCTTACCGTCGATATCGGCGGAAGGATCTGCTTCGGCATAGCCGAGCTGCTGTGCCTGACCGAGCACGTCGGAGAAGCTGACGCTCTGCTTGTGCATCGTATCCATAATATAATTGGTGGTGCCGTTCATGATGCCGGAGACAGAGTTGATGGTATCCACCCGCTTGCAGCGTTCAATGGAAGTCAGCCACGGGATGCCGCCGCCTGCGGCTGCGGTGCAGCGGAAGGCAACGCCTTTTTCGCGTGCAAGCTCGATCAGTTCCCGATAGCATTCGGCGACTAAAAGTTTGTTCGCCGTGACGACATTTTTGCCGGCCTGCAGGGCTTTGATGACAAATTCCTTTGCAGGATGCAATCCGCCCATGACCTCAACGACCGTGTCCACCTCGGGATCTTGCATGATGTCGTCGACGTTGCGGGTGAGCGTGGCAGTCAGCCCTTCCGGATTTTCCAGACAGCAGATATATTTGATTTTCATGTCGGTGCGTCCGTTGACTAAATTGTAGACGCCGCCGCCGACCGTACCGAGTCCCAAAAGTCCGATTACCATAACCATTCCTCACAGTCTGTACGCGAATTTTGTTTTTCAGAGAAAAACACTTGCATTTCTATGGGAAACAATATATCATATACCTATGCAAATTGCAAGAAAAAGATTGGAGTATTTTGTGATGAACTACCAAAGCACGAGAAATCGCCTTGAAACTGTCAGCTCTACGCAGGCAGTTTTGCAGGGGCTCGCCGTTGACGGCGGCCTGTTTATCCGCAGAGATCTGGCTGAGATCGGCTTTGACTGGAAGGCAGCGATCGCCAAAGACGTTTACGGAATGGCAGAGCAGATCCTCGGTGCTCTGCTGCCCGAGTTTGAAGATATGCCCGGTCTGGTAAAGAAGGCCTACACCGGAAAATTCACCGCTCCCGACCTGACGCCGCTGGCTTCCGTCGGCGACAACTATATTCTGGAACTGTTCCGCGGCCCGACCTCCGCATTCAAGGACGTGGCACTGTCGATGCTGCCGCAGCTCATCACGGCGGCAAAGCGGCAGGAGGCACAGGAAGATGAGATCGTCATTCTCACCGCGACCTCCGGCGACACCGGCAAGGCAGCCCTGGAAGGCTTCCACGACGTTGACGGGACGAAGATCATCGTGTTCTATCCGAACGACGGTGTGTCCGCCGTGCAGAAGGCACAGATGGTGACGCAGGAAGGTTCCAACGTCTGTGTATGTGCGGTCAACGGCAATTTTGACGATGCACAGACCGGCGTGAAGAACGCTTTTTCCGCCTGTGCGGACGGCACGCTGCTGAAAGGCAAGGGTGCGGTACTGTCCTCTGCAAACTCCATCAATATCGGCAGACTGGCACCGCAGGTCGTCTACTATTTCAAGGCGTACGCAGACCTTGTGAATTGCGGACGCATCGCAGTCGGTGACAAGATCGATTTCGTCGTTCCCACCGGCAACTTCGGTGATATTTTAGCAGGCTACTTCGCGAAGTTGCTCGGTCTGCCCGTGGGCAGACTGGTCTGTGCCTCCAATGCAAACGACGTGCTGACGGACTTTATCCGCACCGGCACCTATGACCGCAGACGCACCTTCTACCGCACGCTCTCCCCTTCCATGGACATTCTCGTGTCCTCCAATCTGGAGCGGCTGCTGTTCCTGCTTGCAGACTGCGACGACAGAAAAATTGCAGACTACATGACACAGCTCAAAGACACCGGAACGTACCGCATTTCGGGTGAAATGCTGAAAAAGCTGCAGGAAGAATTCTGGGCAGGCTGCACGGATGACGAAGGCACGAAGGCCGCGATCGGCAAGGTGTGGAAAGAGCACCGTTATCTTTGCGATACGCACACAGCCGTTGCATGGGCCGTGGCAGAGCAGTACCGCGAGGAAACGAACACTGACCGTGCCGTGGTGGTGCTGTCGACTGCCTCTCCCTACAAGTTCCCCGTCGCAGTTCTGGAAGCGATCGGTGAGAGCTGCGAGGGTGATGAATTTGCCGCGATGGAGAAGCTTCACAATATCACCGGTGTGGACATTCCGAAGAACCTTGCAGGTCTGCGTGAAAAGACTGTGCGGCACACGGACGTGATCGAAAAATCGCAGATTTTAGACTACGTGCTGCAGAAGATCTCCGAAAAAGACTGGAACCGTTAATTCCATTTTCACAAAGAAACCCGCCTCCGGAGGGAGGCGGTTTTTTTGATTGTCAGGTTGCAAGGAACCGCATGAGAATGGATGCGAGTTCGCAACGCATTGCACCGGCAACCGGCTTGAGGAAGGTCTTGCCGCCTTCTGCCTGGCCGGAGATGATGCCGGCATCCACTGCCCATGCAAGATATTCTTTCGACCAGTCAGGAACAGCGGAAGCATCTGCAAAGGTGCTCAGGTCTGCCTTACCGGTGACATCGCGGCCTAAGAACTTGGCGAGGTTGTACATGAACACAGCCAGTTCCTGACGCGTTACGTTGCCGTTCGGATCAAAGGTGCCGTCGCCCTTGCCGTTGCAAAGGCCGTTGGCTGCACACCATTCGATCGCGGTGGTGTACCACTTGCCGTAGCCGACGTCGGAGAAGGTGCCCTGATATTCGGGTTTCTCATCGTTGCCTGCGATCCGGTAGAGGATGGAGGCGACCATGGCTCTGCTGACCTTGGTTTCGGGCTCGAAGATCAAGTCTTCCGTGGTGGTGGAGCCCATGAGACCGGTGTTGATAACGAAGTCGACTGCGGAATGATACCACTTGTTGGTTCCGCCGACGTCCTTGTAGTCCTTGCTCGGGCAGCCTGCTGCAGGAATCGTTTCATCGCGGGTATCGCCGCAGCGGAGGCAGGTGTAGCGAACGATCTGCTCCTGATCGTACGGGCAGGTGCCCTGCACCGCGTTGGGCAGCGTCACGCCGTCGTCCCAATCGTGGCCGAGGGCATCGATCTTCTCGCCCTCTTCGAGCAGATCGGTGCAGTCGACGCAGTACAGATCGCCGGTGTAGCCGTCTTCTGTGCAGGTCGGCTCGGAAGCATCGCGGAGCTCGGTGTTTTCGTGTTCGCAGAAGGGTATGGGCGGAACCTCATGTTCGCCCATTTCGTAGAAGTTGTAAACGTAAATGGGAGTGTCCTGCACACCGTAGGTGGTGAACTTGCCGGAGTAGAATTCGATTGCCTGGTTGTGGTTGCCGTTGTAGGCAGCACCGACGTTCATAATGTGCCAGCCGCCGTCGACTGCGACAAGATACCACTTTGCCATGTCGTTGATGGTATCGCCGAGGAACAGGGAGTTGCCGGTATCGCCTGCGGTCAGGTACTTGCCGTCTTCGGTCTGGAAGAGATAGATCGGATCTGTTCCGTTCGTTGCGACGATGATCGGGGTGATGATCAGGGTCTTTGCATCGGCGGGAAGGATCAGCATGCCGCCGGCGACTGTGTTGGTCACGGGTGCCAGGCCGCCGTTCAGGTCTTCCGTGGAGAGGAAGGTGCCTTCTGCGTCATAGTAGATCGCATATTTGTTGCCTTCGATCAGTTCATCCGCAACAGCTGCGGTATCGACGCGTTCATAGAAGTTGAAGACGTAGATCGCCGTGTTCTGCACGCCGTAGGTGGTAAAGCCGGTGTACCATTCCAGTGCCTGATTGTGGTTGCCGTTGTAGGCAGCACCGACGTTCATCACATGGAAGCCGCCGTCGACTTCGTCCAGATACCACATACCGAGATCGGTCAGTTCAGCGGAGAAGCCGAGGCTGTTGCCGGTCGCTCCGGAGGTCAGGTAGTTGCCGGAGTCAGTCATGAAAGCGTAGTTCATGGGAACTTCGGGACCTGCACCGGGCGTGGGAATCTCAACGACCGTGAGGAAGAGTGCAGGATCGTTCGTGCCGAGATATTCGCCGGAGACCGTTGCAGGAACGCCGTCAAGACGTGCAGCGTTCGCTGCGGGCTCGCTGCTCATCACAACGCCTTCGCTGTTGCAGTAGATCATGATTCTCTGGCCGTCGTGAAGCTCGGTGACTTCCTTGCCGATAATGCTGCCGGACAGGCCCTGCGGCTCGTCGGGATCGCCGGTGTAGTCGAGCTTCCACGTCCAGTTGAAGGTGGCGGGATCAACGCCGCCGTTTTCCTTGGTCATGTCGGTCAGGTATTCCATGATGAGATCCTGCACGACGCCGCCGCCCATGTCATCGGTCTGCGACCAGATGGCATCATCGGTGGAGAAGGCACCGAAACCGCAGCCCACGTTGCCGAGGTGATAGTTGTTCACGCCGACAAGATAAACCTTGTCGAGTTCAAATGCTCTGCCGTTGGCAAAACCGTCGATGATAACGCGGCTGCCTTCGGGCTGATACATATCGTAGGTGAAATTCAGACCGCCGAAGACGGGGTTGGTGAAGCTTTCACCGATCGTGGAGTAGGAAACCGTACCGTTCTTGACGGTGGCCTTCAGTCTGGTAGAAGCGTTCTGCTCCAGAACCGCCTTGATCTGTGCACCGGTCATGGGCAGGACGTAGAGGTTGTTGTCGTACTTATACAGACGGTAGATGTCCTTCATCGTCATGGTGCCTGCCTTGACATAGTAGCTGCCGTTGACAACGACGGAGGTGGAGGACATATCGATATCGAGGTGGTCGAGGCCGGTCGCCTCAAACAGAGCCGCCTGCTTTTCGGGGGTGTCGTACTTCTGGGCAATGTACTTGCTGCCCTCGTACATCTGTGCAGCCTGGATCATGTCCATGGAATCGGACTGCTTCAGATAGAAGTTGGTCTCCTTGTCCCAGGTGCCAATGCACTTGCCGGCTTCCTGATTGACATACTCGGATGCCATGTCGGCATAGGGCTTGATCTTTGCCTTGAGATCGGCATCGGAGGCGTAGGAGGACAGGGTGATATTCTGGGAGGACTTGACCGTCACGTCGATCTTGTTGCCGTTCTGCGTTGCCGTGAAGACGGTCTTGGTCAGCTGCGTACCGCCGCCGTTGACGATCAGGACGTCCTTGCCGTCCTTGTTCTTTATGTAAGTGTTGGAGTAGCTGGAGGAGTGGTCGTGACCTGCGATGACCATGTCAACGCCGGTGGTCTCGGCGATCAGTCTCGTTGCCTGATCTTCGGTGTTCGAGCCGAAGACGAGGTCACCGGAACTTGAGCCGGTGCCGCCGTGATAGGACACGATGATGAAGTCACAGCCCTCTGCTTTCATAGCAGGAACATAGTGGTTGACTTCCCATGCGATGGAGCATTCGGGATTGTCGGGATGATGGAAGATGATGCCGGGATAGTTGTCGGGAATGTCCCAACGGGTGCAGTCGGTGGACTCCAGGCCGAGGATGCCGATCTTGAAGGTCTTGGTACCGACCTTGATGTTTCTGGTGATATAGGGAGTAAAGACATTTTCGCCGGTATCTTCGTAGTAGAGGTTGGCACAGATGGTGGAAACACCCTGCTCTGCAAGATAGGCTCTCGCGTCCTGCATGGTCTTCCACGAATAGTTGAATTCGTGGTTGCCGAGGACGGAAGCATCGTAGCCGATGTCAGCAAGGCAGACTGCCATTGCCAGAGGATCCTCGGACAGACCCTGCGTGTATCTGTTGAGCTGGACAGAGGACACGGGCGTTCCCTGATACAGGTCGCCGTTGTCAATGAGGATGACATTGGCATACTCTTTTCGGATCTGGTTGACAGCCGTTTTTACCTTCAGCATGTTGTTGGATTCGGTGCCGTCGGTGAGGACGTTGGTGTCCCAACATTTGCCGTGCATATCCGTGGTAGACAGGACAGCAAAGTCAACGGTGTCGTCGCCAAAATCATCGGGCGGCAGGATGACATCGCCGCCTGCAAAGGCTGCCATCGGCACCAGCGTCAGCACCATTGCAAGAATACAAAGTACTGCGATCAGTCGTTTCATAATTCATTTTCCTTTCATTTGATTCCGTAGATAATACCGATACTTCGGATATTATAAGTATAATCTACTTCCCGCGTACTTTCAATCATTTATACACCTTTTGTATGCTTTCACAAATTCCGCAATGCAAAACTGTGGAAAATGTCAGTGTGCGGTTTTGTTTGCTCCGGCGGCGACATTTTTCTGTTGAAATCTTCTGCACGGTCTGCTATACTGATGTGGCAATCAAAACGGCAGTTTCCCTGCTTCCGTTTTCATAAGTGCATACGCGGATATAGTTCATCGGTAGAACGGCAGCTTCCCAAGCTGCATAGGAGGGTTCGACTCCCTTTATCCGCTCCAAAAAAGACAGCAGCCGTGTGGCTGCTGTCTTTTTTGGCTGCACGGATGGGAGTCGAACAGGGCGGCACTCCGCAGAGTGCAAAAAACAGTCCGGTGGACTGTTTTTTAGCCCGCGGGAGACTCCCTTTATCCGCTCCAAAAAATGAGGATGCCCCTTCGGGCATCCTCGTTTTTTGTTGAGCGGACAGGGAGTCGAACTCTGAATCCGACAGTTCGGTGAACTGTCGGGTGCCGCTGTCCCCGCACGGCACCACCTTTATTTTTGCCAACGGCAAAAATGCAAACGACGGACTTTATCCGCTCTATTATAGAATATTGTCGAACAGGGCGGCACTCCGCAAAGGACAAAGCAGCACAGCATTTCATTTTGAAATGCTGTGCTGCAATTTTTTATCCATGTAGAATAGATTCGTAGATCGCCTTTTCCACAGGGTCTTTCGTGTGCTTCATGTTTTCGAGCGCTTTGTACTTGCGGTCCATTTCCTCGCTGTGACGGCGGCGTTTCTCGTCGTCTCTGCGACGCTGTTCCTCGAGCTTTTCATTTAAACCTTTAATGCTCATGGCGATCCTCCGTCAGCGGTTGATCGCGCCCCACGGCTGCCACTTCGGGCAGTTGGGCTTGCAGGCGCAGGGGCCCCTGGAGGAATCCGCCGGAACACCGGCATAGCAGGGGCCGCGGTCGCCCGGCTGATCAACAACGGAAAGGTTGTTTCTTGCCTCTCTGTCACCGCCCCAGTTTGCGCAGGTCGCGCAGCATTTGTTTCTGACATTATTTGTCCACATAGTCGTTTCTCCTTTCACTGATCATTCGACAACTCTTGCTACAAGCTTCAGCCTTCTGAAGTTTTTTCCCAGATTGAGTATCAGATGACTGTTTATGTCAAGCTTATACTCTGACTGAAGCACATCTCCTGTATGCTCTGCAGAGATCAATTCATCGCACATGGTTTCGTCGAGGATCTGTCCGTCGGCATCTTCGCAGACAAATCCCCATTCAACTTCTGCTCCGAGGGGAAAATCGTAGTCCCTATTAAAAGTTCCTTCCTTAAACGCGATGTACACAAACAGCTCTCCGATGTCAAAATGTACGGTCTTTCTGTTGGAAATCATATAGGTACTGCGTTCCGAATCAATATTGACGCTAAAGAACCCGACGCTTTTCTGCTCTCCGTTGACATTCTGAATGACGGGGCACCTGTAAACGGGCAACGGAAACTCCTCTGCAGAGAATTCCACCACTTTTTTACCAATGAGATGATGTTCGAAGCATCGACGGCAAAATCCCTTTTCACAGCCGTTATGATCGATCGTTTTGTAGAGGAAATCCTGAAACCAGTTCATTTCTCGATCGTCCGAGCTGCTTCTGGAACGGAAGTAGGGCACGCACACCAAAGAATCATGCCCTTCTGCTTCACAGATTTTTCTGGCTTCCTCGCGCTTCGCTTTCTTCTGTGCTTCTTCAGCTGCCCTTTCGGCCTCTCTGGCTTCTCTTGCAGCTCGGTCTGCTGCAAGCTTTTCTTCTTCTCTTTTTTTTGCTCCGGTAATCGTGGCTACCCCATTTTGTAGTCCGCGCGTAATTCTCACAGCAAACTGTTCCTGCCTGTTTGCATTTCCGGTTCTGTTTTGTGCTGCTTCGTCCTTTGCCGGGGTGGCATTTTCACCCTCATCAGGCGAATTGCAGACATCTGCAACGGCCTGCGCTGCCTTGCCAAGTGCATCTTTTGCTTTGTCAAATAACCCCATTTTTATGCTCCTTTTTTGTTTTTGCTGTAGCTGACTTCAGTTTACACCACATTTAGTGTATATGTCAATACACCAAATTTAGTGTAATAAACTATTCTCGGTGATTTGATGAAACAGTATTATGAAATCCTTCGGGAGCTGCGAGAGGACAACGATCTGACACAGGCACAGATCGCAAAGGTGCTCGGCACGACACAGCAGGTCTATTCCCGCTATGAAAAGGGCGAAAACGAGATGCCCGTACGCCATGTGATCGCACTTTGCAAATATTACGGTATTTCTGCCGACTATGTCCTCGGACTGAAAACGCGGACAGAATAATGGTGTACTTCCGCACCTCGACACATCAATAAAGTGAACTTTTACACCTCGACACACAAAAAGAAGGACACCCGTGTGGGTGTCCTTCTTTTTGGCTACGCGGATGGGAGTCGAACAAGGCGGCGGGACGAGGGTGTCCCGCCCTATGGCGTTGGCAGGCGGGACGGCGGGGACGCCGTCCCCTACATACGGCGTTGGAGAGGGTGCAGCATAAAATAACAGGGACGGCTTTTGCCGTCCCCGTTTGTTTTTACAGATAAAATACAAGAAATGCACTCAGTTCGTCGTCGGAAAGATAGCCGTCGATGTGATAGATAATGTTGAAGTGACTGTCTTTGATGAGGCTGCCGTCCATGTAGGCAACGATATTGAAGTGGCTGTCCTTGACCTGATTGCCGTCGAGCCGGTAGACGATATTGAAATGGCTGTCCTTGATCGTGCTGCCGTCTATGTAGGCCTCGATATTGAAATGACTGTCTTTGACCTGACTGCCGTTAAAATAGGAAACGATATTGAAATGACTGTCCTTGATGATGCCGTTTTCGATGTAGCAGACAATGTTGAAATGCTCGTCTTTGATGGTTGCCATAGTCGTGTCCTCCCTTGTTTTTCGGTCTGCATTCCATTATACTCTTTCGGTGCAGGATGTCAACTTGTGCCGGTGCTCATTAACCCCTCCGTTTCGGCTTGCGGGAGGAGCAACCCCCTCCCCTATGGGTGCAGTATAGCGGGACGTCGAGGACGAAGTCCCCTACGATGTCGCGATTTGCTTGTTCACAAGTGCGAAAAATGTGTTATAATGAAGCTACCGAATTCTTCCGGAGGTTTATGCGATGTTTCAGGTGACCGTCAACGGAAAACTGTATGAGAGCAATCAGGACAAGTCGCTGCTGCGTTTTTTACGCGACGATCTGCGTCTGACCTCTGTCAAGGACGGCTGCAGTGAAGGGATCTGCGGCACCTGCACGGTACTCATTGACGGCAAGGCAGTCAAGTCCTGCACGCAGAAGCTTTCCCGTCTTGAAGGAAAAAGCATTTTGACGGTCGAAGGTCTTTCGCCGGAAGAACGCGAGCTTTACGTCTATGCCTTTGCCAAGGCAGGTGCGGTGCAGTGCGGTTACTGCACGCCGGGCATGGTGATGGCAGCAAAGGCTTTACTCGACAGCAATCTCTCCCCGACGCGGCAGGAAGCGGCAAAGGCACTGCGAAACAATCTGTGCCGCTGCACCGGCTACAAAAAGATCATCGACGCCGTTCTTCTGGCTGCCGAATGCAAACGAAACGGCGGTGTGATCCCGCAAAGCGACACCGACAACCGTGTGGGCGAAGCCATGGCACGTGTCGATGCACGGTGCAAGGTGCTCGGCACGGGAAAATATCCTGACGACGTGACGCTTGACGGCATGATCTACGGCGGTGCGGTGCGGAGCAAATACCCCCGTGCAAGAGTGCTTGCTATCCACCCCGAACAGGCACTGGCTCTGCCCGGTGTCATCGGCGTATGGACGGCGGACGACATTCCCGGGCAGAACAAGGTCGGGCATCTGAAGCAGGACTGGGACACGATGATCCCCGTCGGAAAGATCACGCACTATTTAGGCGACGCGATCTGTCTTGTTGCCGCCGAAACGCCCGACATTTTAGAGCAGGCAAAGCAGCTGGTCGAGGTCGAATACGAAGAGCTCAAGTGCGTGTTCAGCCCCACCTACGCTGCACAGCCCTTTGCACCGAAGGTGCATGAGGAAGGCAATCTTCTGTGTGAAAAGCACGTGTCCCGCGGCGATGCCGACAAGGCGATCCGCAGCTCGGATTACGTGCTGATGTACCACTACGAAACGCCCTATACGGAGCACGCTTTTATGGAAACGGAGTGTGCCGTGGCATATAAAGAAGACGACGGTGTGGCAATTCTGTCCGCCGATCAGAGTCCCTATGACACCGCCCGCGAGACGTCGGTCATGCTCGGCATTCCGCAGGAGAAGGTGCACGTCACCAACCTGCTCGTCGGCGGCGGCTTCGGCGGCAAGGAGGACGTGACCGTTCAGCATCATGCGGCACTGATCGCTTGGCTGACCGGGCGGCCTGTGAAGGTGCGGCTTTCCCGCAAGGAGAGCATGCTCGTGCACCCGAAGCGGCACCCGATGAAGGTGACGATCACGATGGGTGCCAACCGCGACGGCATCATTCAGGGCGTGAAGGCGG
>JAZUDF010000011.1:0-21559 GCA_045639485.1 Faecousia sp. | reverse complement strand
CGTCATTGATCTTCGTTTTGGTGACGTTGCTCGAAGCATCGGCAAGATCCGTCGAAGCAGCATCTGCATGGACAACGTACATATCCATTTTGCCGTAGTGAACAGTGTCACCGTCTTTCAGATGGCCTGCCCCGAGCGTCATCGCCGTTGCGGCATTCGCACCGATGTGAACAAGATTGGAGGTATAGAGCTGACCGCTAGTTTCGTCGTATTCAAACGAATAGAAATACATATCACTCACACCCTCATCGGGAGTGAAGGTGAACACGCCGAAATCATCCTTACGGGCTACGCCCCAGTTGGTGACGTTGCCATCTGCATCTGTTTCCAGAACGCCGATCATGTATTCAAAGCCTGCAGGCGGCGTCAGCTCAATGCTACCGTCCTGATGGTAGTTGAATGTCAATTCCAAAGACGGAAGAGCGTGCAGTGCGGCTCTCCATTCTCCTACCCCGTAGACCTTTTCGGTCGGAGAAATCTCTGTGTCAACGATACTGACAGGTTCCTCATCCGGTGTGACTGTGCCCGCCTGTGCAACAGGTCGGTGTTCGATCTTTGTCTTATAGACAAAGGTGATCGCATTGCTGCGAAGATTGAACGCAGGACGGCTGAACGTGGCTACGTTTTCTGCCTCGACGAGGCCACCGGACTGTGCAAGATGCTTGCTGTCGTTCGCTGCGGGCACAACTGCCGTTCCGTTGCCGGTTTTTGAGGTGCTGCGAAGCTGCCAGCTGCGATCCGCACCGTCCGTGATCGCATAGGCTGCGGCATAGGGGCGGCGAAGCAGATCGTTTTCATCGGAAGAAGAAAGATTGGTCTCCGTATTGGGGAAATAGGTTTCTACTTCTTTCGCAGACAGTGCAAAGTAATTTGCTGCCGTCAGTGCTTCGTCGGCACGCTGCGTGTAAAGGCCGGCAACAGGGATTTTATTATACTGGTAATCGCTCAGATAATTTGCGTTCAGATTTGCGACGTAAGCCGCATCAGAAAGCGTTGTCGGCAGGACGGCATAGCTCTCCGGCAGCGTAATGCCGGAAAGCCCGCTCATGTCCAGACCGCCGTTTTCTGCCATGCCGACTGCAGGCAGCAGATACTTGCTGACGAGCAGTTTGCCGCCGGTGCGGTTCTGGCTATCCTTTTCCGCATCGAGCACCTGCCACTCCAGAGGATAGGCTGCGACTGCCGCGTCGGGCTTTGCATAGCCGAGAACCAACGTATCGGAGTCGATAAGCCCGTCTGCACCGATCATGACCGAGGAGCGGATCGTCGGCTCCACTGCCGATGCAAGCACAGGGAACAGCCCGGTCAACAGCAGCACTGCAAGCAGTGCCGCTGTAAATCGTTTCATCATTTTCATATTGCATTTCCTCCTATCTGATTTTACTCAAGGGGAATTTCTTCAAATGCAAATCTTGCGTACTGCCACTGTTCAACGTTACGGGCGAAGTTCATGGTAATGTAGTCCGTTGCCCACGCAACGTCCTCGCGGTCAGGATGGATCGCCTCGCCGTTGATATACATCCGGTAGCTGTTTGAAACCGTGCTGCCGTCCGTGGCATGGACATTCATGTAAACACTGGCAATCATGGTGGGGTTGCAATCAAGATCAAGCGTGATCGTCGCATGTTCGCCCGCACCAAGCAGCACGGTCTGCTGTTCGCTGTAAACGCCGGTGGTGTAGAGCACCTTCACCGTAACAAGTACCGGCATATACGGGTTTGCTTTATCGGAGCCAACATAAAGAACGGTTTCATAGCCGACATCGTCGTTTGAGCCGGTGATCGTTTTCTGCGTGGCAGCAGAATAGGTGCAATCCATCGTCTCACCGTCGACCAGGCAGACGTAGTAGTTATACTCAACACCGTCTGCAACGTCGGCAACATTCTCCCCTGCCGGCAGCCAGTTGGTTTCCAGTTCCGAACCGTCATTCGGCACGTAGCCGTAGAGCAACACGTCGTTTTCGTCCATTTCAACGAGATCGGGATCTGCTTCGATCTTCACCTTCAGAGAGTTTCCGATCTGCGTGACTGTGGGCGGTGCGATCTCGGTGGTACGGCAGTTGATGATAAACTCTTTGTCACTGCGAAGCACACCGGGAAGCTCGGAGAACTCGACGTTCAGCGTCTTGCCTTCCAACGTCGCCTGCACTTTCATTGCTTCAATGATAACGTTGACTGCTTCCATATCGGGTGCATTGCCTCTACGCAGATACTGCACGATCGGCTCGCGGTCGATTCCGAGGAAGCTGAACTTTGCTTTGACAGTTTCGTCTTCATAGATCGCCTGCAGATAACGCGGCAGGTTTTCGTCAGACAGATCCAGTGCAAGTGCCGTGTCAATGGGGCTGTCCCATTTGCCGGTCCAGGTCTCGATCTCGCCGTCATTGTCCTGAACGGCGAGATAGCCTGCAAACCGCAGATATTTCGGATTGCCCTCACTGTCTGTCGTTGTGACTGTTTCGGTAAACACTGCGGGGATCGGAATCTTGTATCCGTAGTCCTGCGTATAGGTAACAACACGGTCTGTGCCGTCAGCGTTGAGTCCGTGTACGTCGAGCGAGTACTGTTTCATCTCCGTCCGAATGTAATACGTGTGGCTTTCCTGCGGGTAATGCAGCAGTGTACCGAGGTTGTCTGCCGTGCCGGTGTAGGTGGTCTGTTCGCGGTCGTAGATCAGCTGATCTTCGTCCACCAGATTCAGAACGGTTTCGAGCGGCGGAATGTATTCGGTGTCATAGCCCTTGACGGTGGTGTCACTCCAGACAATGTACTCTTCGTCTTCCTGCGTGATCCGGTTTCTCTCGACCAGGACAACTTCAAAGTTCAGCCAGCTGATCGGGTTTTCATTCGTCCAGAGAATGTGGACGATACGACGGACGGGATAGTTGGAAACCTCCAAGGAACCTTCTTTCCACTCAATGTAGACGTAGACATCCTGTGCGTAAACGCCGCCCTGTGCACCTGTCTCAGGTGTAAAGGTAATCCTGCCGTCCTTGTCAACGCTGAACCGCTTGTCTTCCACGTACTTTCCGGCGTTAATACCGTCAATGTCAATGAGCACTCTGCCCGTCGGCTTTTCGGTCATCACCGGAGTACCGGTATTGGACTCAATAATGTATTTCTCTTCAAAATCGGAATGGTCAATATCCACCGTGATGGTGTTAGGCAGGCCGGCACCGTTGTTTTCCTCATAGACGGGTTTGCCGTTTTCATCCGTCAGCTGAACTTCCTCCATCTGATTGTACAGCGGCAGGTTGTTGGCTACCTTGTAGGTGTTGCCGTCGTATTCCTTCGGCACGGTAAAGAATTTATATTCGTAGTGTCCGGCATCATAGGAGACCTTGCCGAGCGAGCCGTTGGTCATATCCATATATGCCATGTTTCTTGCAGAAGCAGGCAGCTTATAGTCTGTCGCAGAGTTGACGATGAGCAGACCGTCCGGTCTGGTGTTGAGTTTGCCCTTCTCCGCGTCCGTACCGCTTACTGCCGTTTCTACGTCGCCCGCCTTGCCTTCGATGTCGCTGATCTTCGGCTGCTCGTACCCGAAGTTGTAGACGTTCCGCCGGTCACCGATATCGACCAGTGAAATATTCTTGTTCCACAAATTCCATTTCCAGGTGTTCTTATAGATAAGAATATCCATCTTCAATGCGAGATTGAAGCCGAGATGGATGCCGACATCTATGTACATCGCACCTTTCAGTTTCGTCTCCGAGTCACCGTTTTTCAGATCACGGGTGTACTGGAAGAACACATAGGCATAGAGGTTGATGTAAGGCATGATCTCGACCGTTGCGTTGATGGTGAAGATCTTGATGATCTTCACGCCAAACTTGACCTCAAAGCCTGCACGAAGTCCCAAAGTGCCCATTGCAATGACGGAGACGGACAGTTTCTGGTTTGCACGGTCGAGGCATTGGAAATCAATATCCCAGTCAAGAATATCAATGGTCAGTTTGAATTCCTTGCCGTACTGGACATGGAAATTGGCGTTTGCAGCAATGTTGATATTTGCCTGTACCACAAAGTCTGCACCGATGGTTGCATCAAGGCCCGGGAAAATCGGAATCTCGGTAGAAGCGATTTCCTTGCGGTAGAGATCCATCCAGGTGTTTGTGATCGAGCACATCTCCGCATACTTTGCAGCGATCTGCTTGATGTTTTCATCGTCCAGCCCGTCATCCGGTGCGTTGAGGTGATCAAGGATCTCCGTGTTGAGGGAGAATTCCTGGAAGTCTGCACCGCGGATCGCACGGAATTTCCAGTAAGTCGTCGTGGTCGGGACGTCCGTGATGCCGTCCGTGGTCTCTGCGGGTGCGGGGTTGTTAGAAAGCATCACGGCAAGGATATGGAACCAGTCAAGGAGGACGTCGCCTTTGTCCGTGATCTTGTTGATCACGTCGATGCCTTCCTGACAGTTTTTGTATTGCTCACTGTTCGGATCGGTAAAGAAGTTATCCTGAAGTTCCGACATCACAAGACGGCAATCCTTAAGGGCAAGGACCAGCACTCTGGTCACATTATAGCCCTCTGCAACGACTTCGCAGATGTCGCCGCAGTCACCGGCAAGAGCTTTGATCACGCCGTTGACCGCCTCGATAATGTGCTTGACGGCAGCGATCAGTCTTCTTGCAACAGAGATCGTACCGATCGCACTGTTGACGAAGTCCAGAGCTGTCTGGGTGCTATTGATGGCTGCGGTATTGTTCTCTTTGACAGCAGAATCATGCAGCATCTGGATCGTGCCTTTTGCTGTATTCAGGAAGCCGAGTGCATCACGCATTGCCTGATCGATCTGGGTATAGGTCGATTCTGTCAAGGCACGGGTATTTGCACGCTGATCCTTCAGTGCCTGCGAGGCTGCCTGAAGTTTTGCCTGTGTCGTCTTCCATTCTTCCGTTTCTTTGCCATCGGAATCAAGGTCTGCAAGCTCGGTTCCTGCATCATCGATCTTTTTTGCAGAGTCCGTGGTCGCCCAGTTGACAAGCTTTTCGACCGGCCCAAGATGCTGGGAAATATTTATGACATTGGCAACAAACTCGTCTTTTGCTGCAAATGCGGCTTTCTTTGCTGCTTCACTCTGCATCTGCGACCATTCGAGCGAGCCGCCGCTGACATAGTATCTGTCCCACGCCTGACTCAGGCCGATCTGGACATCGCTCCAGAAGGCGTTGATTTCTTTTGCCTTCAGGCGAACTTTAACTTCTGCAGCTTCTCGTGCTGTTGCATCGCTCTTGTCGATGGCCAGTGCTTCGTTGACAAGTTCGTAGTATTCTGCTTCCAGTTTATACAGAGCAGCACCGTGTGCGACAAATCTCGGGGAAAGCAGGAAGTCCTGGAAGTTTTCCCACATTTCCTGAGCGTCTGCCTGACGGCCGTAAAGGCTCTGCTTACCCATGTGGTTCTTATCGATCGTATAATGCCGGATGTCCATTGTGATGTCCGTAGCAATATCAGCAGTTGCGGAAAGAGAGAATTCCACGTGCTTCGGCACGGGAACGCACAGATACCACTTCACATCAAATCTGCCGGATGCGGAAAGGCCGATCGAAATTTCCTGCGTGAAGTTCGCAGAGATCGTATAATAAAGGTTGACGCCTTCTCTCAGACGGAGTTTGACGATCAGCATCATGCCGATATTAAGTGACAGATGCCATTTGCCTTCCGTATTGGGCAGATAGGCCAGCTTGCTGTCATCGATATCAATTGCGACCTGCTTGCCGGTCACCTGAATTGCCTTGGTATCATCGGCGTATTCACCGCCGGCACGGGTATTGTTGCGGATCGCGGGGCTGATAGAGATCTCGTTGTTGTTCAGGATCTCAAGTGCTTCCTCGCCGTATTCAGTTCCCTGCTCGGCTTCTTCTTCGATGGCAGTTGTGATAAACGCACGGATCGTTTCATCATCGAGCAGTTGAAGTGTCTGATCGGTAAAGTCATTGAGTTCGTCTTCTGTGATTTCCGGCAGAAGATTTTTCGGGATGTAACGTTCAAGATAAAAATCGTCAATGTAATTCATCGCACTGACAACTTCGTCTTCTGCTGCAGGCACGTAAGTCAGCCGATTGCCGTCCACGGCTGTAATTCTACCGTAGGCGTAAGGGATCTCACCCTTATATTCACCTCTACGCATAGCGGCGAAGTCCTGCTCGCTGTAATACTGCAGCTCGTCAGTATAGAGAACAACAAAGTCACCGACAGCAGGCTGCGGCTTTTTGTCGCCGCTGTAGGCAGCGTAGACCTCCCGGTCGTATGCGACGTAGTTTTCGATCGTGCCGCCGGTTTCGCCGGGCAGTTCACTGACCATGTACGGGATCACGTCTGGAACGTAAAGGATCTGGCTGATCTCATCGCTGTTGAGCTCGCGGTAGGTGCAGGCAACGCGGAAATCAGTTGCCTGACTGATTTCGGTAACAATGTAGAACGCATCTTCCGTGCCATCATAAAGATCTGCGTAGGAATAGCCGAGACCTTCGTATGCAGCTTCATCATAGTCACGTTCATACGGAGCAACACGCTGCACCTCAATCGGGTTACCGTCAGGATCGTTTACGGTCACAGTGGCATCGCTGTAAACACATATGACCGTGCCGACGTTGAAGGTATATTTGCTTGTCTGAGGGTTGTAGGAAAAGATGCTGTTGCCGAGCGGCGTTTCTGTATCATCTGCAGGGCGTTCCACACCGAAGCCGGGTGTAGCACCGAGTTGGGCAAAATACTGTGCTTCGCTCGCAGGCAGCCAGACAATATCTTCACGGAACTTCAGTTCGGTGTTGACCGGTTTTTTTACATAAAATTCGATGTAACGGATTAGTTCGTCCATCGGCTCGCCGGTCTCATTGTTGATGAAGACAAAGTCTTTATTGAGTACCATCGTGTAATACACGCCGGGCTGGTAGCCGATGATATGGATCTCATAATCGCCGTTCTCAAGCTCGACAACTTCATAACCGCTGCGTCTGTCGAACTCATTGGCATAGACGGCAAGATCATAGTCCGGATTGAATTCTGCATCCGGATCGAGCGGACGGATCGTTACAACAAAGTCGGTATTGACTTCGCCTTCGATGATGTAGCATTCGTCTTCCAGATATTTGACGACATCGGACTGTGTGCCGCAGTAGGCATGCAGTTCAATGTCTTCGTTATAAGGATACAGAGTATTGAAAAGATGAAGGTTTTCATCCTCTTCGCTGTAGTAGAACCAGCCCCAGAAGTATACGCCGTTTTCAGCATCGGGATCGGCATAGAACGGAACGTTTTCAGCACCGAGGCCAAGACCGTTCTGAGCAGCCATCGTGGTGATGTAGCCGCCGTCTTCATTGTAGAACGTGATTTTATATTCGCCTTCTGCACCGGGCTTGACGGGCACCCAGGGGCTTTCTCCGGGCATGGCCTTCCAATCATCCGATGCTCTGTACAGCTGCATGCAAAGAACAGCACATTCTGCACGGGTGATCAGTTTCTCAGGATAGAACTTGCCGCTGCCGTCGCCGACCATCAGACCACGCTGCCAGAGGACAAGGACACTGTCCTTTGCCCAGTCGGCACAGTCACCGATATCTGTCGGTTCAGATGCAGACAGGTTTTCATCGCCGAGAGAAACGCCGAAGATCGTAAAGTACCGTACAAACAGTACGGCGATCTCCTGACGCGTGACGTTCCGGTCAGGACTGAACTTGCCGTCACCGGTGCCTGCGGTGATGCCGTACTTGACTGCCCATGCAACGGGAGCTTCGTACCAGCTGCCTGCCAGCACGTCAGAGAAGCTCGCTTCTCCTACATAGTCTTCCGCATCGATGCCTGCCATTCTGGAAAGAACAGAAACGGTCATGGCTCTTGTCATATTGCCGGAAGGCGTGAACGTCGTATCGGAAGTGCCGGCAAAAATCTTGTTGTCGACAACATACCCGACCGCCTGATAATACCAACTGTCCTTCGGCACGTCAGTAAACTGATCTGCTGCGGCAGAAGGCGTATTCAGGATCTGTTCTGCTTCCTCCAGTTGACGCGTTGCCAGATGTGCGGCAAGTGCGGAAAGCGGTGCGGCCTGCAGCAGCAATACAATCGAAAGCAGCAGGCAGAGCAAGGATCTCATTCGTTTTTTCATCTGTAACTACTCCTTAATTATGGATAGTATTTCCATTATATATTATTTTCCTTTATAACTTTATCATCGATTCGCGTGAATTACAACAGGATATGCCTCATTCACATAAAATTCATCTATTTTTATATACGAACTGATGGATTTCATGGCTATAAATATGGCAAAAGGAGCGGTGAAAAATCACCGCTCCCTGAGGAACACCGTCTTTGGATATTGCTTATGTGCGGCTGCTGCGTCTTGCTTCAGCCTCATCCCACCTTCTGTGCTGTTCTTCCGTTTCGAGCAGAAGTCCCGGCACCTCGGTCGGCTGTTCGTTTTCGTCAAGTGCGACCATGACAAATCGAGCTTCATTGATAAGGTCCCTTTGTCCGCTGAGTGCCTCAACGTAAACGCAGACACGGATCTCCATGGACGTTCTGCCAACGTAGACCACTTCCCCGGTCAGGACGAGCGTGTCATTGGCATAAGCGGGTGCATGGAACGTCAGGCGGTCAACACTGACCGTTGTCACGTTTTTGCCGGAGTGACGGCGTGCGGCAACTGCCGCGACGATATCCATCCAACTCATCAGCTGTCCGCCAAACAGACGGGAATAGCCGTTGAGATTTCCCTGCGTCAGCACCTGCACCTGGGTGGTGAAGGAATCAGATGCACGTTTCATTGCTCTTTCAGACATGAAAGGACCTCCGAAATCAGAATATCCGTGAAAATTATCCGAACGTTATCTCGCCTGTGCGAAGATCTACAACGGGCGTTCCGAGGATCACTGTCAGAGAGCCGCCGTTATCGTTGGCTCTGCAGATCTCTACCTGAAGTTCGATCTGTGTTTTATCCGTATCTGGCAATGCATCTCCGCAAGCGATCAGATACTGTGCCTTCGTGGCTTCCGAGGTCTCCTGCTGCGTGATCACGCCGCTCGTTTCCATCGGATGCCAGGTCTCTTCGCCCGGAACACGCCAGCGAACGGTAAACGGCTGTGTATTTGCCAGATGTTCGCCAAGAAGATAAGAGAAGATCACATCGTAACTGACCTCAAGGAGCAGACCGTTTCCCTCATCCTTTGTAAGGTTCAGACGAACCTCACAGTGTGTTTCACTTTCATAGCAGACCGTGCCGACAAACGATACGCCATCTTCACGAACTGACGGATCGAGTTTGCAAGGCATATTGACCGCAATGCCTGCAGTGTCGGCAGAGCTCATTGTCGATTGTTTTGGATCGCATACAAACTCTACACGGATCTCCTTGCTGGTCAGCAAGTCTGCAGGTGACTGTGTCGCCTCTGTCGTCTCCACAAGTTCCGTCGGTTCCGGCTCTGTTGCAGGCGTTCCCTGCAAAGAAGCAACTTGAGACTCTAACTGCGAAATTCTGCCGGACATCTTTGCATTGGAGATAAGCAGCACGACAAGCATGATCAGTGCAAGCAGTAAGGCGATCCAGCTAATGAGGTTGTTCTTCTTTTTGCGTTTTGCGGTCTCCGTACGGGCAGGTCTCCGTGCAGGTGCTGTCTTCTCCGGTTTGACGGAGGGTTCGTCCCACGAACGACGCGGTCTTTCTGCAGGAAGAAGCTCCGGCGTAGTGTCGAGTACAGACGCGACTGTCTGGTCTTTGCCACAGATCGGGCAGATATCCGAGCCGTTTGTCAGTTCCGCATCGCACCATTTACAGGTCATATCATTCACATCCTCTTAGATTGGTGTGTAAACATGAAATTTACAGATTCTTTCAAAATTTAATATATTATAATACATTTTGTAATCTTTTACAAGAAAAATCAGATAAAAGCTTTCTGCAGCCTTTCTATTTCTTCAAACAGTCAAAGAAAAAGAGGAATGAGTATCTCATTCCTCTTTTAGTTATCCGTGTTCAGCACACAGCGAACGGTCACACGGTTGGCACCGCCGTAGGTGCAGGTAAACAGCGTCAGATCCCAGTCGCCGGACACAAGCTCTTTATAGCCCATCGGTGAAACCTTGATGACCTCTTTCACATGATAGGAAAAGCGATTGCCGTCAACATCCGTGAATACGACTTCGTCACCGAGTTTCAAGGTCGGGATCATGCCGAAATGCCGTCCGTAGTTATGGGCACAGACGATCATATTATTCAGATAAGCCGAGCCTTCAAATCGGCACGGAGAAACGCTCAGATTCGAGTAACTCCACTCATCCATGACAGGAAGTTCCATGGACAGACTCGGGATCGTAATGATGCCGATATAGTCATGACCATCAACGTTCACGGTCGGCATATCCATATTCGGATTCAGAATATAATCCGGATATTCGATCTCATTCGGGTGATTTTTTGCCATCTCCGGATCATCATAGATCGATCTGCCGCCGGGCGGGATAGGATCTTTGTTGATCTTTTTCTCGAGCTCTGACAAAACCGAAGAAGCAGCATTGCCAGCACGGATGTCGTCAATGACATTGTATCCCGTTATGGAAAGGGCTGCTGCAATCAGCAGCAGCCCGAGGATAATAAGAATTCTACCCTTTTTTCTCATTTTGCCTTCACTTTACGGCGAATCACGCCAACGATCAAACAAATCACACCGAGGCAGAGCAGCACGGGAACAGGCCACCACAACTGACCGGTCTGCGGAATGGGAGGAATCGGCTTTTTGTAAACGTTGTTAAATTCGATCGCTTCAACAGCATTGCCGAGGTCATCCACTGCAGTAACCGTCACAGTCAGGACGCCGTCTTCCTGCACCACTTCATAGGTCACAGTGTAAACGGTCGTGTCATACGTGTAGTTCTCTAACTTCGTGTCTCTCTCGTATACCTTGTAAACATAAGTACCGGGATATGCAAAGGAGAGCTCACCAACTTCAACGGTACCGGCACCTTCAACGGTATATTCGATCACGTTTTCTTCGTTGCCTTCGGGCATCGGAGCGTTCTCGGTGACCGCTTCAAAAACAAGAACAAAGTTACCGGGCTTATCGGGCGTATCACCGGTCACCTTCTTGGAAATCGGAAGCTGATCGGGCGTAAGCGGCACAACGTATTTATTGGTGATGGAGAAGATGATGCCGGTCATCGTGGTGGAGGTCTCATAATGATCCATCTCATCTTCAACAACGAGCCATTCGTGATCGGGATCAAGGTTATCCCAGGAATAACGCCAGTTGTTTTCAGCATTCAATTCCTGCACGTCGAACTCTTCACCGTCGCACAGCAGGCGGACGGTAACGCTTTCGGGGCGGATGCTTTCGTAACCTTCGTCGTCCCAGATCTTAATTGCTTTACGGGTGATAACCTTGTCGCCGGGTTCGTCGGGCGGGTTGATGTCCTTGTCGAACTTGGGGACAGCCGTCTGGCTGTATTCCCAGGTGTTGTTTTCATTGTTCTGGCCGGGCAGGAACACCATGAACGGCGTTGCAACATAGGTGTTGAAATCATCGGTAGTCGCACGGTAGCCAACAACGAGATACAGGCCGGGTTTCAGTTCGGTGCCTTCGGTGGGGAAAGAAGCCGTACCGGTCGCATCCGTCCAGTCGGTGTCGACGGGCGTCACGTGGTCACGCTGCACATAACCCTTAAGGGTAGCTGCAAGGTCGTCCCAACCGTCCTGATCCAGGCCGTCAATGCTGATGGGATAATCTTTAAACTCATCTGTGAGCGTCATACGGGCGTAAGCATCGACGTCAGCGACCAGATAAAGATCAAACTGTGCGTCGACGATGGGCGTACCCTCGTCCACATAATGAATCGTGAGGTCAACATCGTGCTCCAGATCGATGGGGCCCTGTGCAAATGCCTGCAGCGGTAACAGTGCAAGCATGGCAAGGCACACCAGAACGGCACAGATGCTCTTTCTAAATTTTCGCATATATGATTACCTCCATTTAATCAGAGATTGGTTCCTCTTTCGGGGACTTCTTTGCAGAACGTTTCTTTTTCCGGTCTTCCTTCTTTTTCTTCGGTTTGCGGAAGATCACAAGAAGCAGCAGAATGATCAGCAGCGGAAGTGCCGTCAACGGAGCAACAAGCAGCGGATCAATGATGACCGCTTCGGAAACAACATGTGCTTCCAGTTTTGCATTTTCAATTCGATGACCGCGAACCAACAGTCGGTGCGTGTTGATACCGTAAGGCGTGCACGTGACAAACGTGCAATAGTCCTTCCCTTCCACGATCTGCAGATCGTCAACTTCACCGGGCAAGACGACACGGATCTGATCAACTTCATAGGTCAGCACCTGATCAAGCACGCTGATCGTGAAAACATCGCCTTCACGCAGCTGGTCAAGATCCGTAAAGAGTTTGGCACTCGGCTGACCTCTGTGTCCCGAAATGACACAGTGGGAGCCTGAACCGCCGACCGGAAGTGAAGACCACTCGATGTGACCGAGTGCAGTCTGCAAAACGCTGTCGGACGTGCCGTGGTAGATCGGGAGCAAAACACGGATCGAAGGGATATCGACGTAGCCCATAATACCGGTACCGTCGACGTTCAGAAGGCCATTATACAACTCCAGTTGTCCATCAGACAGAGAATTGATCCCGGGATGAAGTCCTTTGTTGTAATCAACAGCATTCTGCCATGCACGGTCAATCGCATCCTGATCCATTTTGACAACAGTATTGGAATACGTTGCAATGGCACGGGATGCATGTAAACTGTTCCAACGGTCACTGATCGTCGGGTACAGCAACAAGGACAGTCCTGCAAACATCAGAATGATCAACAGAACAGTTGTCCATCTTTTTTTCATTGCAGAATTCTCCTTTATGCTGCGGGGTGCCCTTTGCTCCCCGGGGGAGATGTTTCTCCCCCGGGGAAAGGGCATTCAAGCTAAATCAAAAAGTGATTCAAAAGAATTACTCTTCGGTGCTCATTCTCTTCTTGACAACGAGCAGAACTGCTGCACCAAGCAGGAGTGCTGCACCGATGATGTAGAAGATGGTGGTGCCGATGCCGCCGGTAGCGGGCAGTTCGGTACCTGCATTGTTCTCGATAACGAGTTCAACTGCATTGACGGGATACTCAGTGGTGAGAGTCTTGCCGCCGGTAACAGCTTCGTCAACAATGTTGCCCTGTGCATCGTAGTAAGTGGTGTACTGCACGGTGTAGGTATCAACCTTTTCGAGAACTGCTTCGACAGAGACAGGAGCGGTCAGCATGTTGTAGCCGGCAGGAGCTTCTTCCTCGGTGACTTCGTAAGCACCTTCCTTGACGCCTTCGATCACAAGAACGCCGTTGTCGTCAGTTGCGAAGATGTCCAGAGCGTCTTCGTCGTCAGAAGCACAGAACATGTAAACGCCGGGAACGTCGGTAGCCTTTGCATAGACAGTGTTGCCTTCTGCATCAGCAACGGAGAAGGATGCACCGCCGATGCCTTCCTTGGTTGCACCGTCAATCTTGGTGAAGCCGAGAGCGAAGGTGTAGGTCGTGGTGGTCTTTTCGTTCTCATCGTCGTAGGGCTTGGGATCGTCGGGGTTGTCGGGATGATCGGGATCTTCGGGATCATCGGGGATTTCGGGAGGATTGTCGGGATCAGAGGGCCAGGTCTTGTAGGTGAAGTTCGCAGTGTTGATGTTGCCGGGAGCTGCGATGTTAGCTTCCTCGGTCAGGATTGCCTGATAAGTAACATGGATAACGGTGTTTGCAGCATAGATGGGAGCGAGTTCGCCGTCAGCGTCGATCTCTGCCCAGTCAATGACGATTTCGAAGGACTGGCCGTCTTCACCCATGGTCAGGGTGTAGTCGTCGGTGGTGAGGGTAGCGTCGCCGACAGTCACGGTAACGATCAGGTTGCCGTCTTCGTCAGTAACATACTCGAAGGTGTCTTCGATTTCATCGGAGACATAGTAGAAGGTAACTTCTGCTGCACCGATGTAGTTAACAGCGTTGATGCCGATGTCGAAGTCAACAACGTCGCCGACGTTGACAGTGTTTTCGGTGACTTTCTCGCCGTCAACAACGATAACCTTACCGGGAGCCGGGTCATCGTCATCGCCGCCGTCTTCGTTATCCCAGCTGGGGATCTGGTTCTTGTCGATAACAGTGACGTCCTTCAGGGTGCTGTCGATGGTAGCAACAGTGCCCAGAGTGCTGGTGATGTAGTAGTAGCCATATTCCAGACCGGAGAAGGTAACGGTTTCGGATTCAGCTTCTTCTGCGTCAGTTGCAGCAATGAGTTCGGTTTCGATCAGGTTTGCCTTGATCCATGCGCTGACAGAAGCAGCAGTAGCACCGTCAGCAAGAGTGACGTTGTAGCAGTCTTCAATGCCCTTGGTCAGAACAAAGGGGCTGCCGGAAGCGGTCAGAGCAGCGAAGACGTTGTCAGTCTCGCCGGTCTTGGTGTAGGTGTATGCAACTTTGTCGCCATCGAAGGTCAGGTCGAAGATCTTATAGATGTTATAAGTCTCACCGACAGTAGCGTTGCTGATGGTGATGGAGCCATCAGCTGCGGGCTCGTCAGCTGCAAATGCAGTCGCGGTCAGAGCGAACAGCATCAGAACTGCAAGAGCCAGTGCGAAGATCTTGCTAAGTTTTTTCATTTTGGTTTCTCCTTTATAAAAATTTTTTAAAAAAACTTTTGACGGATGGTTTTTCGCAAACCGGAACGGTTGCTTTCAGGAGGGCCTCCCTCCTTCCGTAACTTTTCGTTTCGGTTTACAAATTATCACAACTGCACAAAGCAGTAATGCGATACCAAAGAAGTAGTACGGGAAGGTGCCTGTTCCGCCGGTGTACGGCAGCTGGTGGCCGGAGGTATTGATTACGGTGATGGCAGGTGCTTCGGTGTCAACTTCGACGGCACCGATCTTCTGGCCGTCAACGAAGATATAGGAAGATTCGCCGCCTTCATAGGTTACGAAGTAGCCGTCCGTATCAAGTTCCGCCACGAAGTAGAGGCCTTCGGGATCAAGTCCGGTGAAGGTTCCCTTCCAGTCGGTCGCTTCAGTGAGGACAATGGTGTATGCATTGCCGCTCTCATCGAGTGCGGGGACGATCTCATCAGTCTCAAAATCAAGCTGATACAGGGCGATCGTTACGGAATCCTTCTTTTCAGTGCCTTCTGTCCAAACCTTTTCGACCGGGAGATCGAAGCCGGTATTGGTCACCTTGATATACGGAACTTCGTTATCGACTTCGACAGCCTCGTAAGACACACCGTCAACGTCGATCTCAGTGGGATCGCCGCCTGCATAGGTGGTAACATAGTTGCCGGAAACGATCTCGGTCACGTAATAAGTAACTGCAGGATCGAGGCTCAGGAAGGTACCCTTCCAATCGGTGTCCGCGGTGAGTTCCAACGTGTAAGGATCACCGTTTACATCAAGGGCGGGAACGATCTTATCTTTCTCAGTGTCAACCTGATACAGAGCAATTGTAATGGACTCTGCAGGCGTTGTGCCGTCAGACCAGATCTTTTCGACCGGGAGATCGAAGGTCATAACCTGAACGACAGGATGGTCATAAGTGATGACGTAGTCCTGTTTATCACGTGTGTAGGTCGCACTTGCGGAATCGTTGGAATGGAAGCCGGGATAACCGGAGCTTGTGGAGTTGATACCGTAGTCGGTATTCGCATCGCCGGTCACTTCGCCGTAGCCATCTTCGCCGGCAGCCACATTTTGCTTGTACTCGGTATAGGCTTCCTCTGTCACCTCAACGTTATAGGAGACACGGTAGGTCGTACCGGGCTCAAGATCAAGATTGTCCTTGAAGTCAACTGTGATGGTCTTGGTATCAGGATCATAGGTGAAGCTGTCAATGTAGTTGCTGCCATTGTTCTGATAACGACCGGTGGAAGCAGCCATACCGCTCTGCGTGTAGAGGACTGTTTCTCTGCCGTCAGCATCAATGATGGAGATCTTGAAGTCGGGCTGCGGCTCGTAGACGTTGACATACTCGCTGAGCGTATCGGTCATTACAAGGTTTGTGCTTGCACCCTTACCGCCGGTGAGCAGTCTGTGCAGTTCTTCGTTCAGCACGTCAACATTCTGTGTGGTGAAGGTCTGACCGGAGGATGCCATGTAGTCAAGCACTTCCGTGTTGAAGCTTGCACCGAAGCCGATCGAGTAGACGTACAGGCCGGGGAACTTATCAATCAGGGTATCAAACGCAGCCTTCGACGGCGGGAAGTTGGTCGCCGTACTGGTCGAGTAGGAGCTGCTGGTGCCGCTCGCATTCAGGTAAATCGTCGGCTCGCCGTCAGACAGGAAGACCATGACCTGAAGGTGGTTATCGGGATTATCCTTCAGCATATCTTCAGCGATCTTCATTGCGGAGCAGTAGTTCGTATACTTCGTTCCGCTGGGAGATGTGCAGTCCACGAACTTTCTGCCGGAATAGGTCGTCCAGTCAAGCAGGACTCTTGTTTCGTTCGTGTAAGAGGTCGAACGCTGCACGCCGTCAAAACCAACAACTGCAAGACGGTTCTGGTAGTTCATCTTGAGGAAGTTCGTGATGAAGCCGGTATCCGTCATGCCGGTTCTCGAACCGTTCAGCACCTGCGTGACTGCATAGTCACGACGCATTGTCTGTGTAGAACCGGAAACCGTCGCATCGGAGTTACTACGCATACTCGTTGACTGGTCGACGACAATCAGCAGGTCAATCGGCTGCGTCTCTGCGACTGGACCGACGTTGAGGTAGATACGGTAGAGGTCTGTATAATCGCCGTCTTCGTCATCTTCCAACGTGGTGTCCGGGTTGGAGTCGCCATCGCCCAAGTAGTCGATCTGCTTGCTGTATGGCATATCGGCACTCGGTACGGGCGGCAGGTGAATATCCATCACCTGAATGACAGGATGCGGATAGTCAATAACCGTTTCAGTACCGTCACGCCAGTAGCTGACCTGTGCGGCACTGTTGGAATAGAAGCCGGGCTGTTCGGAGCTGGTCTTGTTCTCCAGATGGTCGGTGTCTTCATCGCCCTTAACTCCGCCGTAGGGATCTCCGCCTGCTGCGACATTGGCGTAGTAGGTGGAATAAGCCTCTTCGGAAGCGTGGACGTTATAGGACATCAGATAGGTGGAGCCGTATTCCAACTGATAATCGGCATTGAACTTTGCAGTGACCGTCTTGGTCGCAGGATCGTAGGCGAAACTCTCAAGTGCCTGTCTGCCTTCAGCCGTCCACGTGCCGCGGCCGGTGATACCGCTCTGTGTGTAAAGGACGATCTCGTCGCCTTCAAGCGTCTTGATGCAAACCTTGAAATCAGGCTGTTCAGCATAGATATCAACATAAGCACTGAGCGTATCAGTCAGCGTCAGGTCTCTGCACTTGCCGACACCGTGCGTCAGTAACTTTTCGAGTTCTGACGTCAGAGCATCGACGTCGGAGGTTGCGAAGGTCTTTCCGCTGTCTGCATAGTAGTCCAGGACGTCGGTATCGAAGTCTTCGCCGAAGCCGATGGTGTAGGTGATCAGGTCGGGGTAAGCTGCCTTCAGGACATCAAATGCATTCTTGGAAGGCTGGACAGCATTACGGACGTTGGTGGCATTGGTGCCGCTGCCGGAGCCGGAACGGTTGTTCAGGCTGCCGTTGTTCCAGTAGGTCGGCACGCCGTCAGACAGGAAGACCAGAACCTGCTGGTGGTTGTTGGGGTTATTTGCCAGCAGCGTTGCCGCAGTCTGCAGGCCGGCACAGTAGTTGGTGCCGAGGCCGGAGGTAGTGATACAGCTGACAAACTGACGGTTTGCGTATTTTGTCCAGTTCAACTTTACACGGCTGTCGTTTGTGGAATTACTTGCGTCAGCGTCGCCATCGAAGGTAACGACTGCCACTCGGTTATTCGTGTTGAGTGTGAGGAACCTGGTGATGAAGCCGTCATCCGTCATCGAGGTGTAGGTGCCGTTCAGCACCTGCGTCACGGCACGGTCACGTCTCATCGTACTCGACGAACCGCCGGCGGTCGCATCGGAGTTGTTATACATACTGCCGGAGGTGTCGACCACGAACAGCAGGTCGATGGGCTGCGTCGCAACAACGGGGCCGAACTCGACGTACAGTCTGTAAAGGTCGAGGTTTTCATCCGCAGTGGAGTTGTTATCCAGCGTGGTATCGGGGTTATCTTCACCGTCGCGGAATGCATCGAGCTGCTTGCGGTAAGGCAGGGACTCGAAATCGGGGTTATCTTCCGGTTCATCTTCCTGTGCACTCGGATCCTCAACCAGCTTGTAGATCTTCATGCCGGCGTTGGTGTTTGAGGTGTTGCGGGAGAAGGTACCGGAGCTATTGCAGACAAGGTAGTAGGTCGAGCCGTAACCACCGTAACTGATTCGCCAGTAGCTGTTCTGTGTTCTGTAAGCAAAGGTATTTGTGGTTTCGTTTGCTGCTGTGCTGATGATCGTATCGTTGTTCAGGCGCAGACCGTAGCCGTTGAAGCTCACATTGGTGAGCTTTGCGGAAGTGCCTGTAGAAGAAGATGCTGCACTGAAGGTCCACATATAAGCCTTGTCAACAGTTGCGGTATAGTAGCCGTTATAGCCGGGGATCGCAACAAAACTGGGTTTTGTGGAGGTAACAGCATAACTTGAATAGTAGCCGGTGCCTGTGCGGGTAACGCCCATTGCATAGCCACTGGAATCGGAAACAATGAGATAATAAGCGTCTTTATCGTCGATGGTATTAACGAGCTGCCAGCAGTTGCCCTCGGTCACTGCACGGACACGGCTAATAACCTTCTCAAGCGGTCTGAGAGTCTTCGGTCTCTTCGGGAGTTTGCCGAAGCCCATGATCGTTTCATCGTCGAAATCGTATTCCATGATGGAAACGCCATCGACCGTGTTGCCTTCGATCGTCTTGATCCTAATCGGGTTGCCTTCTTCGTCTTCGATGATCTCATAGACAAAGCCCATATGGTTGGCTTCCCGTTCAGCGACATCGTTGAACTCGTCATAGTCGAAGAAGATCAGGTCGCCGGGCTTGGGGACGTAGGCTCCTGCGGGAGCATAACGGTCAATCTCTTTATCGGAGATCCCCTCTACCCAACGCTGTGCACTCTTGCTGACGGGGAAGAGATCAAAGTCAACGCCTGCGTAATGCAGAACGAATGCACAGAAGGATGCACACCAGTCGCCGTACGGATCACCGTACCATGCACCGTAACGGGTGTAGCCGCTGATGGTGCCGTCATCTGCGATGACGAAGTTTCTGGTGCTTTCTTTATAACCCAACTGCGATTCTGCGATCGCAATGACGTCTTTATTCCAGTCGAGTGTTAATTCCACATCTGCGAAGGAGGATTCCCAGACGGAAGCATTTTCCACATCGGCGTTCTTGTTGTTGGTACATCCAATAGAATGTGTGTGTTCCGGAATCGTACACTTCAGCTTGCCGTTCTCGTAGCAGCCGTTTGCTTCACTGTGCGTATGCTCCACGCAACCGCAATAGAAGCCGGAGTCGACCGCCGCAGGTGCATCGAAGCACGCATCCGTGTGAACGTGCTGTTCCTTGCCGCAGGCCAGTCTGGACTCGGAATGTGCAGGCACGTCTTCGTAGCAGCTGTCGTCATGCGTATGCTCTGCTTCGGAACAGATCAGTTCCTTTTCGTAGCACGCATCCGTATGCTCATGATCTTCTGTGCAGATCAGAACATCGGTGACTTCATAGCAGCTGTCACTGTGTGTATGCTCATCAAGCGTACACGCCAGCTTCTTGCCCGCCGGGACACTCACCTCCTCGTAACAGGATGCCGTGTGTGTATGAGCCTCCACCTTACACACAAGGGAGCGTTCCATCGTAATGGCAGGTAAGATCAGTGCATACGTTGTGCAGAACACGACAAATGCTGCAAGGCCTGTCAGCACTTTTTGTCTTGTATGCGACTTCTTTCGCTCCTTGAAGTTGTTTTCAGTCTTGGACTGAACCTTATTCTTCATACAAGGATTCCTCCTTATCAGTAATATACTATATTATAATGTGGCGTCAGCCGTTCTTGTTTATGACGCCAAACGCGGGAATCGGCCAGACACGGAATACGATCTTGCCGACAATGTTTTCTTTTTCAATACAGCCGACAGAAGAGTTACGGCTGTCAATGGAATCTGTGCGGTTGTCGCCCATGACGAAGATACATCCGTCAGGAACCTGATACGGCAGGTCGAGGTTACATTCGCCGAAAGCCTTTTCCTCCGGCTTGAGGTAGGTTTCTTCCTGCAGTTCTCCGTTGACGTAAACGTTGCCGTTTGCATCAATGTCAACCCATTCATGTTCTGTGGCAATGCAGCGTTTGACAAGCACCTTACTGCCGTAATACACGCCGACGATGTCGCCGTGCCCGATATTTGCATTTTTAACGGAGAGAACGATCTCGCCTTCGTTGAGGGTGGGATTCATGGAGCTGCCGTAGATACGGAGCACAGGCATGAAGATGACAGCGATCAGGACGGCAACTGCGGCAACGACGATCAGCGTATAGACCGTGCTGCGAAGCAGTTTCAGAAACCGCGTCCTGAGGTTGACACGCTTCAGTTCCGCCTCAAGCTGCGGAACTTCCGCAACCGGCTGTGCGTCCTTTTTGCGTTTTTTGAATAACATAATGTACTGCCCCCGAACTTCAGTCCGTCAGTTCCGAACCGTCTTCCGTATGCGTTTCCTGCGGAAGATCGTCCGAGTCCTGCCGAGTCTGTGCGTTCAGTTCTTCAATGACTTCTTTTTCACGTGCCTCTGCGTCCGCGACAATGGTTGCCGCCTTTTCTTCCGCTTCGGCGATGATGCGGTCATAATCCGCTTGCTGAATCTCTTCTGTGCGGCGTTTGATGTTTTCAAGGTACTGAGCCGCTGCAGCATCTGCTGCAGCCAAAACATCATTGATCGCGATTGCAGCTTCCGCCAGAGTGCCGGACTTTTCGAAAATGATCTTTCTGCTTTCCAGCTTCTCGTTGGCCTGACGGAGTTCTTCCTTCAGGCGATCATTTTCCCTGCCCTGCTCGATGAGCATTTCCAAAAGTTCTCTGCGGCTGAGCCGCTTTAATTCCGTATTTGTCATTTGCACATCTCACCTTAGGCTGCTGCTGTTCCATTATCAGGCTTATCGATAGAGATACTTCTCCTAATCCTAATAATATATGTAATACTTTACTACACTCATATACGATTGTCAACTGGAAATGTTTACAAAATTATCAGCATCTTCACAAAAATCACACATTTATTCAAACGCACCTATTGCTTCCACACATTCCATCCTTTTCAGACCATTATATATCCAGTCCTTTCGATCAGCGGCAAAAGCACGCAGGGAAATTCTTCTGCCCTGCGTGCTTTTATAAGTCTTTATTTTGCGGAAAGATCCACAGCGTGGCGGAGAATGGAATACGACGGCACGGCATGCGGCAGCTGCATCCGGAAAACCATCTGCGGGTTGCGTACCGTATCCAGAATCTGACCTGCCTCATCCGTCATCGTCGGAGCGGTCATGGTAAAGGGCTTGCAGTCAGGTCCCACGACCTCGATCTCATCTTCTGCCGAGAATTTATTG
>JAZUDF010000010.1:0-1883 GCA_045639485.1 Faecousia sp. | reverse complement strand
GATGGTCAGCAGGTCCGCTAACATCTGGGTGGGGTGGAACTGATCGGTCAGTCCGTTCCATACGGGTACACCGGCGTAGTCAGCCAGCTCCTATACGATTTCCTGGCTGAAACCACGGTACTCGATACCGTCGTACATTCTTCCCAGGACACGCGCAGTATCTGCGATGCTCTCCTTCTTGCCCATCTGGGAGCTGCCGGGATCGAGGTAGGTCACGCCGCAGCCGAGGTCCATGCCGGCAACTTCAAAAGAGCAGCGGGTACGGGTAGAGGTCTTTTCGAACAGAAGGACAATGTTCTTGCCCTCTAAATAGCGGTGGGGTTCACCGGAGAGTTTCTTGCGTTTGAATTCTTTTGCAAGATCCAGAAGATAACGGATCTCGGCGGGGGTATAGTCTAACAGTTTCAGAAAATTGCGTCCGCGAAGATTGACAGGCATCGTGATTTCTCCTTTGTTATATCAATTTTTAATTATTCTCTGTTGAAGGGCATGCTCATGCAGCGGGGACCGCCACGGCCTCGTGCAAGCTCGCTGCCGGGGATCGTGAGAACGGTCAGGCCGTTGCGGTCGAAGATCTCATTGGTGACAGCGTTGCGGCTGTATGCCACGACCTTGCCGGGTGCGACACACAGCGTGTTGGAGCCGTCGTTCCACTGTTCGCGTCTTGCCGCCACGCGATCATCGCCGCCGCAGTAGATAAGATCGACGGCATCTAAATGCAGGCATTTGGCAAGCACCTTCTGAAGGTCATTGCCGAGGCTCTTGATCTTGATACCGCCCTTTGCAGCCGGCGTGATCTCAAACAGACGCAAGCCTTTGAGCATTTCGGGATAAACGACGAATTTGTTGTAGTCCACCTGCGTGAGCACGGTGTCAAGGTGCATGCAGGCACGGTTATTGGGGATCTCCACCGCAAGGATCGTGCGGATGGTCGCCGTTTCGTCGGCGAAGATCACCTTTGCCATACGCTCGATCGCTTCGGGCGTGGTACGCTGCGAGATGCCGATCGCAATGGTGTCGGCAGACAGATTGAGCACGTCGCCGCCTTCCATGGAATAGTTTTCCGTGCCGACAGCATAGAGTTTCGTTTTGCCTGCAAATTCCGGATGATAGCGGAAGATATAGCGGGCATAGATCGTCTCCTGACAGCGGGTGACGGAATACATGCGGTTGATCGCAACACCGTCACCGATGGAGGCAAACGGATCGCGGGTAAAGTACAGGTTCGGACGCGGGTCGGAGACAAAATCGTTTTGTCTGCCGAGCATCACGGGCAGGCGGAATTTCTTGGGGGCATCAAGTTCCTTGAAGGAAATGCCGCCCATGGTCTTGAGGATCAGCTCTTTTTCATCTCTGATTGCGGAAAGGTACGCTTTCAGCTCCGGGCGGTATTCCACATGGGGAGAAAAGCTGACAAATTCATCGAGGAACAGCTCGCGGACATCGGGACGGGCTTTGAGTGTTTCGGCAGCAAGGTCTTCTAAATAGACGACCTCTGCTCCGTTTTCCCGCAGAAGCTCTGCAAAACGGTCGTGCTCCTGCTGTGCACCCTTCAGATAGGGAATGTCATCGAACAGAAGGCGGTCGAGCGTGTCGGGTGTCAGCTGCTCGAGCTCCGCACCGGGACGGTGCAGCATGACGCGTTTTAAGGGTGCGATTTCGCTTTTGACATGAATGGGCATAAGTTTGCTCCTTTAGGTTTTTTCGCTTTCTCAGAGAAAATTGCTCTGACGGAGGCGTACCGAAGGGAGTTTCTTTGGTGATTTGGTCAGGCGTTTCTGCCGAGTGCAAACGCTTTTTTATTGAGTTCCAGGAACTTTGCGGGCACGGTCTGTTCCAGTGCCTTGTTCCAGACCTCCTCGGGGATATCGGTCATAGCGGAC
>JAZUDF010000009.1:0-4007 GCA_045639485.1 Faecousia sp. | reverse complement strand
CATGTTTTCTTCCTCCTGATTAAGCGTAGAACGGAGCGCCGATCTGCGCGAGCAGTTCTATGGCTTCTTCGTCGGTGTTCGCGGTGGTGCAGATGCAGATATCCATGCCGCGGATCTTGTCGTCCTTATCGTACTCGATTTCGGGGAAGATGAGCTGTTCCTTGAGGCCCATAGCATAGTTGCCGCGGCCGTCGAAGGAGTTGGGGTTGATGCCTCTGAAGTCACGGACACGGGGCAGCGCCACGTTGAACAGACGGTCGGGGAATTCCCACATTTTTGCGCCGCGAAGGGTGACCTTCACGCCGACGTTGTCGCCTTCACGAACGTGGAAGTTCGCGACGGACTTTCTTGCCTTGGTGATCACGGGCTTCTGGCCGGTGATGGTGGCAATATCCTTGCAGATGGCTTCGATTTCCTTTGCGTTGCCCTTGGATTCGCCGCAGCCAACGTTCACGATAACCTTATCCAGCTTGGGGATCTGCATGACGCTCTTGTACTCGAACTTCTTCATCAGAGCGGGAGCGATTTCTTCATTGTACTTAACTTGCAGTCTGGCCATTGTTCAAAATCCTCCTTCTCTTAAAGTGCAGCACCGCAACCGCGGCAGATGCGGGTCTTCTTGTCGCCGTCCAGCTTGTAGCCGACACGGACGCCCTTGCCGCACTTGCTGCAGTACAGAGCAACCTTGCATGCACGGATGGGGATCTCTCTGCGGACGATGCCGCCTTCCTCACCCTGTCTGCGTGCCTTCATGTGGCAGGTAGCCATGTTGACGCCTTCCACAATGAGCTTTTCTTCCTTGGGCATAGCGGTAATGACTTTGCCCTTCTTGCCCTTGTCCTTGCCGGACAGGACGATAACGGTATCATTTTTCTTCATGTTCATGATGAGTCCCCCTTAAACAGTTTCCGGTGCCAGGGAGCAGATCTTCATGAAGCCTTTGTCACGAAGTTCTCTTGCCACGGGCCCAAAAATACGGGTGCCTCTGGGGCTCATATCTTCCTTGATGAGGACTGCTGCGTTCTCGTCAAAGCGAACATAGGTACCGTCAGCACGGCGAACGCCCTTTGCAGTACGAACGATGACTGCACGGACAACTTCACCCTTCTTGACTGTGCCGCCCGGCTGAGCCTTGCGGACGGAAGCAACGATAACATCACCGATGTTGCCGAATTTCCGTCTGGAGCCGCCCAGAACCTGGATGCACTTGATTTCCTTGGCGCCGGTGTTGTCGGCAACCTTCAGATAGCTTTCACTCTGGATCATGTGTTGTCGACCTCCTTACTTAGCCTTTTCGATGATTTCTACGAGTCTCCATCTCTTGTCCTTGGACAGAGGACGGCACTCCATAACCTTTACGGTGTCGCCGATGCCACATTCGTTGTTTTCGTCATGTGCCTTCAGCTTGTAGGTTCTCTTGATGATCTTTTTGTACAGGGGATGCTGTACGCTGTCTTCCACAGCGACTACGATGGTCTTGTCCATCTTATCAGAAAGGACCTTACCAACTCTGGTCTTGCGGAAAGCTCTTGTATTTTCACTCATTTTGCTTTACCTCCTCAGATTGCGGTCTCTTTCTCACGAATAATAGTCTTGATGCGGGCAATATCTTTCTTGACAAGGTTGATCTTCAACGGATTGTCGAGCTGGTTGGTAGCATGCTGCATACGCAGGAAGAACAGGTCCTTCTTGAGGTCTGCCAGCTTTGCTTCCAGTTCAGCGGTGGTCATTTTTCTCAGTTCATTTGCCTTCATCTTATTCACCACCATTCTCAGATTCTGCGTCTTCTCTCTTGATGATCTTCGTGCGGATGGGCAGCTTGTGCTGTGCCAGACGCAGTGCTTCGCGAGCGTCCTCTTCAGGCACGCCGCCGATTTCGAACATCACCTTCTGGTTCTTGACGACTGCAACCCAGTATTCGGGAGCACCTTTACCGGAGCCCATACGAACACCGAGAGCCTTCTTGGAAACAGGCTTGTCGGGGAAGATCTTGATCCACACCTGACCAGCACGCTTGGTGTATCTGGTCATGGCGATACGAGCGGCCTCGATCTGGTTGCCGGTGATCCAGCCGGGTTCCTGTGCCTGGATGCCCCATTCACCGTAGGAGACCTTATTGCCGCGGGAGGCTGCACCCTTCATGCGGCCACGCTGTACACGACGGTACTTCGTTCTCTTAGGCATTAACATTAGCGGTTGCCTCCTTCCTGACGATTGGAGGGTCTACGCTCACCGTTGAACGGTCTGCGTTCGCCGCGGTTTGCACCGTCTCTACGCTCACCGTTAAACGGTCTGCGGTCGCGGCGGTCGCCGTCACGGCGTTCTCTGCGTTCACGTCTTGCGGGTTCCGGATTTTCGGAACGGAGCGTGGAGTTCAGAACTTCGCCCTTGTAGATCCAAACCTTGCAGCCGACCTTACCGTAGGTGGTGTTGGCTTCTGCGAAGCCGTAGTCGATGTCTGCACGGAGCGTCTGCAGGGGGATGGTACCCTCGTGATAAGTTTCGCTTCTTGCGATTTCTGCACCGCCCAGACGGCCGGAGCATGCACACTTGATGCCCTTTGCACCAAGGCGGGTTGCCTGCTGCATTGCCTTCTTCATTGCACGGCGGAAAGAAATTCTCTTTTCGAGCTGTGCAGCGATGTTCTCGGCAACGAGCTGTGCGTTGAGGTCGGGGCTGCGGATCTCAATGATGTTGAGAGCCACTTCCTTGCCGATCTCTTCCTTGAGCTGCAGACGCAGCTTTTCAATATCCTGGCCGCCCTTGCCGATGACAACACCGGGACGGGAGCAGTGGATGTTGATTTTGACCTTTGCGGTATCTCTTTCGATCTCGATCTTTGCGATGCCGGCAGCGTAGAGGTTGGTCTTGAGCTGCTTTCTGATGTTGTAATCTTCAACGATCAGATCGCCGACCTTGTCTTCACGGGCATACCAACGAGAGTCCCAATCCTTGATCACGCCAACGCGCAGTCCGTGGGGATTAACTTTCTGTCCCATTTAGTTTACCTCCTGCCTTACTCACGCTCGCTCACGCCGATGGTGAGGTGCGTGGTTCTCTTGAGAATACGGTTGTAGCTGCCTTTTGCTCTCGGCAGGCCGCGTTTCAGCGTGGGACCGGGGTCAGCAAGGACGGTGGAAACGTACAGCTTGTCAACGTCCATGTTGTGGTTGGTCTCTGCATTGGCAATGGCACTGTTGAGGAGCTTGAGCATCGGCTCAGAGGCTGCCTTGGGAGTCTGCATGAGATATGCTCTTGCAGTTTCGATGTCCTTGCCGCGGATCAGATCTGCAACGATCTTGACCTTGCGGGGGGAGATACGTAAGAATTTCAGATATGCTCTTGCTTCCATGGTGATCTCCTCCTTTAAGAATTAGCGGTCTTGCTGCCGGAGTGACCACGGAACGTTCTGGTGGGAACGAACTCACCCAGCTTATGACCGACCATATCTTCAGTCACATAGACGGGAACGTGCTTGCGGCCGTCATGGACTGCGATGGTGTGACCTACGAAGGAGGGGAAAATGGTGGAAGCTCTGGACCATGTCTTCAGAACTTTCTTTTCGCCGGTCTTGTTGAGCTCTTCAACACGCTTCAGCAGTTCGGGAGCAACAAACGGGCCTTTTTTAATACTTCTGCTCATGATTCATTTCCTCCTTACTTGCTGTTTCTGCGTTTGATGATGAACTTGTTGGTGCGGTTCTTGGTCTTGCGAGTCTTATAACCCATAGCAGGCTTGCCCCAAGGAGTGACAGGGCCGGGACGGCCAACGGGTGCACGGCCTTCGCCACCACCGTGAGGATGGTCGTTGGGGTTCATGACGGAACCACGGACGGTGGGACGGATACCCATGTGACGGGTACGGCCGGCCTTGCCGATGTGGATGTTCGCATTTTCAACGTTACCGACCTGACCGATGCAGGCCTTGCAGTTCAGGGGGATGTAGCGGAATTCGCCGGAGGGCATTCTGACCTGTGCCAGGCCCTTGTCAGCTTCCTTTGCCATCAG
>JAZUDF010000008.1:0-27844 GCA_045639485.1 Faecousia sp. | reverse complement strand
GGACGGTAAATTCCTTAAAGATAAGGGAACGGAGCAGGTGTGAGCCTGCTCCGTACATAGGACAAATGAATTATCTTTTATGATTTGCCTTTGAGAAAGGACAACGCACACCGAGACACTGATTGTTCTTTGATGAAAACTCGCAGACGATCTCCGGTTTTTCCATTTCAACGCCGAAATGCTCTTTCGCAAAGTCGATAGCGGAAAGAATGGAGAGATAGGAATCCCGCTTACAGCAGCGAGGACCGCCTACCGAGCCGATAGCGTCAAGCGATTTTGCGGTCATGCGGTTGGAAAGACCGAAAGGTTCACCTGCAAGAGGTGTGGAACCAGAAATGATTGAGATAAACATTCCCGTACTGATACCGGCACCGCAGGCACCCCAGAAGCCGCAGGCACCTCCGGGAACACTCCCGCCGCGATTTTTCATTTCGGTCAGTGCTTTGGGAAGGTCAATCTCACCGCCGGCGTTTTTATACGCCGTCAGGAGCGCAGCACCGACCATGATGTGATGCTCCGGGCCGTGCATATGGCAGAACGGAAGTGCCATCATTTTATTGAGAATCTCCACGGGATTTTTTGAGGTTTCCGAAAGGCACACACCGAAGATGCTGTCGATGCCGTTTGTGTGGCACTCGTTGCAGACGTAATGACCGTTCACGCATCTTGTCTTGCTGAGTTCTTTTTTATGGCAAATAGCACACTCCATCAGGATATCTTCATTCAGATATTCGAGAGGGGCTTTGCAAATGAGGCATTCCTCTTTCATCAAATCACATCCTTTGTTTTATGTAATCGTATCATAATACGCAAAACAAATGGGGAAAAGCGGCTGCTTTTACTTGCACTCTTCCGTGATAATGCTTTCCAACACATCGACGGAGCTTGCGACCATTTGCGGGCAAAAATCCGAAAACAGGTGGTTTTCACGGGCATAAGCGATACCCTCCTGCGTTCTGACGTCGCAGCCGAGCAGCTCAATGCACAGATAGGTGCCGTTTGTGTCGGCAAACCGCTCCAGCATGGCGTCATTGACGGAATTGGCACGCATCCGGCTTTCTTTGTCGGCACTATCGTCCTGACCGAACAGGAGGCCTAATACCATCAAAGCACCGGAGCAAGCACCGCATACTTCGCCTTTTCGCATGCCCGTGCCGAAGCAGGAACCGAGTTTCAGCGCTTGCTGTTCGGTTATGCCGCACTCGGATGCAAATGCTGCGAGAACCGCCTGTGAGCAGAGATATCCGTTACGGAAATAGGCGACTGCCTTTTCTTTATGAGTCATCAAATCACATCCTTTGTTCTACGAGATTATATCACAAAATGCTTGAAATCTCAATGAATAGGCAAAAAGAAGTGGATGTAACTGAAATCAGCTACATCCACTCGATATGGTTGCGGGAGAGGGATTTGAACCCCCGACCTCCGGGTTATGAGCCCGACGAGCTACCGAACTGCTCTATCCCGCGATATTTAAAATATGAGGCGGTTCCTCAATGCTCATATAATTTAGCACAGATCTTTTCAAATGTCAATAAGAAAGTGCCGACATCTTCAGATAATTATTTCTCGCTGGTCGCACATACTACGATTGTTCGACATAGGCTGAACTGTAGCAACGCTACAAATCTTCCTTTGGAGGATCACGCTATGGCGATTATTACCAACCAGGCACAACTTTCTTATAACAACACGGTTGTGAATTCCAACGTTGCGGTCGGCGAAGTCGTGGACGCTCTGTCCATGACGAAAACGGCGGTGATGGACGATTACAGCCGAGGCGATGACGTAACCTATATTATCAGCATCGTGAACGCAGAAACGACGGATCTTACGGGGATCACAGTCACAGATAACCTTGGCGGCTACACGTTTGACGCAGGTACTATTTATCCTTTGGACTACGTGCCGAACTCTGTGCGTATGTACGTCAACGGTGTACTTCAGCAGACTGCACCGACGGTCAACGCGGGACCGCCGCTCACGTTTAGCGGCATCACAGTCCCTGCTGGCGGCAATGTGATGCTGGTTTATGAAGCATCCGTTAACCGTTTTGCACCGCTTACAGAGGGTGCGACGATCGTCAATACGGCATCCATGACGACGCCTGCACGTACAGACGCAGTCACGGCATCTGCGACTGTGACTGCTGACTCTGAGCCGGGCCTGACGGTCTCCAAATCGATGGAGCCAACAACGATCCCGATGAACGGAACGGTAACGTATACCTTCCTCATCCAAAACGCGGGCAACCGTGAGGCTACAGTTGAGGACAATGTTGCTGTGAGCGATACGTTCCTGCCGGTGCTGAATAATTTGTCGGTGTCCCTTGATGACGTGGCTCTCACAGAGGACACACAGTACACCTATGATGCTGCAACAGGCGTATTCCGCACCGTAGACGGCGTGGTGACGGTACCTGCCGCAACCTACACGCAAGATCCTGCAACGGGTGCTTACGTGACGACGCCGGGTGTTACGCGACTGGTTGTCAGCGGAACGATCTGATCAAATCGCCGCAGATGCAATCTGCATCTGCTGCATCTCTTTTCGAAAAAGGAAGACAAGTTTCAAAAATGATTTCTTTTGGTGACAATCAGTATGAAGTGTGCTATAATCAGACTTAATTTGAGGAGTGCTTCTCTATCGGAGAAAGGAGGAATTTGATGTATCTGCTGCTATTTGCTCTGTGGCTGCTGCTGAACGGAAAATTCACGCTTGAGATCTGTGCGTTTGGCATTGTGATTGTCGTACTGCTTGCTGTTTTGTCCTTTGTTCTATTCGGATACACACCGAAAAAAGAATGGCGGCTTTACACCAAACTCCCGCTGTTTCTCGCCTATATCGCTGTGCTTGTCTGGGAAGTTCTCAAGGCAAATGCGATCCTCATAAAAATTATTCTGCACAAAAAACGCAAAGTGACGCCTGCACTTGTGACGTTCCACGTGGACTTCCGCACGGAATTTGCCCGCTATATGCTGGCCAATTCTATCACGCTTACTCCCGGGACGATCACGGTCGAGACTGACGGCAATGAATTTACCGTGCACTGTCTGGATGAAAAAATGATTGAAGGTGCCGAAACCGGTATCTTTGTCCGCCTGCTGAAGAAACTGGAGTTGTAATATGGAACAGATGTATCGTTATCTTTATCTTTCAGTTCTGATTGCACTCGCCATCGGCATTTTGCTTGCAATGCTCCGTGCGATCATTGGCCCGCGTATCGCCGACCGTGTGATCGGCATCAATATGATCGGTACAATGTCCCTTGGTGCGATCGCTGTTCTCGCCGTGTACCTGCATGAAACCTGGCTGCTCGACGTTTCCCTTGTGTACTGCATTTTGAGCTTCCTTGCCGTTGTCGTTCTGGCACAGGTCTATATTGCGGCTTTCCGGAAAAGGGGGAAACGTGATGAGTGAAATGTTGCGGTTTATCCTGACGGCCGTGTTTATGGCTGCCGGTGTTATCATCATTTTTCTCGGTCTGCTTGGGGTGTTTCGCTTTAAGTTTGTGATGAACCGCATGCACTGTGCGGCAATGATCGATTCGCTCGGCATTGTCTGCATCCTTATCGGCCTCATGATCGCATCCGGACAGCTGGACGCGATTTTGAAACTGCTTGCGATGATCGCTCTGCTTTGGATCGGCAGCCCGATCTCGTCGCACCTTGTCAGCCGTTTGGAGATCACAACGGACGAAACGGCGGCAGACCATATGCGAAAGACAGAAAGGAGACAGCAAAATGAACGTACTTGAACTCTTTTTACTTGGACTGCTCATCGTTTGCGGTATCTGTGCGTGCGTCTCCAAAAATTTGCTTGTCAGCCTGATCATTTTTATGGCGTACAGCGTCATTATGTCGATCGTATGGGCACTTTTGGAGGCACCGGACCTCGCGATCACGGAAGCGGCTGTCGGTGCCGGCATATCCAGTGTATTGATGTTTATCTGTCTGAAAAAGATCCGCGATTTGCGGGAAAAGGAAGAACATGAAGAAACACAGTCTGAATAAATGGCTGAAACAGTGGGACGCGGGTAACTTTGACTTCACCGCCGCAACAGCAGGGGAGAGCCATAAGAAAATCACGCGTACGGAAGAAGCCCATACAGATGCACCTGCACCGATCGAACGGTTGGAACAGCGAGAGATCCGTGCCTTTGAGCGGTTGTATCCCGTTCTGGCGGTGATACTGTGCACCGTGATGATCGTATTTCTGCTCGATACTGTTTTCTGGCTGCCGGAATTCGGTACTGCACAGGCACCTGCAAACAATGAGGTGACGGAGCGTTACGTCTCAGAGGGATTAAAGGAAACAGGTGCTGTGAATATTGTTGCGGGTGTGATTCTGGACTATCGAGCATTTGACACGTTAGGGGAGTCCCACGTGCTGTTTGCGGCGGCATCTGCCGTACTCATCCTGCTGCTGACGAACAATTCGTCTGCCGAGGAACCCGAGCAGGAACGCGAAGTGATGCTCCACGATAATATTCTTCGAAACACGGCGAAAATTGCCGTTCCGATCATCATTCTGTTCGGTATTTACGTCATTCTGAACGGACATCTCGGTCCCGGTGGCGGCTTCTCAGGCGGAGCCATCATCGGCGGAGGACTGATCCTTTACGTCATTGCTTTCGGTTTTTCCGGCATGGAACGCATTCTGAATGCCAAAACCTACCGCTTGATCGTTCTGATCGCTCTTGCGTTTTACAGCCTTTCAAAGTGCTATTCGTTCTTCTGCGGGGCAAACGGATTTGAGACTGTATTCACGACCGGAACGCCAGGTGCGATCTTATCCGCAGGGCTGATCCTGCCGCTCAATATCGCAGTCGGAATTGTCGTTGCCTGTACGATGTACGGCTTTTACGCCGTGTTCAAAAGGGGGCGGATCTGAATGCTGCAAACGCTATGGGATCATCGCATTCAATGTGTTGCCGTCATTCTGTTTGCCGTCGGCTTTGCAACACTGCTGCTGCACCGCAATCTGCTGAAAAAAATCATCGGACTGAATATCATGGACACAGCGTCCTATCTGTTCCTGACTTCCATCGGCATGATCGCCGGCAGAAACGCTCCGATCATTACGGACGGTATCACGGACGCTCAAAATTATGTAAACCCGCTTCCTGCAGGTCTTGTCCTGACCGGTATTGTGGTTTCCGTGTCGGTGACGGCACTCATGCTCGCCCTCACGATCCGCCTTTACAAACGCTATCATACGCTCAATCTGGATGAGATCTATATGATGGCAAAAGACGAGCAGGAGGTGGAAGAATGACGTTTTTAGTCAACCTGCCGCTGTTCTGCATCGTCGCGTGTCTGCTCTGTGCGGTCACATCTTCGATCCTTCGCGGAACCGCTGCCCGGATCTTGTCACTTTGCCTGACGTTCTGTGTCTGTGTATGCTCTCTGTGGGTGCTATTTTATGTAAACCGAAACGGTAACGTGACCTATCTTATGGGACACTATCCCCATCCTTGGGGTAATGAGTTGCGGCTCGGAACGCTTGAGGCACTTTTCTCCGCAGTATTCTCTGCCGTGCTGTTTTTGTGCATGCTTGGCGGCAGAAAGCAGTTGCTCCGCGACCTATCAAGGGACAAGCAGCATTTGTACTATGTGATGACGGATCTCATTCAGGCGGCACTCCTTGTGCTTGCCTATACGAATGACATCTTCACCGGCTATGTCTTTATTGAGATTTGCACGATCGCATCCTGCGGCATTCTGATGATCCGTCAGATCGGCCGTACCACACTTGCATCTGTGCGGTATATGATCTTCAGCCTGATCGGCTCAGGCCTGTTCCTGTTCGGCGTTGTCATCCTCTACAACATTACCGGACATCTTCTGATGCCAAATCTGAAAGAAGCTGTTGCGGCGATCTGGCAAAGCGGCAGCTACCGCGTCCCGCTGATCGCCTCTTTGAGCCTGATCACGATTGGGCTTTCCATCAAAAGCGGCTTGTTCCCGTTCCATTTCTGGATGCCTGACACCTACGGTGCGGCAACGCCTTGTTCCTCCGGTATTCTGTCCGGACTTGTGTCGAAGGGCTATATTTTCTTCCTGATCAAGATCGTCTTCGACGTGTTTGGCACGGAAGTGTTTTACGGCAGCGGCGTACAGAATATTTTCTACGTATTCGGCGTTCTCGGCATGGTGATCGGCTCTGTCAGTGCGATGCGTGAAAACGATATTTTCCGCATGACGGCGTTTTCCTCTGCCGCACAGATCGGCTATATCTATATGGGCATCGGTATTTCGCCGTCGCTCGGTGTCACGGCTGCACTGTTTCATATCCTGACACACGCTGTGACGAAGCCTGCTCTGTTTTTGTCCGCTGCTCAGTTGAGTGATACTGCAGGCGGAAGTAAACGTTTTAAAGACCTCCAGGGCAGTGCACACAGCAACCGCCTTGCCGGTGCCGCTTTTGCGGTCGGTGCGTTCAGCATGATCGGCCTGCCGCTGACGATGGGATTTATCTCAAAATATCTGTTTGCGATCTCTGCATTCCGGGCAAATGTCAAGATGATCCCGACGCTGATCGCCCTGGCAGTCAGCACGATCCTGAACACGTTTTATTTTACAAGAACGTTGATCCGCCTTTTGAACCGTTCGGAAGACAAGAAAATGAAGACGGTACATTTTTCACAGCAACGTGCCTATGCCGTGGCTGCATTTATTCTGGCTGCCATGAATATTGCTGCCGGTATCGCGGCACAGCCGCTTTGCGATTTGCTGACAAAGGGACTGGAACTGTTCTAACAACTTGAAAAAGGAGCATCGATATGAATACTGTTTTGATGCTGATTATGATATTGCTGCCTGCGGCGGCAGGCATCGCTTTGCCGGTTCTGAAACTGAAAAACAGAACAGGGAAGTGTGTGCTGCTGTTTGCGGTTCTTCTGATTGAGGCACTGTGTGCAGGCTTGCTGCTGTTTGCCAAGGAAGCGGAGCTTACGCTTTTTTCCATGACGGAAACCCTGACTGTCGCATTGCGGATGGACGGCGTTTCTAAAATTTTCATGGCAATTGCCGCCTTCGGATTTCTGCTTGCCGGCATCTTTGCGTTCCGCTATATGGATCATGCGAAGAAAGAAGACAGCTTTTTCTCGTTTTATCTTCTCTCACTCGGTGCCCTCATGGGCATGGATTTCTCGAAGAACCTGATCACGATGTATCTGTTCTTCGAGATGATTACGCTGCTGTCGATGCCGATGGTGCTGCATGACCGCACGCAGGAATCTGTCCGTGCGGCATTGAAATATCTGTTTTATTCGATCGCCGGTGCGTTTCTTGCCCTTTGCTGTATCTTTTTCCTCGCGAGATACAGCACCACGCTGGATTTCACTGCGGGCGGCAGCCTTGATATGGCGGCGGTTTCCGGACAAGAGTCTTTGCTCCTGACTGTCATTTTCCTCGGTGTAGTCGGCTTCGGTGCAAAGGCGGGTATGTATCCGCTCCATGGCTGGCTCCCGACGGCACACCCCGTGGCACCGGCTCCTGCTTCCGCTGTGTTGTCCGGCATCATTGCCAAAGCGGGCGTGCTTGCGATTTTGCGTATCGTATTCTACTGCGTCGGCACAGAGTTCCTCGCAGGCACCTGGGTGCAGTATGCATGGCTCGGGCTGGCACTTTTGACCGTGTTTATGGGTTCAATGATGGCATACCGCGAAAAAGTATTCAAAAAACGGCTTGCTTATTCCTCTGTCAGTCAGATCTCCTACGTGCTGGTCGGCCTGTTTCTGATGACGTCGCAAAGTGTCCTCGGCGGCCTTTTGCACGTGATTTTTCATGCGTCGATCAAGGTCTGCCTGTTCCTTGTTGCCGGCTCTTTCATCTACAACACCGGAAAGCACAATGTGGAAGATTACCGTGGCTTCGGCAAATCCATGCCGATCACACTGTGGGCATTTACGATCGCTTCGCTTGCTCTGATCGGCATCCCGCCTGCATCGGGGTTTGTGAGCAAATGGTATCTTGCGACCGGGGCATTGGATTCCGGCCTTCCCGTATTTTCCTGGCTTGCACCCGTGATTTTACTTGTCTCGGCACTTCTGACGGCAGGCTATCTGTTGCCGATCACCATCAGCGGCTTTTTCCCGGGAAAAGATTTCAAATCACCTGCACGGACAAAAGAGGGCGGCTTTGTCATGTGGCTGCCGATCGCAATTCTTGCGGCACTCACGTTGCTGCTTGGTATTTTCGCAGGACCGCTTGTTTCTGCACTTTCACCCCTTGCAGTATCTTTGACCTGACCGAAAAGAGGATCTCATGAACGCTCATTTTCTGATCGCGGCAATTTTTCTTCCGCTTGTCGGAGGCTTGCTGCTGTACCCGCTGAAGAAACTGTCTTTCAGAGCGGTAAAACTTTATACTGCTGCGATCACGCTGCTGACCTCCGTGCTTGTTTGGACGCTGATTTTGACGTGCAATGAGGACGCAGCGGAATTGATCCGTTTTGCGGACAATCTCGTGCTGCGGCTGCGTTTCGACGGTCTCGGACGGTTCTTTGCGGGCATCATTGCCACGCTGTGGCCGCTGACTGTTTTGTACGGCTTTTCCTACATGGAGAACGAAGAACGCCTGACGACCTTCTTTGCGTTTTTTACAGCTGCATTCGGCGTGACGCTCGGCATTTCCATGTCTGCAAATCTTTTCACGATGTACTGCTTCTACGAGCTTCTGACGCTGTCCACCGTTCCGCTGGTCATTCATAAGCTTGACCGTGCTTCTGTGCGAGCGGCACGTACCTATTTCGTATTTTCCATCGGCGGAGCCGCGTTTGCGTTTGCTGCTATGGTTTTCCTGCTTGCAAACGGCATTTCCGGCGACTTCACGTTCGGCGGACTTCGGACCGGCTATCCTTACGGTAAGCAGTCGATTACTTTGATCTTTTATCTGCTTGGTTTCCTCGGCTTTGGTGTCAAGGCTGCCGTGTTTCCGACAGACTACTGGCTGCCGAAGGCTTCTGTTGCACCGACACCGGTCACGGCACTTCTGCACGCGGTCGCGGTCGTTAAATCAGGCGTGTTTGCGATCATCCGGCTGACCTATTTTGCCTTTGACACCACACTGCTGCAGGGCACGTGGGTACAGAGCGTTGTGATGTGCTTCGCCGTCTTTACCATGTTCTACGGTGCGACAAGAGCCGTAAAGGAATCGCACTGGAAACGAAGACTGGCATTTTCTACGGTGGCGAATCTTTCCTATATTCTGTTCGGCGTCACGATGATGACGGCCGAGGGATTGACAGCAGGACTTCTGCACATGGCATTTCATGCGGAGATCAAGATTCTCGCGTTTTTCTGTGCCGGTGCCGTTTTACACAAAACCGGCAGAGAATCCATCTACGAGCTCGACGGTCTCGGAAAGAAGATGCCAGTGACCTTTGCCTGTTTCACGGTCTCGGCACTGGCACTTGTCGGCATTCCGCCGTTTTCGGGATTTGTGAGTAAATGGTACTTGCTCACTGCCGCGGCTTCTTCGGAAAACAAGCTTGCCTATATCGGAGCCGGGGTGCTGCTGCTTGCCGCACTGCTCACATCGATCTATATGTTTACCACAGTCCGCAGGGCATGGTTCCCTGACCGCGATACGGATCTGTCTTCGCTTTCGGATGTCCGTGAAGCCGGATGGCGGATGACAGTGCCGATGGGGATCCTTGCTGCTGCGATCTTATTGACCGGCTTGCTTGCACAGCCGATCATTGATGCGATCACCGCATTTATTCGTTGATTTTTGAAAGGAAGGTATGCAATGCTCCTGCTTTGCACGGTGTTTTTCCCGATGCTGATGGCATTTGTATGCTATGGGATCGGCAAACTGAATAAAAAAGCACGGAACGTTGCAGCCATTTTGACCGGTGCAGCGGAATTTGTGCTTGCGATTTTGCTGACAAGGCAGGGAAGTGACGCAGCTGCCGTGCCGCAGGTCTGCGTGCTTGGACTGCATCTGGAGCTTGACGGCTTCCGCAAAGTCTATGCCGTTGCGATCTCCCTGATGTGGATGATGACGCTGCTTTTGTCGGACGAGTATTTTGCACATTATCACAACAGAAACCGTTATTATTTCTTTAATCTGCTCACCCTCGGTGCAACGATGGGCGTGTTTTTCTCTGCAGACCTTTTTACGGCACTGATCTTTTTCGAGATCATGTCGCTTACGTCCTATACGTGGGTAATTCAAGAGGAAACAGCCGGTGCGATCAGGGCGGCAAACACCTATCTTGCGGTTGCGGTGATCGGCGGACTGGCTGCACTCATGGGACTGTTTTTACTGCAGCATACGCTCGGAACGACGCAGATCTCCGAGCTGTACACGCTTGCACAGGCATGCCCGGAAAAGGGAACGCTTTACGTCGCAGCAGGCTGTATCCTGTTTGGCTTCGGTGCAAAGGCCGGCATGTTCCCGCTGCATATCTGGCTTCCGAAAGCACATCCTGTCGCTCCTGCACCGGCGTCGGCACTGCTTTCAGGCGTTTTGACAAAATCCGGCATTTTCGGCATCCTTGCCATCTCCTGCAATCTGCTCCGCTATGATCCCGCGTGGGGCACCGTGATATTGACACTCGGTACGGTTACGATGCTGCTCGGTGCAGTGCTTGCCCTTTGCAGTATTGATCTGAAACGTTCGCTCGCGTGTTCTTCTATGTCACAGATTGGCTTTATACTTGTCGGTATCGGCATGATGGGGCTGCTCGGCGAAGAGGGAAGTCGTGCCGCACGTGGCACACTGCTGCATATGATGAACCACTCACTGTTCAAACTGGTGCTGTTTTTGTGTGCAGGCGTTGTCTATATGAACATGCATGCCCTTGATCTGAACGATATTCGTGGCTTCGGCAGGAAGAAGACTGTCTTAAAAATCGCATTTCTGCTCGGAGCTGCCGGTATCGGCGGCGTGCCGCTGCTCAACGGTTACGTCAGCAAAACGCTGCTGCATGAAAGCATCGTGGAAGGCACTTCGATCTATGGCGGATGGTTGACGGCCGTGGAGTGGATCTTCCTTGTCTCCGGCGGACTGACCGTAGCTTATATGACAAAACTCTATATTGCGATTTTCGTTGAAAAGCACCCGACAAAGCAAAAAACGTATGATGAAAACCGGCATTATATGAATCCCGTCAGTACGGCGGTAATCGCCGCTTGTGCACTGCTTCTCCCTCTGCTTGGCTTCACGGCACAGCATTCCATGAACTATATTGCAGACCTCGGCACGGATTTCTTCCATGCCGGAGAACTCGAACACGCAGTGCAGTACCTTTCCCTTGAAAATCTGAAGGGTGCTGCGATCTCCATTGTGATCGGCGTATTTGTTTACCTCGTGATCGTGCGGAAACTACTCCGGAAAAACGGCGATTACGTCAATGTCTGGCCCAAAAAACTGGACCTTGAAAATGCCGTTTACAGACCGCTTTTGCTGAAGTGGCTGCCCGGTATTTTCGGATGGCTTGCCGCCTTATTCGGTGAGAATAAAATTTCCCGCCATCTCTGGAACGGCACTTTGAAACTGGGTGGAAAAATCGGCGAGCTGTTCGGAGAAAACCGCCTGACAGCACCGCTTGCAAAAGGATTTTTCCGAGTGACAGGCATCTTCAGCCGGGCATTCTGTGATCTGACAGACGGAACGGTTCTTCTGCTCAGGAAGACAGTCTACAAAGAAAGCCCCGTGCAGGATGAAGACAAGACGCATCATACCGTTGCTTACAGACTGGGCAAAAATGTAGATCATGCCGCAATTTACAGCGGCAAAGAAGCAGAAGGCGGGCATCGATACGCCGACCTGTTTGTCCGGATAAAAAAGACGCTCAAAGAAACGACTCGACGGATCACCGGCAGTCTTTCGTTTGCACTGCTGATGCTTTGTGCGGCGATCTGTATTGTGTTTGTCTATTTGTTCCTGATCCACTGATTTTTATAAAATTATCCTGCGTCCGCATTCGTTCGGCTTTCATAAACCGGGTGAGTGCGGACGCAGGTTTTTTCGATGTTTAATTCACACAATTTCTTGTTGAAAATTGATATTCGCGGTGTTATACTATATTAGATAAACTGGAGATAGTTTAGACATAACACGGAGGGCCTTTATGAATGAAAAATGAAATTTCTGTCAGCGATATTCTGCATGCACTTTTGTCACACATTGTGATCATCCTTGCATCTGCACTTGTATGCGGCATTATCGGGTTCGGCATTACGAAAGCGTTTATCAAACCGAAATACAGAGCACAGATCACTCTTTACGCGGTCAGCAACGTCAATTTGGACCCGAATGTGATTTCCATCAGTGAGCAGAACGCATCTGCACAGCTTGCAATTTCCTGTGCACAGCTTTTGAAAACGGACTCTGTCATGCAGGCTGTTTCCGACCAGCTCGCACTGAAGGGCTACAACATTTCCAGTGCTCGTCTTCGCACCATGGTGACCACATCAACGACCGATACGCAGCTGTTCAGCGTGACCGTGATAGGTTCCAGTCCGGCGGAAACGGAGGTTGTCGCAAACACGATTTACGATGTTGCACCGGGAGAAATCGTCAGGCTTGCCGGCAGCGGTGAAGTACGCCAGATCGACCGTGCAAAAACTCCCACGGCTCCCAGCTCACCGGACGTCGCAAGCAATACGACGCTGGGTGTCATCATCGGCCTTTTGATCGCTTGTGCATTCGTCATCATCCGTACACTGACAGATACGACGATCTGGACAGAGGATGACATCGCCAAGCAATACGACGTACCGATCTTGGGTACTGTCCCGCAGCTTTCTTCAAACGAAAAGCAGACTGCAGCAAAGGAGTAAACCATGTTTCAAAAGAAAAAGACTGAATACGTTGCTGCTCCGAAGAATGCAGCAGCCGCAAGAAACAGACTTCTGACCGTCAAAAGTCCGTTTGCGATCAAAGAAGCCTATAATGCGATCCGTACAAAACTGATGTTCACCGGAAAAGGTGAGAAGTGCCCGGTATTTGCCGTGACCAGTTCCATGACGCATGACGGCAAGACGACGAACGCAGTCAATCTTGCGATCTCCATTGCATTTGCGGGCAAGAAAGTCCTGCTCATCGACGGTGATATGCGTAAGCCCACCGTTTACCGCTACTTCAATACTGAAAATGCAAACGGCCTGAGTGAAATCCTCGCAGGTCTGACCAACGAAGTGCATATCCGCAAGACGGACGTGGACAACCTTCACATTCTTACCTCCGGTCTGGTACCGCCCAACCCCGCAGAGCTGTTTTCTTCCAAGCAGATGGATACGCTGCTTGACTATGTCAGAAAATATTTTGATTTCGTGATCATCGATACACCTCCGATCAACGTCGTGACCGATGCTGCGACGATCGCCGAAAAGGTGACCGGTTACGTTTATGTCGTTCAAAGCGGCAAGAATCACTATTACGAAGTGTCCTACGGCCTGTCTGCCATTCAGGAAATGGGCGGCAGCGTTGTCGGCCTGATCATGAACGATCCGAGCGGCAAAGCCTCCACTCGTTTTGGCTATCGCAAGAGCCGTGCTTACTCAAACCGCCACAGCTATTATCATCGCGGCTATAACTACGGCTACGGCAGAAACGGTTACGGCTATGGCTACGGTTACGGTTACGGTTACGGCAACTATTACGGCTACAACTCCTACGGTTACGGCTACGGCGGCTACGGAGAACCGATGCCTCCCGCAAAACCGAAGCAGAAGAAAGGAACCAAAGAAGAGGAAAAATGATCTCAGGAGGATCCGAACATGATTGATTTCCATGCACATGTGCTGCCGGGTGCTGACCATGGCAGTATCGGGCTGGAAATGTCGCTTGCACAGTTGCAGCTTGCTGAGCAGGCCGGAATAGAAGAACTTGTGGCAACACCGCATTTTTATCCGCAGACGGAAGAACTCGACGTGTTTTTAGAACGCAGACAGTCCTGCTGGGATATGCTTTGCGATGCCTATCATGGGCCGATAAAACTTCGACTCGGTGCAGAAGTGCATATGTGCGGCGGTTTGGATCATATGGAGGGCCTTGAGAAGCTGTGCGTCAACGGGACGGACGTCCTTTTGCTCGAACTCGGCTTCCGATCCTGGACGAAAGAAGTAAAAGAAACCGTTCTTCGCATTCAGGAAGACGGCAGATTTTATCCGGTACTGGCACACGTTGACCGTTATCAGCCGGAGCAAATTGATGAGCTGCTGTCTTCCGGTATTCATGCACAGCTCAATGCAGATGCATTTTGCCGCTTGCTCGGCAAAGGCAGACTTTGCAGATGGATCGACACCGGCTCTGTTGTTGCACTCGGTAGCGACATTCATGGGACGGCAGTCGGCTACAAGCAGTATCTAAAGGCAAAAGCCTATTTAAAAGACAGATTTTCCACGGTCATGGACCGCACCAAGAAACTTATTGACGAAAAAGGATAATCGTTATGCCGCAGGAACGAATTTTACTTGCATCTCCGCATATGTGCGGAGAAGAAATGAACTATATTCAGCAGGCATTTGATACCAACTGGGTTGCACCCCTCGGCGAGAATGTCACCGGCTTTGAATCGGACATCTGCCGTTATACCGGTTCTGACTTTGCAGTTGCACTCTGTGCAGGAACTGCAGCATTGCATCTGGCACTGATCGAGGCAGGCGTCCGGGCAGGGGATACCGTGTTTTGCCAGAGCCTGACGTTTTCCGCCAGCACCAATCCGATCGCCTACGTCGGTGCAAAGCCTGTATTTATCGACAGCGAATGCGATACTTGGAACATGGATCCGGACGCGTTGCGGAAGGCAATTCAGCTTTACGGAACGCCAAAAGCCGTGATGCTGGTTCATCTTTACGGGACACCTGCAAAGCTCGATGAGATCGTTTCGATCTGTGAGGAAAACGGGATTATCCTGATCGAAGATGCTGCAGAGGCACTCGGCTCGTTCTATCACGGAAAAGCCTGCGGTACCTTTGGCCGTTACGGAGCTCTTTCCTTCAACGGCAATAAGATCATCACGACGTCCGGCGGCGGCATGCTGCTTTGCAAAACCCCGGAAGAGGCAAAACACGTGCTGAAGCTTGCAACGCAGGCAAGAGAGCCTGCCCCGTGGTATCAGCATGAGGAGATCGGCTACAACTACCGCCTTTCCAACATCTGTGCCGGTATCGGCAGAGGTCAGATGACGGCACTTGAACAGCGTGTGGCGAAAAAACGCGAGATCTTCGACCGGTACCGTGCTGCTTTTTCCGATCTTCCTGTCAGCTGGACAAAGGAAGAACCCGACAGCAAGGCCAATCGCTGGCTCTCCGTTATGCTGCTGGATGCCGACTGCGGCGTGACGCCGACGGCACTGCTTGCTGCTTTGAACGAAGCGGGCATCGAGGGGCGTCATATGTGGAAACCGATGCATATGCAGCCGGTGTTTGCCGACAATCCGTTTGTCTGTGCTGAAGACGAACCTGTATCCGAACAACTGTTTTTACGTGGCGTATGTCTGCCCAGTGACACCAAAATGACACCCGAACAGCAACAGCGGGTGATCAATTGTGTAAGGAAATTATTCAATGTATCGTAACTACATAAAACGCATATTGGACGTAGTGCTATCTGTTCTGGTGCTTGTTTGCCTGAGCTGGCTGCTGCTGATTCTGATCGTTCTTGAACTGATCTTCCACGGCAGACCGGTATTCTTCCTGCAAAGAAGACCGGGAAAAGACGGTAAGATCTTTACCATGATCAAACTGCGTACCATGACAAATCAACGTGACGAAAACGGTGAACTGCTGCCCGATTCGCAGCGGCAGACCGCATTCGGAAGATTTCTCCGAAAGACCAGCATGGACGAACTGACGGAGATCTTCAATATCATCAAAGGTGATATGAGCATTATCGGACCGCGTCCGTTGCTTGAAGAGTATCTGCCTTACTACACGGAAGAAGAAATGCACCGCCATGACGTCCGTCCGGGACTGACCGGACTTGCACAGGTCAACGGCAGAAACGGCGTTTCCTGGGAAAAGCGTTTTGCCTATGATCTGGAGTACGTCAACCATATCACGTTTGCAGGGGACGTAAAGATCCTGCTTCTGACAGTCCGTCAGGTTTTCAAGCGTGAAGGCGTTGCAGAAGATACCCGTGAAGTCGAGGGCAATTTTGCCCAGATCCGGCAGCAAATCTCCCAAACCACTAAGAATTAAGCAGGAGTATCATCGCGTGAATATTCTCGTATTAAGCTGCGGAACTCGAAATAAGATCATCCGCTATTTTAAACAGGCACTCGAAGGCAGCGGCAAAGTCGTTGCAACCGACATGAGCCCGTATGCACCTGCTCTGTATGAAGCGGATGCACATTACATTGTTCCCCGCATCACGGCACCGGACTATATCGATCAGGTGCTTACGATCTGTGCAACCGAAAAAATCAACGGCGTTCTTTCTCTGATCGATCCGGAGCTTTCGCTGCTTGCGAAAAATGCGGACCGTTTTGCCGCAGTCGGCACAACGGTCATCGGCTCAAGCCTTGCGTGCTGCGACCGTGCGATGGATAAAATGCAGATGTATCGCTGGCTGACAGCACACGGCTATGCGTGTGCGAAGTCTTATGACGATCTGCAGGCGTTCTTTGCCGCACAGCAGGCGGACGAAGTGGCATATCCCGTCTTTGTCAAGCCGGTTTGCGGTAGTGCGAGCATCGCTATTTCCAAAGCACAGGATCCTGCATCCGTGGAATTCCTGTTCCGCAGCCAGGAGGATATGATGGTGCAGGAGTATCTGCATGGCAATGAGATCGGTGCCGACGTCTATATCGATCTGATCTCCGGCGAAGTTGTCAGTATCTTTACCAAGAAGAAGCTTGTGATGCGTGCAGGGGAGACGGACAAGGCGGTTTCCTTCAAGGACGAAAAACTGTTTGCTCTGATCGAAAAATTTGCAAAAGAATCCGGCTTCCGCGGACAGATCGACATTGATCTGTTTGAGGTCGACGGCAACTACTATATCTCCGAAGTCAACCCGCGTTTCGGCGGCGGCTACCCGCACGCCTATGCCTGCGGTGTTGATAATATGAAGCGGATCATCAATAATCTGCAGGGCAAGACGAATACACCGCAGATCGGTGCGTACGAGCCCGGTATTTTCATGTTTAAGTATAACGATATTTTAACGAGAAGGCTCTGATATGAACGTTCTTTTCCTGACGCTCGGCAATGTGACGGATTTATCTGCAAATGAGATTTATCCTGACCTGCTGCGTGAACTTCATTCAAAACAGCATAACGTTTACGTTGCCTGCGGAAGAGAACGCCGGAGCGAATTGCCGACGGAGGAATGCGAGGAACTCGGTATTCACGTGCTTCGCGTCCGCATCGGCAACATCACGAAGACCAATCTTATTGAAAAAGGTATTTCCACGCTGACCGTGGAGCGTTGTTTCCGTAATGCGATCGATCAGTACTGGAAGGGCGTGCGTTTTGACCTGATCGCCTATTCCACACCCCCGATCACGTTCTGCGGGCTCATCCGCTATCTGAAAAAGCGTGACCATGCCAAAACCTACCTTATGCTCAAGGATATCTTCCCGCAAAATGCCGTCGATCTCGGGATGTTCGGAACCCGAAGCCCGATATATCGTTATTTCCGCAGTCAGGAACGCAGTTTGTACCGCGTTTCTGACTATATCGGCTGCATGTCTCTCGCCAACGTCCGCTATGTGATCGAACATAATCCGGGTGTTGATCCGGCAAAGGTCGAAGTGTGTCCGAATGCCCTGGAGATCCAGCCGCCGCTTTCTGTGGACGCAGCTGCTCTCAAAGAGAAATTCGGCATTCCGAAGGATCGCCCGGTGTTTCTGTTTGGCGGCAATCTCGGAAAGCCGCAGGGGATCGATCATCTGCTTGCCTGCCTTCGGAGCGTAAAGAGCCGTGAGGATCTTTTTTTTGTGATCGCAGGCTCCGGAACGGAGTTTGACCTGATAAAGCAGACGATCGAAAAAGAACAACTCTCTAACGTCCGCCTTTTTGAACGCATGAATTCTGCGGACTATAACGCACTGACTGCTGCTTGTGACGTCGGCATGATCTTTTTGGATCACCGTTTCACGATCCCCAATTTCCCGTCCCGCATCCTGCCCTATATGCAGGAAGAAAAGCCGATTTTCGCGTGTACCGATACCGCCTCCGATCTGAAGGATGCGATCGCGGAAGGACAATTTGGTTGGTGGTGCCCGTCTGACGACGTTTCAGCTTTTGAAAGCACCGTAAAGCACATCCTCGCGGAGAATAACGAACGTACAGCGTTCGGCAAAAACAGCAGACGGTATCTGGAAACACATTACGATGTGAAAGACTGTGCCGACCGGCTTATCTCTCACATGGCATCTCGCACGCTGATTGTCAGTCAATGCTTCTATCCTTCTGTCAATCGCGGCGGCCCTGCCGTCAGCGTCACAAACCTTGCAAAGCATCTTTCCTCAAAAACGCAGGTGTCTGTACTGACAGCGGCGTACGAAAGCGGCTCTAATGCGTTGTATGAGGAAGTGCAGCCCGGGAAAAACCGACTGTTTGACTGCGACGTTTATTACGAAACCGGCACCGGTGCCAAAGATCTGACGTCTCGCATCGAGCAGATTGCACCGGATACACTCTATATCAGCAGTCTGTTTTCTGCGGAGTACACCTTGCCGGCTCTGCGGTATGCCAAAAAGACACATCTTCGCACTGTGCTTGCACCGAGAGGAGAACTCAAAGACGCCGCACTTTCCCGCAAGAAAGCAAAAAAACTGCCGTATCTTGCGTATCTCAAACTTTTCGGTCTGACGAAAAACATCTGCTTCCACGCGACAAGCGATGAGGAAGCGGAAAGTATCCGGAAACACTTCAAAAAAGCGAAGATCGTGACGGCACAGAATATCCCTACGGAGCTTGACATCCGTCAACGTACCCGGAACAAAGAAAGCGGCGAGCTTCGTGCGGTTTCCGTTTGCCGTATCCACCCAATCAAGGGCCTGGATATTGCCATTCAGGCACTTGCGGATGTCAAAGAACGCGTCACGTTCGACATTTACGGCCCGACGGAGGACGAGTCCTATCATTGGCAATGCCTGACGTTAGCCAAAAAACTTCCCGTGAATATTAACGTCAATTTCCACGGAGCCGCCAAGCCGGAGGATCTTCCGGGCCTGCTTGCAGACGCTGACGTTTTCGTGCTTCCGACCAAAACGGAAAACTTCGGGAATGCCATTGTCGAAGCACTGTCTGCCGGCTGTCCTGTTGTGATCAGTGACGGCACAACGCCCTGGCAGGAACTGAACGAGAACAATGCGGGCGTCAATGCGGATGCCGTGACAGACTATACGGAAGCTTTCCGCATTTTTGCGGCTATGACCGAAGCACAGCGGAAGACGTATTCCGAAGGTGCAAAAACCTATATCCGTGAGCGACTGCACATGGAAGAAACCTGTGCCGCTTATGACCAAATGTTCGGAGGAATCTGATGAAACTTCGCTCTGCACTGATCAAACTATATAGTACGCTGTTCGGTGCACATCCGAAGCTTGTCAGTGATCGGACGTTTGTCAGTACGCTCTACCGGCTGTCATTCGGCAGAAAACCGGATCTTGATGTACCGAAAACGTTCAACGAACAGATCTGCCGCATCAAGCTGTCCGACCACAGTTTGTCTTACAGTGACTATACCGACAAATATGCGGTTCGAAGTTATGTGTCAAAAACGCTCGGTGAAGAATACCTGACACCGATGCTCGGTGTCTATGACCGATTTTCCGACATTCCGTTTGCGGAATTCCCTCAGAAATTTGCCTTAAAAGCCACGCACGCATCCGGCTATAACGTCATCGTGCGGGATAAAGCTGCTTTGGATCTGCAAAAAACCGAAAAGCAATTCAGCAAATGGCTATCCAAAAACTATTATCTGGTCGGCAGAGAAAAGAACTACCGCAACGCAAAGCCCCGCATCCTTGCGGAAACCTATCTTGAATTTCCGCAGCCGCTGACCGAGTATAAGCTTTTCTGCTTCGGCGGAAAAGTGCGGATGATCGCTGCCCACCGTTTTAACGGGCAGAACCACACTGTGACCGCTTACACGCCCGATTGGCAACGGCTTGACGTTCGTCTCGGCTATCTGTCAGAACCCGCCGTACCGCAGCCGGAAGCTCTTAAAACGCTGCTTTCGTGTGCGGAAAAACTCTCTGCTCCGTTTGCGTTTGTACGCGTTGATTTATATGCAAACGGAACGGACGTCCGTTTTTCTGAATTGACGTTTACGCCCGGCGGAGGACTGGTTCATATCGATCCGCCGTCTTTTGACGAGACCATGGGAACCTGGTTTGAAATATGAAACTTCTTTATTTTACAACTGCAAGCGATCCAAAGCAGTATGAAGCCATCCAGAAACAGAGCAAAGTGAAAGCATCTGTTGCTTCGCAGGTCTATGAGTCTGCCTTGCTCAAGGGTATGGCACAGAACGGCGATACGGAGCTGACACTGTACAGTTTTCCGATGATCGCTTCGTTCCCCGGCAGCAAGTTGTTTTGCTGGGGTGCGAGAAAACAGAAGACGGCATCCGGACAGCCTGCAACGTGGCTTCGGACGGTCAATCTCTACGGCCTTAAACATTTTTCGCAGCGTCTTTCTGCACGCCGTGCGGTCAGAAAATGGCTGAAAGACAACAAGGATACTTCCGACAAGGCGATCCTGCTTTACTCTGTTTATGAACCGATTGCAAAGCCTGTTCTGAAAGCGGTAAAAAAATCTGCCTGCAAGGCTTTCGTGATCGTTCCCGATCTTCCGCGGGATATGTATAAGACGCTGTCCCGCAATCCTTTGACTGCTGCCATGCAGAAGCGGTATATGAAACGTGCGGTCGCATGCCAGGATCAGTTTGACGGCTACATTTATCTGACCGAGGCCATGCGTGAGGTCGTCGCACCGGACAAGCCCTATTGCATCGTAGAAGGCATCGCCGACACGGGATTTGTGGTAGAGCCCGTCCTCAAAGAAAAGACAAAAAAGCACGGCGTGATGTATGCAGGTGCACTGCGGGAAGACTACGGTCTCAAAAACCTGATCGAAGCCTTCCTTATGCTTGACCTGCCGGATGTTGAACTATGGTTTTTCGGTGCGGGCAACTATGCTGCCGAGATCGAAAAAGCCTCAAAAGAACATGAAAATATTCGGTATCTCGGACAGGTGAGCAGGGAAGACGTGTTGCGTTGCGAACGTGCGGCGTCTGTCCTTGCCAATGTCCGCGATCCTGAAAACGAATTTACAAGATACAGCTTCCCGTCCAAAACGATTGAATATATGCTCTCCGGCACGCCGCTTCTGACGACAGCCCTGCAGGGCATTCCTTCGGACTATCATCCGTATCTTTCAATGATTGAAAACAATGCACCGCAGACAGTCTGCAGTGCTCTGCGTGATCTGCTTGAGAAGCCACCGGAGGAATTGATCGAACGCGGGATGCTTGCACAGAAATTCATTCTTGATGAAAAAAATGCTCAAAAACAGGCAGAAAAACTGACTGCATTTATCAGGGAGTCCGTTCATGGGTGAAAAAATCAGATATCTGACGTATAAACTTTATAACAAAGCGATCGCTTTTTTTCGCCTGACGTTTCTTCGCGGAAAACGTTATCGCCCGAAAACGCTTCGCGGGAAAAAGGTTCTTTCGGCTTATGACGGCAACCTCAAGCTCGCTGAAATGATCCGTGACGGCAAGCCGTTTGCTGCCGTTCGCTATGGCGGCACCGAACTGAGCGGTTACTGTGCGGGCAAGGAATATATGCTCGGACTGAAAAAGCAACTACCGCAACAAATCGCAGACAACCTGCAGCGGCAGTCGGGTTTTTTCCCGAATGATCCGTCGCTGCTTCCGCGTTTTGCATCGCTGTTTGAAGATGTTTCCGGCGAAATCGATTTTCTTGCCTGCTATGCCAGCATGATGGAAAATTATATGGTTCGCTGTCACACACCGAAGCAGATGGTCGTTGCGGATAATCGTTCCATGGAGCCATACTATTTTCAAGGAAGATCCCTGTGGACAGAAGCTCTTCGCGGCAAAAAAGTTCTTGTGATTCATCCGTTCGATCAGTCGATCCAATCACAGTATCAGAAACGCGAACTTCTGTTTTCTGATCCGAACGTGCTTCCGGAGTTTGAACTTTACACCATGCGTGCCGTACAGACCATTGTTGGCACAAAAGATCCGCGGTTCAGCGACTGGTTCGAAGCGTTGAATTATATGGTGGATGAAGCGTTAAAGATCCCGTTTGATATTGCTCTGATCGGTTGCGGTGCGTATGGACTGCCGCTTGCGTGCATGCTCAAACGTGCCGGAAAGCAGGCGATCCATATCGGCGGTGCTACACAGATCCTGTTCGGCATCATCGGCAGACGCTGGGAGCAGAACAGTATGGAAGTCCGTTCGCTTTTTAACGAACACTGGGTTCGCCCCAGTACGGAGGAAACTCCGGCCAATAAAGAAAAAAATGAATTCGGCGGTGCCTACTGGTAAATCCGGCCGATATTGAAACCCGAAAAATGCAGGAAAGGAGGAAAGCCATTGAGTCCGTTGGTAAAGGAAAGCAAGGTGAGATTTCTTTACTATTTCATCTGTATGCTGTTTGCAAGAATTATCTACTTAACACTGATGCGTCGCCTTTCCAGACTTGTCAGATTTCCGACGGACTATACAACTTACCTCTATTACGGCATTATGTGGGCATTTTTGCTGATTGGCCTGCTCGACGTCCGTGTCACGGTTCGGCCGAGGCTGGTCATGTTTATCATTGCTGCACTCATCATTATGGCAGGCAGCTGCTTTGTCTATCAGTACAGTATTGCATACGTCTGCCCGCCGACCTTCTGGAGGAAGATCCTGATATTTGACTGTACGACCTTGATGAACAGTTTCCTGTTTATTATCATCGGGGCAATGCTTGTTGACTACGCGCTTATGATGGACTGCATGCATATTATGGCGAGAATTGCCATGTTTGGTGCTGTGGCGGTCGACATTCTGACGATCGTTGTTCTGAAAAACAAAAAATACGACGATATGTCCTATGCATACTGCGTGTGTTTTCTGACGTGCATTCTTCTTTTCTGGTTCCTTGAGGAACGTCATCCGTTGGATGGCGTACTTTCCGGGGTTGGCATGGTTTCCGTGCTTTTGTGCGGCACCAGAGGACCTGTCATCTGTATTCTGGTGATGTTTATTATCTGGTCTTTCCTGTATCAGCGTCAGAAAAAATACCGTGCGATAGCAATCCTTTCATTTTTGATCATCGTGATACTGTTTTACACGGGCATCCTTGCGAATGCTGCCAAATCTCTCTCTGACTGGCTGACGGAACGTGATCTGCCCAGTTTCCGTATTCTTGACATGCTTCAGATGGACGAGATTTCCGACGACAGCGGACGCGGAGATATCTACGATTTGATCATTGAAGGCATTTTCGAGCGGCCCTTGATCGGCTACGGCATCGGTGGTGACCGTATGCTGACTGACCATGCCTATGCCCACAACATTTTTCTTGAATTTTTTGCACATTACGGTATTCTCTTCGGCATTCTGTTTCTTGGCACCATTATTTATTACTTGCTTCGCGGTGTGTTTGACCGGGATAAAAACATGGGTGCAGTCAGCGTTATTTTCTTTGCAGGCGGTGCATCCAGACTCATATTTTCCTCTTCGTATATCCTGCTGCCGGAGTTATATCTGATCCTCGGGATGATCTTAAACAGACCGCGTGTTATTGATGTAGAAAACCTGCCTGATAGGATCGGCGGCGTTTTGTTCCAGAATGAGCCTGAATCGAAAGATGAGGAAAAGACGGATGAAACAGTGGATAAAAACAAAACTGATACAATGCGGCTTACACAATAAAAACGTGAAATTCGGCAAAAAGACCGTCATCGGTCTGCACTCTGATTTTGAAGGTGCCAACCGGATCGGTAACGGCAGCCTTTTCCAAGGCAAACTCGGCTATGGCAGTTATATCGGCAATCATGCCTCTGTGACCGGAAAAACAGGGAAGTACTGTTGCATTGCCTCCGGTGTGCAGGTCGTCAACGGCTTTCATCCGATCGATGCCGTTTCCGTTCATCCTGCGTTTTTCTCACAGAAAAAACAGTGTGGCATGACCTATGCTTTGCAGGAGACGTTTGAAGAAACAAAGCAGGCAGAGCCGGGATACAGCGTTGTGATCGGTAATGACGTGTGGATCGGACAGAATGCACTGCTTCTTGCCGGCATTCATGTCGGTGACGGTGCCGTGATCGCAGCGGGTGCCGTGGTTACCAGAGACGTTCCGGCCTATACCGTCGTCGGCGGGGTGCCTGCAAAGAAGATACGTGATCGTTTTGATGCGGAAACAGCCGCCGCGATGCAGAAGATCGCCTGGTGGGACTGGCCGGAAGAAAAACTTCGTGCCAACGTTTCGGATTTTTCAGATCCTGCCGCATTTGTGCGGAAATGGAGCAGGGAATAACGGAGTAAGCGAATGAAGATCTGTGATGTAGTCTTAAATTCCATATGGTACGATCCCCGTGTGCGGAAACAGATCGTTTCCTATCTTGACAACGGCATCGAAACAGTCTGTGTCGGATTTCGCTGTGAGCGGTATGACGAGCAGAAGGTTGCGGAACTGCCCTGCAAGGCAACGATCGTTGACATCGGCGAGGGCTATCACGGACAGCTTCCGTCTTTGCGTCTGAAACTCAAACGCCTGCGGCTGAAACACCGTGCCCTGTGTGATGCGATCGTTGCGGAAAAGCCCGATATCATTCATGCAAACGATTTGAATGTTTTGATCGGTGCCTATCGTGCAAGCCGAAAACTGCATTGTAAGCTTGTCTATGACGCACATGAGATTAATGCGGAAAACATCGGCTCCGACAAGACTGCCAAGCTCATGAAACGTGCGATGGCGTTTGTCGAACGCCGTATTATGAAAAAAGCGGATGTCAACGTCTGCACCAACCATGCAGCCGCCGCTTATTTTGCGGAGAACTATCATATCGAACCGCCGCTTGTCGTTACAAATTGTACCCTGAAAAAAGAAGCGGCACGAGTCGATACAAAACACGACGGCTTTGAAGTCCTCAATCACGGCAGATTCTATGCCGGCAGAGGCTATGACATTATGATCGAAGCCGCACCGCTACTGAAAGACTGTACGGACGTGACACTTGCCCTGCGTGGCTACGGCACGATGGAGGAAGAACTCCGCAACCGAAAAGACACCCTCGGTGCAGACAACGTGATCTTTTATCCGCCCGTTCGTGTGGAAGAGCTGATCCTCAGTGCATCGGCATCTCATGTGGGTGTCGCGATGACGGAACCGATCTGTCTCAATTTTAAACTGTCTGTTTCTAATAAACTGTTTGAATATGCTGCTGCCGGACTGCCGGTCATTTTATCGGACATCCCGGAGCATCGCTATTTGAACGACAAATATCAATTCGGCATCGTCCTTCCGCAGAATACCCCGGAAGCCTTTGCAGAAGCCGTACGGAAATTATCCGGTGATCCGGCGTTTTATGCACAGTGTGCGGCCAATGCCGCCCGTATGGCAGCTGAGATCAACTGGGAGAACGAATTTGAAAAATTACTCAGCAGGGAACGTGCAATGGTTTCCGCCTGAGTCACTCGATAGGAGTTTTCATGGGCAAACGTTTGAACGAAGTGAAATACGGAGCACTTCTTTCCTATGTGCTGATCGCTGCCAATGCAGTGTACAGCCTGCTGATCGCTCCGTTTATTCTCGGGCAGATCGGCGAAAGTGAATACGGTGTTTACAAGTCGATCGCGTCCATGACCGCTTCTATTTCGATTTTGGAGCTTGGCCTCGGCGGAACGCTGCAGCGTTATATTGCCAAATTCCGCACGGAAGGGGACAAGGAGCGTGCATTCAACTTTTCGGCGATGGGGCTGATCCTTGCTTCCGTATTTGCCTCTCTTGTGCTGATTATCGGTATTCCGCTCTATTTCTCACTTGAACCTACTTACAGTACCACGTTCACTGCTGCGGAGATGATCCGTGCCAAGCAGCTGTTCGTGATGCTCATTGCCTACGTGGCACTTCATATCTTTGAAAATGTGATCTCCGGCATCGTGTCCGGCTATAATAAGTTCATTTTCACCAATTCCATGAAGCTGGGAACGCTTGCACTGAAAGTCGTGCTCTACGTGATCCTGCTTCCGATCATGAAAAACGCGGTTGCGATCGTTCTGATCTCTCTTGCCATTGAAATCATGATCATTACGATGGAACTGCTGTATCTGCGTTTCAGACTGCACCACCGCATCAAACTGTACCGATGGGATATCGCTCTTTTCAAAGAGAGCCTCGGCTATACGCTGCTTCTGTTCATTCAGTCCATCATTATTCAGTTTAACGGTAACGTGGATAACGTCGTCATCGGTGCCGTCATCGGTACTGCTGCCGTCACAGTCTATTCCTTTGCCATCCAGCTGTTCAACATGTACGAGCAGTGTGCGACCGCCGTTTCAGGCGTTCTGCTTCCGACGGTGATCCGTCAGCTGCATGAAGACGATTCACCCAAATCCATGGAGGACATGACCGTCCGGTTCGGCAGAGTCCAGTGGATGCTGCTCGGTGCGGCTCTGTTCGGCTTCCTTTGCCTCGGGCAGGAATTTTTCCGTCTGTGGCTCGGCGGAAGACTGGGCGATGCGGTCGAAGACTGCTGGTATCTTGCCCTGATTTTGATGATCCCGGTGACGTTCCCGCTGATCGTCAACGTATTTCTTGCGATCCTCAAAGCAAAGAACCTTTTGAAATTCCGTACGATCGCAATGCTGTATTCCTTTGTTGTCAACGTCATTTTGACTGTCATCGGCACCCGCATCTGGGGTTACTGGGCGGCCGCTGTCGGTACGGCGATGAGCACACTGATCGGCAGCGTGATCTCTCTTAACATCTATTACTCCAAAAAACTGAAAGTGCGGATCCTTTCCGTCTATTTCCGCATTTTCCACCGCATTACACCCTGCCTGCTTGCGGCAACGGCTGTCTGTCTGGTGCTGAACCGGTTTATCGGCGGCTCCTGGCTGACGTTTGCTGTGAAGGCAGCTGCGTTTATGGCAGTTTACGGCGTGCTTCTTCTCACATTCGGCATGACGCGAGAAGAACGCAACGGGCTGCTCCACAAAAGGAGATCGTAAATGAAAACAGGTATTCTGACCTTCCACAGAAGCTTTAACTACGGTGCTTTTGTGCAGTGCTGGTCACTTTGCACCAAATTGCAAAAGGAATTTCCCGATGTGGAATTTGAAATTGTTGACTACACCTCACCGCGTGCACGTGCAGGCTATGAAAGAGAGATCTCCATCATCAAAACGGAAGCAGGGAAGCAGGCAATCCGCGACAGAAATGCCGTGTTTTCGAAATGCCAGCAGCAACTGCCGCTGTCTTCTCCGGAACTTATTACAGACGATCTTTCCGAGATATCGAAGTATCTCAACGAGCGATACGACGCTGTCTTTGTCGGCAGTGATGCCGTCTGGAACTGGAAAACCCGCGGTTTTCCCAATATCTATTTCCTGAAAGATTTTCACGGCAAGAAATTCAGCTTTGCAGCCTCTGCACACGGCTTGAATTTTCAAGACGCCACCCAGGAGCAGCGGGACTATCTGCAGCAGGCGTTTTCCGAGTTCTCCTATCTTGGTGTGCGTGACTGCACCACGCAAAACATGGTCAAATCCGTTCTGCCGGATGCCACAGTCTATCACAACTGCGATCCGACCGTGCTGCTTGATCTTGACCGTGTGCCCTGTGATATGGACGCTCTGCGGGAGAAAATGGAACGCCGTGGCGTTGATTTTTCAAAACCGCTGATCGG
>JAZUDF010000007.1:0-31384 GCA_045639485.1 Faecousia sp. | reverse complement strand
CGATCGGTGCGATGCTGTTATGGAGCGGCACCGATCTGTTTTCCAAGCTCGGCTGCCAGGACGAAAAGGACAAATACAGTCACCTGAAAATGGTGACGGCGGTCGGTCTGGTGATGGGCCTTCACGCGGCCTATGAAATTTTCATCGGCGGCGTGGAGATTTCCTGGCAGATCCTGCTCACCTACCTGCCCGTTTCCCTGCTCTATATCCTCTCCATGGCGATCGGCTATCTCGGACTGCGGTATATCGAGCTGTCCATCTCCTCGCCCGTGTGCAATTCCTCCGGTGCGATCGTTGCCATCCTGACCATTATCACCGTGGGGATCTCGTCGATGAACGGCTGGCAGATCGCCGCACTCATCCTGGTATGTCTCGGTGTGATCGGACTCGGCATCGTGCAGATGACGGAAGACGACGAGCTGCGGCAGGCACGGCAGGAAAAAGGCAACCGAAAGTATGCAAAATCCGCCGTGGCTCTGCTCATTCCGCTGATTTACTGTCTGCTCGATGCACTCGGCACCTTCGCAGACAGTATCGTGCTCGAAACGCTGAACGAGGACAGTGCCAACGTGGCCTACGAGCTGACGTTTTTGCTGGCGGGACTTGTGTGTGCTGTTTTCGTTTACGGCATCCGCCGGCAGAAGCCCGTGTGGAAGTCAGAGCCGCCGAAGTACATCGGTGCGGTGTTTGAGACCGCCGGACAGTTCTGCTACATCTACGCGTTGGCAGACCGTGAGCACGTGATGTTCTCGGCTCCCATCATCTCCGCCTACTGTGCGGTGTCGGTGCTTTGGAGTCGCCTTTTCCTGAAAGAAAAGCTGTCGTGGAAACACTACGCGGCGATCGCGGTGACGGTGGCCGGCATCGTGATTTTAGGATTGTTTGATGAATTATGAATTCTCGGGACGTCGGGGACGCCGTCCCCTACAATTCCACATTCCGAATTCATAATTCCGAATTTCCGGGACGGGGAACCCGTCCCCTACGGTTGCGGGAGGAGCAAGCCCGTCCCCTACGCCACTGACCACTAAAAAAAGCAACCCTGACGAAAATCGTCAGGGTTGCTTTTTTGTATGCTTACCACTCGTTTTCAAGAGCCGTGATCTTGTCGACGCGACGCTGGTGGCGGCCGCCTTCAAACGGCGTATCGAGCCACGTGTCGACGATCTTGAGTGCCAGCATCTCGCCGACGACGCCTGCACCCATTGCCATCATGTTGGTGTCGTTGTGCTGACGCGTCATCTTTGCACTCATCAGGTCAGAGAGCAGTGCACAGCGGACGCCTTTGACCTTGTTTGCGACAATGGATACGCCGATGCCCGTGGTGCACACCACGATGCCGCGTTCGCATTCGCCGGAGCCGACTGCTTTGGCGGCAGGGCCTGCAAAGTCGGGATAGTCACAGCTGTCAAGCGAATTCGTGCCGAAGTCGCGGACTTCGAAGCCGCGTTCGGTCAGATGTTTTTTGATTGCTTCCTTCAGTGCGAGTGCACCGTGGTCACATGCGATTGCTATCATAGTTTTTCCTCCAAGCTGTCAGGCGATGTACTCTGCGATCGCGGCAGGGCCGTTCAGCAGATAGGCCAGGATATAAAGTGCGATATAGTATGCCGCACTCAGCACCGTATAGACGATGACGGGCGTGCGGTGGTCGGCCGCAGCAAATCTGCGAAGCAGGCACGCCCCGCAAAGAAGCAGGCCGGGAATCAGGCTGTACTGACGTCCGAGCAGCCATGCCACCCCCACCAGCACCATCAGAAGGACGGAAACAAGTGCGTAAGGCTCATGGCGATCCGAGGCCGTCCGGATGCCGACAAAGAAGCCGAAAAAGCCGAGTGCCAAGAGCGGTGCATCCAAAAGCGGATGCAGCAGCATTCCCTTTGTGAAGCTCGTTCTGACCGCCACAAGCGGGAGATAAACGAGCCGCAGCATCTCTCTGCCGAAATACTGCAGAGAAATGAGTTTCGGTGCATTTCGGATCGAGATCATGCCGTAGACATACATCATGCCGATGCGGCCGGCAAAGAATGCCACTGCCCAGAACAGAAAGAAGCCGATCAGCAAAACGACAAATTGCCACGTCGGGGCTCCCGCATTTTTCCTGCGGATGCATTTGTAAACGGTGACTGCCAGATAGCCCGCTGCGAGCCACGCAAGCCCGACTGCACGCGAGGCAGACACGGCAAGCAGAACGACCGCACCGGCAAGCATCAGAACACCGGGAAACAGCGGTGCTTCATCGTCCTGTGCAAGCCAGCGAAGCAGCAAAAACAACGACACGAAGATCAGCGAGATCGCCGCGTGGCTGCCGACAAAGGTCAAAGATGCCAGAATGCCGCCGCAGACTGCCAGTGTGTTGTCACGGAACAGATCCATCAAAATCCAGCAGGCAGAAAATGCACCTGCGGCATAGATCATCAGCTTGCAAAGCGTCTTCGGGCGGAAAAACCGCCCCGTCCACACGCTCGTTTCCGCGTAAGAACGCAGAGCAATGTATGCCGCAGAGAAGATCAGTGCAAAGACCACCACACCGAACAGGCAAAGCCAGTCGTGCTTTGGTGCCGTCAGGCGGTCATGGGAAAAATCGAAGCCGCTTGCACGGTATTCGCTCACCCACTGTGTGCCGCCCTGGCTGTTTTTCAGGGCACGGCGGCTTGTCAGCCAGGTCGCCAGTGCGAGAGCGAAAAAGATAACTGCACCGATGAAGATCGGAAGATACTCACCGTAATTCCGGAGTAGATTCATACGTCCGGCCTCCCTTCTTTTTTCGATAAAAATCCTTGTTTATCGAAGATCGGACTGTGCGTAAAGTTCAAAGCCCTTGAACGAGATTTTTTTGCAGCGTTCGGTCAGCAGTGTCAGAATGTTTGCTTCGGAGAAGCTGTCCATCGGATCGCGGCGGATCGGAATACCGACACCCTTGCGGGTGAACAGAACGATCAGGTTTTCCGTGCGGACCGCAGTGCGGAGCTTGTTATATTCCACCTCGGCGACACCGCCGTTCGGCAGATCGCAGCGGACGGTCTTTTCGCCAAACGTCACGCAAAGCTCATAAGCATCCTTCTGGCACGTTTCGGTCATCTGCTTGAATTTCAGGCTGCCACGCTGACGCGGACGCAGGAAGCGGGCATAAGCACAGTACAGTGCCGCAAGCAGGCAGACGACCATCAGAAACCATGCTGCCGTTGTGTGGTCAAAGATCGCAAGGAGCAGAGCACCGATGACAAAAACGCCGATCATCACCAAAAGAGCGATGCCTTTTTCTTTGCCTGTTTTCGCTTCTTCGATCTCCGCGAAAATGTCTGAATCCAGCCTGCACGCCACCTTCAGGTTCTCGCGGACTTCCATCAGTTCTTCATTCCTGCTCATTTGTTCTCCTCCAATTCGGCGGGAAGCAATGCAACGACTGCGGCACAACGCGGGCAAAGGCCGTCTGCGTTTGCCTGCTCGGAGTGCATCCAGCAACGCGGGCACTTTTCGCCTTTTGCTTCGGTGACTGCGATGCTCAAGCCGGGGAAGTTGGTGCCCTTGCCGGTAACGGCATCGGCGGCAGGTGCTGCGTCGACTGCACAGGCAGAGACGATGAACAGTTCGGGCAGATTCATGCCTTCGACTGCTTTGAGTGCTGCCTTGGCTGCGTCATCTTCTGCATTCAGGCCGACATAGGCTTCGAGTGCCTTGCCGATACGCTTTTCACCGCGGGCGGCTTCAAGCACGCCGTTGACGTCCTCACGCAGTTTGATGAGCGTGTCCCATTTTGCCATGGCATCTGCATCGAGTGCGTAAGCTTCAAAGGGCTTGTTCATGTCGTGGAAGACGATGTTGCGGACATCGTCGCCGTCGCGGTGCGGCATCGCCTGCCAGATCTCGTCGCCGGTGAAGGCGAGGATCGGGGCAAACATCTTTGCCATCGTGTCGACGATGAAGTACAGAGCGGTCTGTGCACTGCGGCGTTTGAGGCCGTCACGCTCCTCGCAGTAGAGTCTGTCCTTGATGATGTCGAGGTAGAAGTTGGACAGCTCGACCACGCAGAAGTCGTTGATCGCGTGCGTCAGAACGTGGAATTCGTAATTATCGTAAGCCTTGAAGCCCGTTTCGATGAGGCTGTTGAGTTTCGTCACTGCCCAGCGGTCGAGTTCTAACATCTCTTCCGGCTTGACGAGGTTGTTTGCATCGAAGCCGTCGAGGTTGCCGAGGCAGTAGCGGGCGGTGTTGCGGAACTTGAGGTAGTTCTGCGACAGCTGCTTGAAGATCTCCTTCGAGCAGCGGACGTCCATGTGGTAGTCTGCGGAGGCTGCCCACAGACGGAGCAGGTCGGCACCGAAGTCCTTGGTGATCTCTTCCGGTGCGATGCCGTTGCCGAGGCTCTTGTGCATCGCTCTGCCTTCACCGTCGACTGTCCAGCCGTGCGTCAGGCAGGTCTTGAACGGAGCACCCTTGCCCATGGCACCGACGGAGGTCAGCAGGCTCGACTGGAACCAGCCGCGGTACTGGTCGGCACCTTCGAGATAGACGTCGGCAGGCCAGTTGGTGGGATCGTCCTGGGAAAGCGAGCAGATGTGCGTGGAGCCGGAGTCGAACCAGCCGTCGAGGGTGTCGGTTTCCTTTTCAAAGGAGGTGCCGCCGCAGTGCGGGCAGGTGAAGCCGGAAGGCGTCAGCTCGTCCGCTTCTTTTTCAAACCAGATGTTGGAGCCGCTTTCGCCGAACAGTTCGGAGATGCGGGCGATCGTTTCGTCGGTGCAAACCGGCTTTTTGCAGCTCTTGCAGTAGAAAACCGGGATCGGCAAACCCCAACGACGCTGACGGGAGATGCACCAGTCGGCACGCTCGCGGATCATGCTGATCATGCGATCCTTGCCCCACGCGGGAGACCAGGAAACGTCCTCGCAGGCAGCAGCCGCTTCGTCCTTGAAGGCATCCACGGAGCAGAACCACTGCGGGGTGGCACGGAAGATGATGGGGCTCTTGCACCGCCAGCAATGGGGATAGCTGTGGACAATGTCTTCGGAGGCAAACAGGGCACCGGATTCTTTCATGTCGGCGAGGATGACGGGGTTGGATTCTTCCGTCTTCATGCCGGCATACTTGCCTGCATAGTCGGTGTGGCGGCCGCGGTCATCCACGGGAACGACTAAGTCCATGCCGTAACGCATGCAGGTCTGATAGTCGTCTGCACCGAAGCCGGGTGCCGTGTGGACACAGCCCGTGCCGGAGTCCATCGTGACGTACTCCGCGTTGAGCAGACGCGAGGTCTTGGGCAGGAACGGATGGTCTGCCAGCATGTTTTCAAAGAAGCTGCCGGGGTGCGTTTCGACGATCTCGTAGGAGTCGAAGCCGCCGGCCTTCATGACCTTTTCGGTCAGGGCTTCCGCCATGATGTAGGTCTCGCCGTTGGGTGCCTTGACGAGGGCGTAGCTGTCACGCGGATGCAGGGAGATGCCCATGTTGCCGGGCAGCGTCCAGATGGTGGTCGTCCAGATGACGAAAAAGAGCTTGCTGTGGTCGAAGGAAGACAGCTTGCCGAGGTCGTCGTGCATCGGGAACTTGACGTAGACTGTGGTACACGGATCGTCCTGATATTCGATCTCCGCCTCTGCCAGTGCCGTCTCGTCCTTGGCACACCAGTAGACGGGCTTCAGGCCCTTGTAGATGTAGCCCTTGCGGTACATCTCGCCGAAGACCCTGACCTCTTCCTTTTCAAACCGCTTGTCCATGGTGCGGTAAGGTCTGTCCCAGTCGGCAAGGATGCCCAGACGCTTGAACTCTTCCCGCTGACGGTTGATGAAGTCCTGTGCAAAGGCTTCGCACGCCTTGCGGAATTCGGGGATCGTCATGGCGTTGCGGTTGAGCTTGTTCTTCTTGATGATCGCGGATTCAATGGGCATGCCGTGGTTGTCCCAGCCGGGCGTGAAAGGTGTGTCGTAGCCACGCATCGCATGGCTGCGGACGATGAAGTCCTTCAGCGTCTTGTTGAGGGCGTGTCCCATGTGGATGTCGCCGTTGGAGAACGGAGGGCCGTCGTGCAGGATGAACTTGGGCTTGCCCGCGTTCTTTTTGCGAAGCTCGCCGTAGACGTCGATCTTGTTCCAGTTTTCCAGCATGCCGGGCTCCCGCTGCGGCAGACCGCCACGCATGGGGAAGTCGGTATTCGGGGTGATGATGGTGTTCTTGTATTCCATAGTAAACCAGTCCTTTACTTGTTTTCTCGATCATAGATCCTTCGGTCGCTTCGCTCCCTCAGGATGACACGGTATTATGACGGGACGGGGAACCCGTCCCCTACATATTATTAAAACAAAAAACACCTCTGCCTCTGATTAAGAGACAAAGGTGTTTTCCTCTGCGGTACCACTCTCATTGCAGCACGAACGTGCTGCCACTCGAAACGCGGTAACGGGCGTTGGCCGTCCCGGTCTACTTGGGGAAAACCGTTTCCCTGTTCGGCGGGATGCTCCGGGGTGATCTCACGGTACTGCGACACCGGCTTACACCAGCCGCCGGCTCTCTGCGGTCTTCATTACCGTGACCGTCCCCTTCTGTGCTTGTATCTTAATTGGTCGGATCGTAGCTCGGTCCGAACTGAAGATTGTCGAATTTACCGCTGGCAAATTCCTGCTTGACCGTGGGGATCACCTTGGTCGCTTCTCTGGAAGCGGGCTTCTCCTCGCCGATCAGGCGGCCGACGCTCTGTTCGATCACGTCAGCGATGTCGGAGGCGGTCTCCTTTGCGGGAGGCTCCTTCTCGGGTGCGGGATCCTTTTCGGATTCGTAATCGTACGCCTTGCGGACAGGCTCCTGCCGCACGGGCGTGACCTTCTCTGCTTCTAAGTCCATCAGCTTCAGGCCGCCGAGGGCTTCGAGCTGCTTCTGAATGCAGGCTTCGACCGTGGTGATGAAGTCCTTTGTGGAGGCTTTTGCACGGTTGAGGCGTTCTTTTTCGGAGTTGATCGCGGCATCGCTGTCACGTGCCTGCGTGTCTGCTCTGGTCTGTGCGTCAGCCGTCAGGGCGGCACACTTGCGTTCGGCTTCGGCGATCATTTCATCGCACTTTGCCCTGGCTTCTTCCTCTGCCTTTTTGAGGTTTTCCTCGTTTGCACGGTACTCTTCCAGTTTTTCGACCAGAAGACGCATCTTGCTCTTTAAAACGGCGTTTTCTTTGTAGATCGCCAGATAGTCCTCCGTCAGCGGTTCGAGCACGTCGTCAACAGACTGCATATCGTACCCGCCGAAGACTGCTTTTTCAAAGGAAATGTCCTGAATATCCTGTGGGGTAAACATCTGCGTTCTTCCTTTCTCTGTCTTTCAGCACGTCGGCATCAGAAATATACGCCGTTGTTTTCCAGTTCCTCGACCAGATCGCCTACGATGTCAACATTGTAGGGCGTGATGATATAGGTGGAGATGGCGACCTTCTTGATCTTGCCGTCGAGTGCATAAGCACAGCCGGACAGGAAGTCGACCAGTCTGCGGGCAACATCCTTGTTGGTGGACTCGAGGTTCAGAACGACTGCCTTCTTATCACGCAGATGGTCTGCCACTTCGGACACGTTGTCGAAGCGGTCGGGCTTGACCAGAACGACCTGCAGCTGCGGGTTGCTGTTGAGGTTGACCACTCTGCCGGTGCCGGTCGGGCGAGGTTCTGCAACAGGGCGGGAAGAAGTGAAGACGGAACGTCTTGCAGGTGCTGCCTGTACGGGTTCTTCCTCTTCTTCGTAATCGTCAAATTCCTCGTCCTCTTCGGAGTAAGGTCTTGTCAGCTTTTTGAGTTCATCCATAAATCCCATGGGGTGTGCCTCCTGTATATCTTAATTTCTTTTTCTTTTTATTTGTTATAGTTCCGTTTGCCGAAAATCGCCGTTCCGACACGGATCATGGTTGCCCCCTCTGCAATGGCATCTTCAAAATCATCTGTCATGCCCATTGAGAGATATACCATAGATACATTATCGTATTTTTTTCGGCTTATGTCAACAAAAAGGTTGTGCATTTTTGCAAAATATCCGCAATTATCTCCTTTTTTTTCGCTGACCGGAGGAATTGCCATCAGCCCCGCAAGCTCGACGGCGGGATAGTGTTCCATTTCTGCCGCGATTTGGAGCGTCTGCTCCGGTGTGAAGCCGGATTTGCTCTCCTCCGCACCGATGTTGACCTCGAGCAGGATCTTCTGCCGGACACCCTTCTGCAGGGCAATTTTGTTGATGCACTCCAAAAGCTCAACGCGGTCGACGGACTGGATGAGGTCGACGTTTCCGACGACCTGCCTGACCTTGTTGGTCTGTAAGTGGCCGATGAAATGCACAGGCTTGCCCTCATAGGCACCGAGCGGCTGCTTCTGCACAAGCTCCTGCACACGGTTTTCGCCGCAGCAGTCCACGCCGTTTGCAACGGCCTCTTTGACACGTTCGGCGTCGTTCATTTTGGTGGCAGCACACAGCAGGATCTCGGACGGATCTCGGCCGCAGGCCACTGCTGCCGCATCCATTCGCCGACGGATCTCGGCAATATTTTCCGCGATACTCATTCGATCAGAACCTTTCCGTCAAAAATCTCACCGTCGGTCAGAATGATCTCGTCACCCGGCCAGAGGTTGTCCGTGCTGCTCTTGTCAAGCTTCACGATGACGCTGTCTTCGCCGTAATACAGCGGCGTGACTTCTTTCCATTCCGCCTCGGCACCTTCGAGCACATAGACGCCCGTTTCGCCGTCAATGACGTACAGTGCCTTCTTCGGCACACGCAGGCCTTCCTTGTAGCCGAAGATGATGTCGGCGGTCTGCTCACGCAGAGACACGGCATCCTGAATATACTCGTTGGTCTTCATCACGAGCACCTGTCTGCCGTCTTCGACCTCGCCGATCCGCATGATGGTCATGCGGGTATCTTCGTAGAAATCGTGGGAGAAGTGCACCGTCAGCGTGTCGCCCCTGGAATAGCCGTCCATCGTGCCTGCTTCCACCGTTGTGACGTAGTACCAGCCGATGTCCGTTGCAAGTTTGCCGATCTGCTGCGGCTTGACCTCCTGCCGCTTCTGCGGGATCTCATCGTACTGCGTCACGGACATCTCCATGATGCTCTCACTCGTCAGAACAGTTTCGTAGCCGTCCACCGTCGAGGAGAAATAGCCTGCGTGCTCCGCCGTGATGCTGCGGGAGGCACGGCTGTTTTCGGCATAAAGCTCGTTGAGCTCGTCCTTGGTCTGCGTGATGCGTGCCCAAAGGGCTTCGGAGGTCTGGTCGGAGGCGTAACGCCGCAGGATGTAGGATTTGAGCTGATCGCCCGCTCCTGCCGCGAAGTCCATGCTGCGGCGGTTGGTGTAGATGCCGATCTGGCCGATCGTCTGCGTGATGTCGGCATCGAGGTTGGCAGAGTCGGCATCGGAGCCGGAGTAGGAATAGGCGTATTCGAGCTGCTCTAATTCCGCTTCCTTGCGATCGATCGTCAGCTGCGTCTGGCGTGCCTGCTCGTCATCGTAGCAGTTTGCCACCGTCTGCCCCATGCCGACACGCTGGCCGTCGGCGTGCGTGAGGACGACGATCTGCTCGTCGCTCTCGATCACGTACTCGTCACGCACGACAAAGCCGGTCGTGGTAATGCCATCGCCGACTTTGTACTCTACTGCGATATACGTGGTGTAGGAGCTGCCGCTGCTGCCCAGAATGGAGAACAGAAAATAGGCTGCCACCATAATGACCAGAAGCACCACGATGATTTTCATGTAAATGCTGCCCTGCTTCATAGACACTCCTTGCCTGCAGGGCAGAGAGGCTCTAACCCTGCGTCTGCACCTTCACGGGATGCGTCGGCACGACCGTGGAGATGGCGTGTTTGTAGATCATTTGCTGCTTGCCTTCGGTCAGAAGAATGACAACAAAGCTGTCAAAGCCCGTGATGATGCCCTTCATCTGAAAGCCGTTCATCAGAAAGACCGTGACAAGCTGCCGGTCTTTGCGTGTTTCGTTTAAGAACGTTTCCTGTAAGTTTTCGATGTTTGCCATAAGTATTACCTCTCTTTTTCCGGTGTGGCTTTGTGCTGTGCCACGCCTGTAATACTTATAGTTTAGCATCGGTTATTTGTCGAAATCGGTTGAACCGTGCACGATTTCCAGTGCCTGTGCGGAAATATCTTCCGTGCCGCGACGGCGGATCCACCGGATGTTTTCGTTGCGGCGGAACCACGTCAGCTGCCGTTTGGCATACCGTCTTGAGCCCTGCTTGATGGCATCGATCGCCTGCTGCCGGGTGCATTCGCCACGCAGTGCCGCAGCAGTCTCCTTGTAGCCGATCGCCTGCATCGCCGTACATTTGGCGGGAACGCCGCTGTCAAGCAGACGCTGCACCTCTGCCTCCAGACCGTCCGCGAACATTTTGTCGACACGGCGGTCGATGCGGTCATAGAGCGTCTGGCGGTCGGTGTCCTCGATGGCAAGCCACAGTGGCTCGTACTTCGGCGGCAGGAGCTTGCTCTGTGCGTTGTGGTAGGAGATCGGCAATCCCGTCTCTAAAAAAACCTCCATCGCACGGATGATCCGCTTGCGGTCGGATAGATGCAGACGCTCCGCCGTTTCGGGATCGGCATCCTTGAGCATATCGTAGACCGCCTCAATGCCCTGCTCGTCCGCGTAGTGCTCCAGAAGCTCCCGCTGTCCCGTGGAGGGAAACGGTGCAAACGTCCTGCCCGCGATGAGGCTGTCCATATACAGTCCCGTGCCGCCGCAGACGATCGCGATCTTGCCGCGTGAGAGGATGTCCTGCACGCAGGCATCCGCCATGTCCACATAGCGGCTGACAGAGAAATCCTCATCAGGCTCCGCCACGTCGAGCATGTGGTGGGCGATGCCGTGCATTTCTTCAGTTGTCGGCTTTGCCGTGCCGATGTCCATGCGGCGGTAGATCTGCATGGAGTCGCAGGAGACGACCTCACCGTTTAAGCTCTCTGCAAGCGTGACGGCAAGTCCCGTCTTGCCCGAGGCCGTCGGCCCGGCAATACATATTACTTTGTTCATAAAATCAATTCTTCTGAGTGGTCAGTGGTTAGTGGTCAGTGATCAGAATAACCGTGACGCACCTTTTCCGTGCCCTTCACTGACCGCTGATCACTGCATCTCACAGAGATGCGGGACGGGGAACCCGTCCCCTACTGTATCCGTTTGAATTGTTTTTCCAGCTGTTTTTTTGTCAGCGTGATGCAGATCGGTCTGCCGTGCGGGCAGTATTTGAGATCGTCACGCGTCAAAACTTCTTTTACCAGTGCCGCACGCGACACCGCGTCCGTGTGCCAGCCGGCTTTGATCGCCGCCTTGCAGGCAATGGAGTGCAGAAGCTCGTCCCGCACGGTCTCGGGCTTGTCCTGTTTTCCCTGCTTCAGGTGCTCCGCCAGCTCCGAGAGATTGGCCTCGGCGGACGCTTCGTCAAGATCCGCGGGGATCTGCCGCAGAAGCAGCGTGCCGTCGCCTGCATCGTCAACGTCATAGCCGAGGGAGAACAGAACCTCTCTGTTCTGCACCAGAATGGCGGCATCCTCACGGTCAAGCTCGCACATCAGCGGTGTGAGAAGGCTCTGCCCCATCACTTCCTGCGGCTGCTTTTTGAGTTTTTCGAACAAAATGCGTTCGTGTGCCGCGTGCTTGTCGATGAAGAGCACGGTTTCGTTCTGCTCTACGATGATGTAGGTGTTGAGTGCCTCGCCGATCACGGTGAATTCGGAATCCGGAATGCGGAATGCGGAATTGTCCTCTGTGATCGCGGTCTGTTCGTTCGGCTTTGCCGGATCCTTCGCTTCGCTCAGGATGACACCGGTCGGGAATGCGGAATCCGGAATGCGGAATCCGGAATTATTTTCGTGTGTTGGGGCGGAGGGTGTGGGAATAATGACAGTCTCGCGGATTTCGGCGGGTTTCTTTTCACCGAAGATCGCCTGCTGCATGCCCGCACTCGGGGTTACGGGCTTCTGTTCGGAGATTGCAGAAAGGAAGGTCTTGTATTCTTTCGCATCCATGGTGCGATAAAAGTCTTTTTTCGGCTGCGGTGCAGCAGTCGGTGTGGTCGATTTTTCGGAAACGGGTGTTTTCGGCAGATCGGTTTCCTTCGGCTTTAATTCCGAATTCCGAATTCCGAATTCCGAATTCAATTTCATTTCTACGCGGCCGGAGGTGCGGTTGAGTGCGGCAAGCACGCCGTAGTGCACGGTGTCGAACACCTCACGCTCGTTGAGGAATTTGACCTCCGTCTTGGCGGGGTGCACGTTGACGTCCACCATGGAGAGCGGAATTTCGATATTGAGGACGCACGACGGGAACCGTCCGACCATGATCTGGTTGCGGTAGGCTTCCTCCAGTGCCGCCGTCAGCGTTTTGGAGCGGACATAGCGGTGGTTGATGAAGAAGATCTGCTGGCTGCGATTGCCGCGGGTGGCGGTCGGTCTGGAAACGCAGCCCGTCAGCGTCAGGCGTTCCCACCCGCTCGACACCTCGACCATGTCCATGGCGGTCTGGCGGCCTAAAACGCTGTAAATGGCAGCGTGCAGGTCGCCGTCACCGGGCGTGTGGAGCTGCTCGGCACCGTCTTTGAGGAACCGTACGGAAACCTCCGGATGTGCCAGTGCCTGCTTTTGCACCGCAGAAAAGACTGCGGCGGCTTCATAGGTGTCCTGCTTCATGAATTTCATGCGGGCAGGCGTGTTGTAGAACAGATCACGGACAATGATGGTGGTGCCGACGGGGCAGCCGGCAGGCTCGTTCGACAGCACCTTGCCCGCCTCTAAATGCAGGCGGATGCCTTCGGTCGCATCGGGCGTGCAGGTGAGCAGGTCGATCTTCGACACTGCCGCCGTGGCTGCCAGTGCCTCGCCGCGGAAGCCGAGCGTGCCGATGGCCTCTAAATCTTCTTTCTTGCGGATCTTGGAGGTCGCGTGACGCAAAAACGCCGTTTCGGCATCCTCCGGTGCGATACCGCAGCCGTCGTCCGTGACACGCAGCAGCGTCATGCCGCCGTTCTGGATCTCGACCGTCACGTTTTTTGCACCGGCATCTATGGAATTTTCCAGAAGCTCCTTCACCACGGAGGCAGGACGCTCCACCACCTCACCGGCGGCGATCAGGTCTGCAACATGGGAGGATAACTGCAGGATCTTCGGCATAACGGGTTCCTTTCTTCGACATGATAAAAACAGTACGAGTCAAATAAAAGATAGACTTTTGTCAACAAATGTCCTTTACAAAATCTGCAACGGACAGATTGCCACGGGCACAAGTGCCCTCGCAATGACACGACTTTGGTTTTCTGCAAAACTGACTACTTACCACTGACCACTAATCACTGGTTACAGCATTTGTTTTAACTCGAACAGGATGTTCATCGCCTCGATGGGCGTGAGCGTTTCAACGGTGAGTGCTTCCAGTTTTTCGCGGATACGGCGGTCGGTGAGGTCGAGCAGAGAGAATTGGTCTTCCTCCGGCTCGGCAGCCACGGCGTGCGGTTTCGTCTGCACGCCGCCCGCTTCGAGTTCGGTGAGCAGTTCGTGTGCCCGCTTGATGACCTTGTCGGGCAGGCCTGCGAGCTTGGCGACTTCGACGCCGTAGCTGTCGTCTGCCGCACCGGGAACGATCTTCCGCAGGAAGATGATGTCGTCCTTGCGTTTTTTGACGGCGATGTTGAAATTGCGGACGCCTTCCAGTTCGTTTTCGATACTGGTCAGCTCGTGATAGTGGGTGGCAAAGAGCGTTTTGGCTCCGAGTTTTTTACGGTCGGCGGCATATTCCAGCACTGCTCTTGCGATCGCCATGCCGTCAAAGGTGGAGGTACCGCGTCCGATCTCATCCAAAATGAGCAGACTGCGGGAGGTGGCGTTTTTGAGGATGTCTGCGACTTCCGCCATCTCCACCATGAAGGTGGACTGTCCGGAGGTCAGATCGTCCGACGCACCGATGCGGGTAAAAAGCTTGTCCACCACGCCGATCCGTGCCGCCTTTGCAGGGACGAAGCAGCCCATCTGTGCCATGAGGACGATCAGAGCCACCTGACGCATATAGGTGGATTTGCCTGCCATGTTGGGGCCCGTGATGATCGCCACGCGGCTGTCCGTGCCGTTGAGGTGGACGTCATTCGGGACGAAGAGGCTGTCTTTGAGCACCTGCTCGACCACGGGGTGTCTGCCGTCCGCGATGGCGATCTCGCCGGAGAGGTCTACCTCGGGCTTGCAGTAGTTGTTTCTGACGGCGAGTTCTGCAAAGCAGGAAAGCACGTCCGCCGCCGCGATGCAGCGGGATGCCGTCTGCACTCTTGCCGCCTGCGAGGCCAGATGCTGCCGCACGTCCGTGAAGAGCTCGTACTCCAGTGCGGTCACGCGGTCTTTGGCGGTGAGGATGGTATTTTCAAGGTCTTTCAGCTCTTCGGTGATGTACCGTTCGCCGTTGACCAGTGTCTGTTTGCGGATATAGGTGTCGGGAACGAGGTCGACCTGTCCCTTGGCAACCTCGATGTAGTAGCCGAAAACGCGGTTGTAGCCGACACGGAGATTCTTGATGCCGGTCTTTTCCTTTTCACGCGTTTCGATGCCCGAGAGCATGCCCTTGCCGCCCGACATGATCTCCCGCAGACGGTCGATCTCCTCGTTGTAACCCCGGCGGATCATCCCGCCCTCGCGGACGGTGAACGGCGGCTCGTCGACGATGGCACGGCTGATGAGATCACGAAGATCGGTCAGCTCGTCGAGCTCGTCATGGATGCCGGCAAGCAGCGTGCTGCTGCAGCCGTCTAACTGTTTGCGAAGCTGCGGCAGGCAACGGCTGCCCTGTGCAAGGGCAACGAGATCCTTGGCATTTGCGGCACCCGTGACGATGCGTGCCATGACACGCTCCAGATCGGTGACGTCTTTGAGCAGCTCGATGATCTCCCCACGGCGGACGGTCTGCTGTCTGAGTTCTTCCACGGCAGAAAGACGTTTGCCGATAAGGTTGGGACTGACGAGCGGCTTGTCCATCCAGGCACGCAGCATACGCGAGCCCATGGGCGTTTTGGTCTTGTCGAGCACCCAGAGCAAGCTGCCGCGTTTTTCCTTGCTGCGGAGCGTCTGCGTCAGCTCTAAATTACAGCGGGCAGTGAGGTCGAGTTCCATGTACTTGCCCGAAAGATAGTAGTCTAATTTGCGGATGTGGCTGAGGTCGGCCTTCTGCAGATCTTTGAGCGTCTGCAAAAGAGCACCTGCGGCACGGATGACCGTGGGAACTGCGGCGATGCCGAGTTCTTCCGGCGTCTGTCCGAACTGTGCGGTGAGCGACTGTTCGCACGCGTTTGCATCAAAGACGGCCTCGTCCGGCACACTGACGGCACAGGACAGACGGTCGTTTACCATGGCACGCAGAAGCTTATCCTCGGCGGCAGCACCGCCCAAAATCAGCTCTGCGGGAGAAAATCTGCCAAGCTCGTTCGCGGCCTTCTCCCCTGCGTCCGCACCCGTGCAGACGGTGGCGTTCGCTTCGCCCGTGGAGATATCGATGAGAGCGACGCCGTAGCTGTCCTTTTCACCGAACACGCAGCCGAAATAGTTGTTGACGGACTCGTCGAGCATAGAGCTTTCGACCACCGTGCCCGGCGTGACGATGCGGATGACGTCGCGTTTGACCAGTCCTTTGGCAAGGGCGGGATCCTCCATCTGCTCACAGATGGCGACCTTGTAGCCCTTGGAAACGAGCCTTGCGATATAGCTTTCCGCCGCATGGAACGGCACGCCGCACATCGGCAGTTTTTCCTCGGGACTCTTGTCCTCGGAGCGGTCACGCGTCGTCAGAACGAGATCAAGCTCCTTTGAGGCAACACGTGCGTCCTCGGCGAACATTTCGTAAAAGTCGCCCAGACGGAAAAACAGCAGACTGTCCGGGTTCTGTGCCTTGATCTCCAGATATTGTTTCATCATCGGGGTCAGTTCTGCCACTGTTTTCCCCTCCTTTTTGTTTCAAAAACTGTATTTGTGCTTCGCACACGGCGGGACGGGGGCGTCCCGCCCTACGGCGTCAAAGAATCGGTTCGCCGGTCAGTGACCAGGTGTTGCAGCCGTCGATTTTCACATTGACGAACTGTCCGATGAGGCTCTCGTCGCCGTGCAGACGCACCAGTCTGCCGCCGCCCGTGCGGGAGGTCAGGCAGTCGTCTTCCTTTCCGTCCACGAGGACGCGGACGGTCTTGCCGACGTAGGCTTTGTGCTTTTCTTCGGAGATGCGGTTCTGCAAATTCACGAGCCTGTCAAAACGGGCACTCTTTTCTTCCTTCGTGAACGGATCGTCCATCTTTGCTGCGGGCGTACCCGGACGCGGGGAGAAAATGAAGGTGAACAAAGCGTCGTACCGCACCTTTTCGATGAGCTTCAAAGTGTCTTCAAACTCTTCCTCCGTTTCGCCGGGGAAGCCGACGATGACATCGGAGGTGAAGACGATGTCGGGCATGACGCTTCTGCCGTAGGCGATCAGCTCTTCATACTGGGAGAGCGTGTAGTGGCGGTTCATCGCCTTGAGGACGCGGTCGTTGCCCGACTGGAACGGCAGATGGAACTGTTTGGCAATCTTGGAGTGCGTAGCCATCGTGTCAAACAGCTTGTGGCTTGCGTCACGTGGATGGCTCGTCATAAAGCGGAGGATGAACTCGCCCGGCAGCTCCGCCACGGCGGCAAGCAGGTCTGCAAAGTCGACCTCGCAGTTCAGGTCCTTGCCGTAGGAGTTGACGTTCTGTCCGAGGAGCGTGATGTCCTTGTAGCCCTGTGCGATGAGAGAGCGGCATTCTTCGATGACGTCCTGCGGTCTGCGGCTGCGTTCGCGGCCTCGGACGTAGGGTACGATGCAGTAGGAGCAGAAGTTGTTGCAGCCGTACATGATCGACACCCACGCTTTGAGCTTGTCGGTACGCACGACCGGCAGACCTTCGGCGATGTTGCCGGCAGAGTCTTCCACGGCGTAAGCCTTTTTGTGGCGGATGAGGACACGGTAGAGATGCTCCGGCAGCTCCCACAGGTGATGCGGAGAGAAAATGCCGTCGACGTGGTGGTAGCTGTTTTTCATCCGCTCGGCGACAGCGGGCTGTCCCATCATGCAGCCGCAGATGAAGATCTTCTGGCCTTCGTGGCGGCGTTTGGTGTGAACGAGGGCACCCACGTTGCCGAACACTCGCTGCTCGGCGTGCTCGCGGATGGCACAGGTGTTGATAACGATGACGTCTGCATTCTCCGGGCCGTCCGTCATGGCGTAGCCGCAGGTCTCAAGGATGCCGCGGATGCGTTCGGAGTCCGCTTCGTTCTGCTGACAGCCGTAGGTGTCCACCCACGCAAGCGGCGTTTTGCCCTGCTTTTGCCAGAATTCTTTGATATAGGCAGCGATCTCCTGCTGACGTGCAAGTTCTGCCTCGGAGATCACGCGAGTCTTGGTTTCCAAAGGGGTATACCTCCCGAGAATAATTCACTATATTCTATCATTTTTCGGACTTTTTTGCAAGGTTTCAAAGCCGGTTTTGCGAAAAAAATTGTGCCGGAACGGGAGAGCGTTCCGGCACGGTTTTCGTGTTTTATTTTTCGGGTGAAAGTGCCTGCGGTCTTTGTGCGGCGAGCAGGCCGAGCACTGCCCAGAAGACGGGGGCGACGATGAATTCGTCTACGGACACTGCCGCATGGGCAAGATAGGCAAGCACGGGAAGGACATAGAGAAAATCGCCTTTGGTCTTTCTGCGGAAGGCAGGCAGAAGCACCGCACCGAGCAGCAGGCAGAAGGAAAGCAGGCTGAACACGCCGCCGTTTGCCCAAAGCTGCAGGAAAATGCTGTGGGCGTTGTCCGCCCTGCCCGCGAGATTTCGCAGTCCCACGGTATCAGGGCCGCCGCCGAGGAGCGGTTTTTCACGGATCAGCGTCCACATCTGCTCCCAGATGGCAAACCGCCCGCTGCCGAGCTGCTTGGGGACGGCACCGTGCAGCAGTGCCTGCAGCTGCAGAGCGGTCGTGCCGAAGTGTCTGCCGAAGAAGAACAGCACTGCCGTCGCGGCAAGCAGGATGCCCGCCATGAAAAGAAGGGTGGCTGCCGTACGGTGCAGACGTACCCACGCGGGCACGGGAAGTTTTTTCGCGGCAAATGCCGCCAGAAGGCAAGACACGAGCAAACCCAGACGGCGAAGCGTCTTTGCCGTGGGATAAAAGAGCACAATTCTGCCGTCCGGGGTTTTCTGGCTGTGGAAGCAGGCAAGCAGTGCCATGGCGAGCAAAATCACCGCGATGCCGAGAAAATAACGGCAACACCACTTGCGGCTTCGCAGGGCAAACCACAGGCCGACAAACAGCGTGAGACAGATCACGACTCTGCCCGTCTGCACGCCGGACAGCCGCAGGGAAAGTGCGGCAAACGCCAGCCCGACAAGCGGGATCCGGCGGTGCTTTGTTTCATCGGTCACATAGGCTCCGAGCAGCAGTACCGTGCCGAGGACGGAAAACGCGGAGAGAAAATCCACGTTGCCGAGGGTAGACAGAAAGCCGCTGCCGCGATGGCTGAACGAGTAGCCTTCAGGGTACAGTCCGAGGGGGTTGAGATCCAATTTCTGCAGGAAGGCCACAACCGCAGTCACGGCAAAGCAGAGTCCCAGGGCGGCAACGTGCGTCCGCGTGAGTTTTCCCCATTTCGCGGCGGCAAAAAACACGCCGAGATAGAGTGCCCACGTGAGCAGGCCGTCCCGCCGCTGACCGCCGAGCCACACGCGATCGGGATAAGGGGAGAAAATCGCGGAAATTGTCAGAAAAACAAGCAAAAATGCGGCAAGCACGGCGTAAGCCGGTATCGTTTTCTTTGAAATGCGGCGGTCTTTTTTGAAAAGTTCCGTCACCGCACAGACGAGAAACAGTGCCGTGAGCAGACCGCACAGAGCCAGAAATGCGGGGTACTTGTCATGCTCAAGCGTGCGGTAGCCGCCGCCGTACCACAGAGGGTACAGTGCGAAAAGCAGCAAAAAGAGCACGGATGCCGTTTTTTTCATCTGTATCCCTCCTTTTTTCCCATCTTACCACTTCGCCGCTTTTTTCGCAAGCAGAGGCTTCTATTATTGACATAGGTATTATTTATAAGTATAATAACTTGAAAATATATGGGTATCGCCCATTTTTTATGGAGGCATAGTATGCTGAAAAACACAGAAAAAACCATGGATAAGATCGTCGCACTGTGTAAGAACCGCGGCTTCGTTTTCGCAGGCTCCGAAATCTACGGCGGCCTTGCCAACACCTGGGACTACGGCCCGCTCGGCGTGGAGATGAAAAACAACATCAAGCGTGCATGGTGGAAGAAATTCGTGCAGGAAAATCCGTACAACGTCGGCCTCGACGCTGCCATTCTGATGAACCCCCAGACCTGGGTGGCTTCCGGTCACCTCGGCGGCTTCTCCGATCCTCTGATGGACTGCCGCGAATGCCACGAGCGGTTCCGTGCAGACAAGCTCATCGAAGACTGGTGTGCAGAACAAAGCAAGGAGCTGCCCAAGCCCATCGACGCGTTCTCGCAGGATGAGATGAAGCAGTTCATCGAAGACAACAACATCCCCTGCCCCACCTGCGGCAAGCACAACTTTACCGACATCCGTCAGTTTAACCTCATGTTCAAGACCTTCCAGGGTGTCACCGAGGATGCAAAGAACACCGTTTACCTGCGTCCCGAAACCGCACAGGGCATCTTCGTCAACTTCTGCAACGTGCAGCGTACCACCCGCCGCAAGCTGCCCTTCGGCATCGGTCAGATCGGCAAGTCCTTCCGAAACGAGATCACCCCGGGCAACTTCATCTTCCGTGTGCGTGAATTTGAGCAGATGGAGCTCGAGTTCTTCTGCGAGCCCAACACCGATCTCGAGTGGTTCGCTTACTGGCGTGGCTTCTGCAAGCAGTGGCTTTTGAACCTCGGCATGAAGGAAGAAAACCTCCGCCTGCGTGACCACGATCCCGAAGAGCTTTGCTTCTACTCCAAGGCGACCACCGACTTTGAGTTCCTGTTCCCCTTCGGCTGGGGCGAACTGTGGGGCGTGGCTGACCGTACCGACTACGACCTGACGCAGCACCAGAACACCTCGAACAAGGATCTGACCTACTACGATCAGGAAAAGAACGAGCACTACATTCCCTACGTCATCGAGCCGTCCCTCGGCGTGGAGCGTTCCTTCCTCGCTTTCCTGTGTGACGCCTACGACGAAGAAGTTGTCGGCCAGGACAAGAACGGCAATGACGACGTGCGTGTGGTCATGCACTTCCATCCGGCACTGGCTCCCTTCAAGGCTGCCATTTTGCCTCTGTCCAAGAAGCTTTCTCCCAAGGCAGAAGAGATCTACCGCGATCTGCAGAAGGAATTCATGATCGACTTTGACGACGCCGGCTCCATCGGTAAGCGTTATCGCCGTGAAGACGAGATCGGTACCCCGTACTGCATCACCGTGGACTTTGAGACCGTCGGCGATGAGAATACTCCCGCTGACAACGCCGTCACCATCCGTGACCGCGACACGATGGAACAGGTGCGTGTTCCCATTGCAGAGCTGAAAGACTGGCTCCGTGCAAAGCTTGACTATTGATTATTTTCAGGGGCGACAGTTTGCCGCCCCTGAACTTTTAAGGATGAAGACCATGAAAACAGACATTGAGATCGCACAGGAATGCAAAATGCTTCCCATCACCGAGATCGCAGCAAAAGCAGGCATCCCGGAGGATTGCATCGAACAGTACGGCAGACACAAGGCAAAGATCGACCGGAATCTGCTGAACAATAAAGGAAAAGACGGCAAGCTGATCCTTGTCACCGCCATCAACCCCACCCCCGCAGGCGAGGGCAAGACCACGACGACGATCGGTCTGGCGGACGCACTGCGTGCCCTCGGCAAAAACGCCATCGTGGCACTGCGGGAGCCGTCCCTCGGCCCCGTGTTCGGCATCAAGGGCGGTGCGGCAGGCGGCGGTTACAGCCAGGTCGTGCCGATGGAGGACATCAACCTCCACTTTACCGGTGACTTCCACGCCATCGGTGCGGCAAACAACCTGCTTGCCGCGATGCTCGACAACCACATCCAGCAGGGCAACGCCCTCGGCGTCGATCCCAGACGCATCACGTGGAAACGTGCGGTGGACATGAACGACCGCCAGCTCCGCAACATCGTCGACGGTCTCGGCGGCCGCGTCAACGGCACGCCCCGCGAGGACGGCTTTGACATCACGGTTGCCTCCGAGGTCATGGCGGTGCTTTGTCTGGCAAATGATATTGCCGATCTCAAAGCACGGCTCGGCCGCATCATCGTGGGCTACACCTACGACGAAAAGCCCGTGACGGCGGACGATCTGCACGCGGCAGGTGCGATGACGGCTCTGTTAAAGGACGCCATCAAGCCCAATCTGGTGCAGACACTGGAGCATACGCCCGCGTTTGTCCACGGCGGTCCGTTTGCGAACATCGCACACGGCTGCAACTCCGTGGCTGCGACCAAGACGGCTTTGAAGCTTGCCGGCTACACCGTGACGGAGGCCGGCTTCGGTGCCGATCTCGGTGCGGAAAAATTCCTCGATATCAAGTGCCGCATGGCAGGGCTTACCCCCGCCGCTGTCGTTGTTGTCGCAACGGCAAGAGCACTCAAATACAACGGCGGCGTGGCGAAGGCCGACCTCGGTGCCGAAAACCTGACCGCTTTGGAAAAAGGTCTTCCCAACCTGCTGCGTCACGTGAGCAACATCAAAAACGTTTACGGCCTGCCCTGCGTGGTGGCGATCAACCGTTTCCCGCAGGACACCGAAGCAGAGCTTGCACTGATCGAAGAAAAGTGTAAGGAGCTCGGCGTGAACGTCGCTTTGTCCGAGGTCTGGGGCAAAGGCTCGGAGGGCGGCAAGGCATTGGCAGAAGAAGTGCTGCGTCTGTGCGAGCAGGAAAACGACTTCCGCTTTGCCTACGAACCTGACTGCTCCATCAAGGAAAAGATCGAAGCCATCGTAAAGAAGATTTATCACGGCACGGCGGTCAGCTTTGCCGCGAATGCCGAAAAGCAGATCAGGACACTTACCGACCTCGGCTTTGACAAACTCCCCGTGTGCATGGCAAAGACACAGTATTCCTTCACCGACGACGCATCGAAGCTCGGTGCACCCGAAGACTTCACCGTGACGGTGCGAAACGTCAAGGTCAGTGCAGGTGCCGGCTTTATCGTGGCACTCACGGGCGACATCATGACGATGCCCGGTCTGCCGAAGAAACCCGCCGCGGAGAATATCGATGTGACGGAAGACGGAAAAATAGTCGGGTTATTTTAGTGATTTGATATTTTGAAAACGGGGTTCCGCATGGAAAGTACCTTTCCCAAAATCAAAGGCTTTTCATGCCTCCGGCGGCTATCTTTTCTCTCTTGTCAGAGAAAAGATAGGAAAAGAGGGACAGCCAAGGGGGTCTTTCCACCAAGCCGACCCCCTTGGCAATCCCCCCGATCCTTGTAATTCAGACAATCACAATCACCGGTTTCTTCCTTGAACGGTGCTGTATGTTCAGCATCCGACCATATCCCGATTGATCGGGCTTTTCTGAATTTTAAACTCAACAGAAACGGAGAAATGCTATGGCAACGATACTTTCCGGTAAGGAAGTCACCGCAAAACTGAATGATGAGTTGAAATCGCATGTGGACGCTCTTTACACGCAGTACGTCTTCCCCGTGCTTGCCACGATCCGTGTGGGCGAACGCGACGATGACGTGTCCTATGAACGAGGCATCCTTGCCCGCTGTGAAAAGGTCGGCGTCAAGGTGCGTCGCTACATTCTCCCCGACACCGTGACGCAGCAGGACCTGGAAGGTCTGATCGACGAACTCAATGCAAACACGCTCATCTCGGGCATTCTGCTGTTCAGACCTCTGCCGAAGGGGTTTGACGAGCAGGCTCTCTGCGAGCGGATCGCACCGAACAAGGACGTGGACAGTGCCGCAGGCATTTCGCTTGCCTCCGTGTTTCTCGGCAAGAAGGACGGCTTTGTGCCCTGCACCCCGGCTGCCTGCATGGAAATGCTCAAATACTACAACATCGACTGCAAGGGCAAACGTGCCGTCGTGATCGGACGCAGCCTTGTCGTCGGCAAGCCCGTTGCCATGCTGCTTTTGGAGCAAAACGCGACGGTCACCGTCTGCCACAGCAAGACGGAAGACCTCGCCGCCGTCTGCCGCGAGGCAGATATCCTTGTTGCCGCCGTCGGCAGGCCGAAGTTTGTGACGGCAGACTTTGTCAAGCCCGGTGCGACGGTTTTGGACGTCGGCATCCACTGGGACGAGACCGCCGGAAAGCTCTGCGGCGACGTTGACTTTGACCGCGTGGCACCCGTTGCGGGTGCGATCACGCCCGTCCCCGGCGGTGTCGGCACGGTGACGCCCTCGGTTCTGGTCGGCCACGTGATCCACGCTGCGGAAAGGAACGCAAAATGAAAGAAAACTCCGTGAAAAAATCCACGTGGATCGCCCTTGCGGTGTTTGTCGTGCTGATCGTGGCTGTGGATCAGCTCACGAAATGGCTCGTTGTGCAGTACATTCCCCCGCACGGCGACGTTGCGGTGATCCCGAATATTCTCCACCTGACCTACGTGCAGAACGAGGGTGCTGCCTTTTCCGCCTTTGCGGGCATGCGGTGGCTGTTTATCGCTCTGTTCGCGGTCTATGCCGTGGTGCTCTTTATTCTGATCAGAAAGCACGTGCTCGACCGGCCGTTTGAGCTTTGGTGCCTCGCCGCGATCTCCGGCGGTGCCATCGGCAACATGATCGACCGTATCTTCCTCGGCAAGGTCACGGACATGATCTCGCTGAAGTTTTTCTACATCCCAATGGTATCGTTCAAAAACGGCGTGCATTTCTCCATGGTGCCGTTTGCGATCTTCAACGTGGCGGACATCTTTATCACCTGCGGTGTGATCGCTTTTGCCGTATATCTGCTGTTCTTCTTCCGTGAGGAAAAGAAGGAAGCCGACGAAGCGGCAGAAGAGTCTGCCGATGAAGCGGCGGAGGAAACGCAAGATGAAGCTGATCAGTGAGATCGCAGGACAGCGGCTGGACGTATTTCTGGCGGAAAACATTGAAAATCTCTCCCGCAGTGCGGCACAGAAGCTGCTTGAAAACGGCTGTGTGACCTTAAACGGCAAGGCTCTGCGAAAGCAGGACAAGACCGCTCCCGGTGCGGAATACGAGGTCGTTCTGCCCGAGGTAAAAGAGGTCGCGATCGAGGCGGAGGATCTTCCTTTGGAGATCGTCTACGAGGATGCGGACGTGCTTGTCATCAACAAGCCGAAGGGCGTGGTGGTGCATCCCGCACCGGGACACCACAGCGGCACACTCGTGAACGCTCTGATGTATCACTGCAAGGACTCCCTTTCCGGCATCAACGGCGAGCTGCGTCCCGGCATCGTGCACCGTATCGACAAGGACACCTCGGGACTGCTGATCGTGGCAAAAAATGATTTTGCACATCAGGCACTGGCGGCACAGTTAAAGGATCACACGCTGTCACGCACCTACGAGGCGGTCGTCTGCGGCGGCATCCGCGAAGACGAAGGCACGGTGGACGCACCCATCGGCAGACATCCCGCCGACCGGAAAAAGATGGCGGTGACGGAAAAAGCAAGCCGCAACGCCGTGACGCACTACACGGTGCTCGGACGCTACCGCGGCTACACGCACGTGCAGTGCAGGCTTGAGACCGGACGCACGCACCAGATCCGCGTACATATGGCATATAAAAATCACCCGATTTTGGGCGACACGGTGTACGGACACAAGGGAAAAGAGCTTGGCATGGACACGCAGTGCCTGCACGCAAAGGCACTCACCTTCCTCCACCCGCGGACAAATGAGCCCGTGACGGTGGAGTGTCCCCTCCCCGATTATTTTGAAGATGTGATCAAAAAACTGCAGGCATTGTAACATGCCTGCAGTTTTTTTACATGAAAAAAGAAAGCAATCCGCAAATGCCATTCTCCTGACGGAGCGACAGAACGCACAAAATGCGCCGTGCGATATTGCTTTCTTCTGCGGTGAGCATAGCACAGTATGCAGGAAAAGTCAAGAAAAAAGAAGGCGAACCGAGTTCGCCTTCTTTTTTGCATTATTCTTCTGCGGGGGCTTCTTCGGCTGCGGGCTCCTCGGGGAGTTCCTCTGCGGGAGCTTCTTCTGCGGGGGCTTCTTCAAAGTCTTCTTCGAAATCGTCTTCAAAATCGTCATCAAAGTCGTCGAAGTCGTCTTTGTCGTATCTGCAGCAGCTGCATTTTTCTTTGAGGTCGTCAAACAGTGCCTTGATCTTGTCACGGAAGACGTACAGCAATGCAGCGGCGGCTGCGAGTGCACCGATGATCGCAAACAGTGTTACAAGGGGTTTTTTCATAGTCTGGCCTCCAATCTTTTTTCTGTTAAGCTATATTATATCGCAATTTTTTCTTTTTTACAACCGAATTTTCAAACTTTTACGATGTAATCGGCTTTTCTGGGTAAAGCGGGCTTCGGGTCGCCGACACGGTAGCCCAAAACACAGTGGCCGACACCGATATATTCTTCCTCGATGCCCCATTTTCTGAGCAGGGCTTTGCCCGCGTCACTGTCAAATTCCTCTCTGGCACGGTGGATCCAGCAGGCACCCACGCCGAGGCTTTCCGCCGCAAGCATGAGGTTGCCCATGACGAGAGAGCCGTCCTCCACGCCGGTGAAGTAGCCCTTCTTTGCAAGGACGATGCACACGGTGGGTGCGTTGTAGAACGGATGGGCATCGGGATTGCCGAGCACGGCTGCGTTCATGCGTTCGACCTCAAGGATGTCTTCTTTCTTTGTCAGCACGACGATCTTTGCGGACTGTCTGCCCATGCCGTTGGCGGCATAGGTGCCGGAAAGCAAAATCTCGTCCAGTTTTTCCGGCTCGACCGGACGTTCGGGATCAAAATTTTTGGTACTTCTGCGATTGAGCATGGTCTGAATGACTTCGTTCATAAAAACACGTCCTTTCTATCTTGATGCCATAAAGAGCAGGCCGAACAGGATGAGGGCTCCGAATACGATCAGGAAAAACGTCAGCAGGCGGAACCCCTGTGTTTCGGTCTGCGGTTCTTCTTCGGGCTGTGTGCTCTGCGGATTTTGCTCCATATAGGCGTCATACGCCTCGTCAAGCTCCCGCTCGTCAAACGGCACGCCGTCCGACGGCTGCACGGAGGCAAGCAGCTGTCCTGCCCGCACACGGCAGCTGATCGGCACAAAGAGCTTGCTGCCGAAAACCGAGCCACCCGTGACGATACGGACGTAGTTGCCTGCACCGAGATCGCGGGTGAAGGCGGGAATGCCCTCGTTTTTTAAAAGCCCGAGCACGAGATCCCGCCGGCGGTCATCGTCAAGCTCGCACAGCTCGACAAACTGTTCCGTTTCGCGGGAAAATTCATCTTCCTGCATGGTCTGACTCCTTCTGATCGGGGAAGATCAGCGTGATGGCGGTGCCTTCGCCCGGGGTGCTTTCGAGCTCCACGCGGGCGTTGTGGTACTGTGCACCGTGCTTGACGATGCTCAGGCCCAGTCCCGTGCCGCCGATCTCCTTGGAATGGCTCTTGTCCACGCGGTAGAAGCGTTCAAAGACGCGGTCCTGCTCGGCATAGGGAATGCCGATGCCCGTGTCCTGCACGCACAGGCGGCTCTCGCCCGGACGCCGCTGTGTGGTGACTGTGACCGTGCCGCCGTCGCGGTTGTACTTGATGGCGTTGTCACAGAGATTATAGACCATTTCCCAGAGAATATGCTCCACGCCCTCGACCTGCACCGGCTCGCCCGTCTGTGTCAGGGTGACGTTCCGGTCGGCTGCCGCCGCTTTGAGGCTGTCAAACACGTCGCCGGTCAGATCACTCAAATCGACCGTCGTGACCGCCTCCTCATGGTCGTTTTCATCGAGGCGGGAGAGGTTGATGATGTCGTCAAGCAGCGTGATAAGTCTGCGAGACTCGCGGTAGATATCGCCTGCAAACTCGCGTTCCTTTTCCGGCTCTACCAGACCTTCCATCATCAGCTCTGCAAAGCCCGAAATGGAGGTCAGCGGGGTTTTCAGCTCGTGCGAGACGTTTGCGGAGAACTCCTGACGCAGACGCTCCCGCTGTTCCCGCTCCGTGACGTCCATGATGAGGACGACCGCACCGGAGACCTGCCGGTGCGTGGTGACGGGGTTGGCAATGATCTGCCATGCCTTGCTGTCGTCGGAGAGCAGTTTTTCCGCGTGCTGACCGTCATCCAGTGCGGCTCTGATCGGCTTGATCGCCTCTTCCTTTTCAGAAAGCGAAAGCAGATTGTCACCGATCTCACAGTGCAGAAGTGACAGTGCACTGCGGTTACCGGAGAGGATGTCGCCCTTGCGGTCAAGAAGCAGGAAGCCTTCCGACATGCTGTCGGTCAGCGTGGCAAATTCCTTCTGTCTGCGGCTTAACTCATCCATCTGATCGCGGATGGTCAGGTTCTGCTCCTGCAGCCTGCCGACCAGCGGTGCAAGCTCGGGATAGGTGCTGCCGGCATCGGGATTGTCTAAATTGAGGTTGTTGACGGGCTTGAGCAGCTGTTTGGTCAGGCGGAAGGACAAGATGCCTGCCAGCACCAGAACCAGTGCCAACACCCACAAAATCGGAACTGCGAGGTCGCCGAGCAGCTTGAAGAACGTACTTTTCGGCGTAGAAAGCCGCAGCACGGTGCCGTCGGAGAGTTTTCTTGCATAGTAGATCGTCTGCTCTTCCGTGAGTGCGGAAGCACGGGTGCTTTTGCCTTCGCCCTGCGTCAGGGCAGCATGTACCTCCTGCCGATCCTTTTCGTTCGGCATCGAGGCGGCACTCGCGTCGCTGTCGTGCAGCACGGTGCCGTCCGGGGAGATCCACGTGATGCGGTAGTCGGAGTGCAGCTCCGTCAGATAGGCTTCGCCGTCTGTCTGCATGCCCCGCTCCACATAGTCGGCGGCGGCTGCCAGCTCGTCATACGCCTGCTGCTGATACTGCCTCGACTGAATGCCGAGAAACAGAAGTGCACACAGAAGCAGGGCGGCGATGCCGACTAAAAATGCGTTTCGAAAAATCTTGCCTGTCATTTCGTGCCTCCGATCTTATAGCCGACGCCGCGGACGGTTTCGATGCAGCCGCCCGCTTCGCCGAGTTTGGCACGCAGAGTTCGGATGTGGACGTCGAGCGTGCGGTTTTCACGTTCTGTTTCCATGCCCCAGACGCGATCCATCAGAACGTCGCGTGTGAGGACGCTGCCGCTGTTTTCCGCAAGCAGCTGCAACAGGGCGTATTCTTTATAGGTGAGCATGATCTCCCTGCCTTCGACCTGCACCTGATGACGCTGGGGACAGAGGTACAAAGAGCCGATGCGGTATTCCTTCACCGCCGCATCCGTTTCCGTGCGGCGAAGCACGGCACGCACACGGGCGACAAGCTCCATCATGCCGAAGGGTTTGGAAACAAAATCGTCCGCACCGGCGTCCAGACCGCGGACACGGTCGATCTCGGCATTCTGTGCCGTGACCATGATGACGGGGACACGCTTCGTTGCGGCGTTGCTGCGTAGTTTCCGCAGGACGGTCAAGCCGTCCTCTTCCGGCAGCATCACGTCAAGCAAAACAATGTCGGGGGTCCTCTTGGAAACCGCTGCCCAGAACGCGGCAGGCAGTTCGAAGCCGACCGCCTCATAGCCCTGGCTTTCCAGGGCGTAGACGACTAATTTGCGGATGCTGTCGTCATCTTCGAGCAGATAGATCATTTTATCACCTCGGTGGGATTTGAAATTATCGGGACGATTTCGCATCGTCCCCTACGGTGGGAGGAGCAAGCCTCTCCCCTACGTCACCGGTCGAATGGAAATCTCGCCGGAGGAAAGGTCTTCCACGGTGCCGTCGGGATAGCGTACCGTCAGAGCAGCAGCATCCGTAATATCAACGGCGAAGGCTTCTTTTTCTCCCTGCGGGGAAAGTACCTTCACGGGCTTGCCGACGTTCATGCAGGCAGCACGGTAGGTGTCCAGCCACGGTGTGTCGAACACGGCGGAAAACTTTTGCAGGATCGCGGCGGCAAGCAGCTCTTTGTCGGTCGGTCTGCCGGTTTCCAGAAAAAGCGAAGTTGCGATATCGGAAAGTTCTGCCGGAAAATTTGTCTGATCGCAGTTGATGCCGATGCCGACGACGGCGGCAGGGGGTTCGCCGCCGACCAGCTCCGTGAGGATGCCGCAGACCTTTTTCCCGTGAAGATAAAGGTCGTTCACCCATTTGATCTGCGTGTCTATCGAGCAGACATCGATGATCGCCTGACGGACGCAGACAGCAGCTCTCGCCGTGAGCGTCATCAGGTCGGAAGCAGGACGCCCGGGACGGAGCAATACGGAAAGATACAGTCCTCCCGCTTCCGAGCAGAAGGTGCGTCCGAGGCGGCCGCGTCCCTGCGTCTGCAGGTCTGCGAGCATTGCCGTGCCTTCGGAGGCACCGTTTAGGGCGAGCACTTTCACGGCGGCATTCGTCGACGGCACGGTGGCGACACACTGCACAAGATCCCGCCACGGATGGTTATATAAAAGCGTTTTTAATCGTTGTTCGTTCATATTGTTTCGTTTTTCCGTTGCGGAACGGTCAAGACCGTTCCCTACATTCTTCCGATTATATTTTACCATAAGCGTTTTGCAAAAAACAGTAGGAAATTCCGCAATTTTACAAAGATTTAACATAATCCTGCCGTAAGATTTAACCTGCCTTCGGTATGATAAAAGCATATCAGATAAAAAGGTGTGTGAACCGTTTGGGTATCTCTGAAATTTTCCAGTTGCTGTCAGGCGTGGCACTGTTCCTCTTCGGCATGACGCTGATGGGCGACGGTCTGAAAAAGGTCGCCGGCAACAAACTGGAGGTCATCCTCTACAAGCTTTCCAACACGCCCGTCAAGGGCGTCCTGCTCGGCACCGGCGTCACCGGTGTCATCCAGTCCTCCTGTGCCACCTCCGTCATGGTCGTCGGTTTTGTCAACTCCGGCATGATGAAGGTCAAACAGGCGATCTCCGTCATTCTCGGTGCCATCCTCGGCACCTCCGTCACCGGCTGGGTGATCTGCCTGAGCTACATCGAAGGCGGCGGCAGCCTCAAGAGCCTGCTTTCCACCTCGACACTCACCGCCGTGATCGCCGTCATCGGCATTCTGCTCCGGATGTTCAGCAAAAAGCAGTTCAACCATCATCTCGGCGACATCCTGATGGGCTTCGCCATTCTGATGACGGGCATGCATCTGATGAGTGATTCCGTCGGCAGCCTCGGCGAGATGCCGTGGTTCACAAGCATGCTGACCACCCTTTCCAACCCTCTGCTCGGCATTCTGGTCGGTGCTGCTTTCACAGCGATTTTGCAGTCTGCATCCGCAGCCATCGGTATCGTGCAGGCACTGTCCTTTACCGGTGCAGTGAAGTTTGACACCGCATTCCCGCTCATTCTCGGTATCTGCATCGGTGCTTCCGTTCCCGTGCTGCTGTCCGCTCTCGGTGCCAACACCGACGGCAAGCGTACCGCGATGGTCTACCTCGTTTCCGAGGTCATCGGCGTGGTCGTGTGTGCGTCTTTGTTCTACATCGCAGCCGCCATTTTCGATATGCCGTTCATGACCATGACGATGGATCCGTTCTCCGTTGCCTTTGTCAACATGATCCTGCGTCTGGTGAAGCTCCTGCTTCTGATGCCGTTCATCGACGTGATCGAGGCGATCGTGATCTTGCTCGTTCCCGGGAAGAAGCTCACCGAGGAAGAAGATCCCACCCTGCGTCTGGAAGAACGCTTTATCAATCACCCCGCTCTTGCCATTGAGCAGAGCCGCATCACCATCAACGCGATGGCGACCCTCGCACGCGACAGCCTGCAGGAGGCCTTTGATCTTCTGGAAAATTACTCCGAGGCAGGCTTTGAAAAGGTCAAAGAGATGGAGGGCATGGTCGACAAGTACGAGGACCGTCTGGGTACCTACCTTGTCAAGTTCACCGGCCGCGAGCTGAGCGAAAAGCAGAACGAGGAAATTTCCAAGTTCCTGCATACGATCTCCGACTTTGAACGTATTTCCGACCACGCACTCAACGTGGCGGAGGCTGCACAGGAAGTGCATCAGAAGGGCATCGTCTTCTCCGAAGCCGGCAAGCACGAGCTGTCCGTCGTCGGTGCGGCAGTCATGGAGATCGTCAACACCGCGATCAAGGCCTTCGTGGAAAACGATCTGTCGCTTGCTGACCGCGTGGAGCCTTTGGAAGAGCTGATCGACAATCTGTGCGACGAGATGAAGCTGCACCACGTCGACCGCCTGCAGCACGGTGCCTGCACGCTCAATCAAGGCTTCGTGTTCAACGACCTGCTGACCAACTACGAG
>JAZUDF010000006.1:0-5957 GCA_045639485.1 Faecousia sp. | reverse complement strand
CGACACCTTCTTCGCCTCCGGCATTTCGGACGCACGGCTTTCTGCCGTTGCCGCCGTGTTCTACACGCTGCAGATCTATTTCGACTTCAGCGGTTACAGCGACATGGCGATCGGCATGGGCAGGATGTTCGGCTTTCACTTCCTCGAAAACTTCGATCTTCCCTATATCGCGGGCTCTGTCCGGCAGTTCTGGAAACGCTGGCATATCTCTCTGACCTCGTGGTTCCGCACCTATCTTTACATTCCGCTCGGCGGCAACCGCAAAGGACAGCTTCGCACGTGCCTGAACGTCCTTCTCATCTTTCTTCTGACGGGACTGTGGCATGGTGCCGGTTGGACGTTCATCCTCTGGGGACTGTGGCACGGTCTTTGGTCAGTGCTTGAGCGTGTCACCCCGCTCAAAAAAGCAGAGGGCACCGTCTTCGGCCATATCTATACGCTCCTTGTCGTGATTTTCGGCTTCGTGCTGTTCCGTGCGGATTCGCTTTCGCAGGCGGGGACGGTCTTGGGCGGCCTCTTCACCGGTTGGTCGTTCCCGCGTGAGGGAACGCTCCTTCTGCGGCAGTGTTTGGATGCGAAGGTGCTTACCGCCGCCGTTTTCGGTGTCGTGCTCTCGACCGGTGTGCAGCGGAAACTCTTCGCGTGGGTGCAAAAGCACCGTCCTTTTGAAGCCACAGCCTATGCAGGAGCCCTTGTACTGTTCGTTCTTTGCATCCTTCGTCTTTCGTCCGCCTCCTTCAACCCGTTCATCTATTTCCGGTTTTAAGGAGGTGCAGGATGAAGAAAAACATTGGTTACTATCTGTTCCTTGCCGCGTTCCTTCTTCTGGCACTTCTGCCGTTTACCGGGATGCTCCTCTTCGGTGTCTCCGGCTCGCGTGCCAATGAGGTGCTTGCGGCAAAGCCGTCCGTGACAAAGGTGGACGGCACGGTCAATTTTGATTATCTCAACGATCTGAGCGATTATTTCGCGGATCATTTTGCCCTCCGTCAGGAGTTCGTTACCTTGGATGCCAAACTGGAGGCAGGTGTGTTCGGTACCTCCGCCTCGGAAGAAGTCCTTTGCGGCAAAGACGGATGGCTTTACTACCGTGTGACGCTCGACGACTATCAGGGACAAAACCTCCTGACCGAGCGGGAGTGCTTTGCTGCCGCCCGTTGTGTCGGTCTGATCTCCGAATACGCGGAAAACATCGGTGCAAAATTCCTGTTCACCGTCGCACCGAACAAAAATTCGCTCTATCCGCAGTATATGCCCGCCTTTGCTGTGCCCGATCCCGCACCGGGCAATGCGGAACGGCTTGCAGCGGCCCTCACGGAGCAGGGCGTGCCGTATCTGAACCTCTTTGATGTTCTTTCCTCGCAGGATGTCCAACTGTATCACAGACTGGACTCCCACTGGAACAACCTCGGAGCGGCACTTGCCCACGATGCCATTGCGGAGAGGCTCGGCATTCCCTGTGCACGGTATTATGATCCTTCGCAGTACACGCAGGAAAAAACGCACGAAGGCGACCTCTACGCCATGGTTTATCCCGCAGGCACCGAGAAGGATCTGCAGTATCTTCCCACGTGGGAGTGGACGTTCACCTATGACAAGCCCATGCGAAGCGAGGAAGACCAGATCATCCGAACCTCCTGCACAGGCGGGCAGGGGAGGCTTCTCATGTTCCGCGACTCCTTCGGCAACGCCCTGTATCCGTTCATGGCGGAAAGCTTCGGCAACGCCTGCTTCTGCCGTGCCATGCCGTACGATCTGACCATGGAGGAGGCACAAAACGCAGACGTCATCGTCATCGAGATCGTCCAGCGGAACGTCCGTTGGCTCATCGAGCGGGCACCGATCCTGCCTGCACCCGTCCGTGACGTGACGCTACCGCAAGCCTGCTCTGACCTTCCGTTTACCTGCACCTGCGAAAAAGCCGGCGATCTGTTCTGTTATACCGGCAACCTCACCGCCGCGACCGATACGACCTCACCCATCTATCTGCTTTGTGACGGCACCGTCTACGAAGCATCTCCCGCAGGGGAAGGCGAGGGTGCCTTCACCGCGTACTTACCCGTCCAAACACAGACCGTACAGCTCCTTGCCGTACAAAACGGCACGCTCTGTCTGTCTCAACCGCTTACTGTCAGTAAAGGAGAATAAATTATGAAACACCGCATGATCTGTCTGCTTGTTGCCTGCCTGCTTTCCTGCACGCTGCTTCTGGGCTGTGCACAGAACGCTGCCACGTCCGACACGACGCAAGCCGCATCGCAGTCCGTGGAAGATCCCGTCAGCCTCGTTCAGAACTATCTGGAACAGGATGTCAGCGAGCTGATCGCCGTGATCGGTGAGCCGATCAGCCGTTCCTATGCCACCAGCTGCGGCGGCGAAGGAGAAGACGGCGAACTGGTCTACGACGGCTTCACCGTCTACACCTTCCGCAACGGCGACACCGAGATCGTCAAGGATGTCTGGGCAGACTGACCGCCCGCAAAAAGAGCGAAGGCTTACCGTCTTCGCTCTTTTTTTATGCAGAAAACAGCCGTGCTCTGCACATACTGATAAAGAGTTAGCACTCTATGAAAATATTTGCTAATCCGCTCTTGACTTTTGCATCACAACAGTGTATATTTGCTTTAGCACTCTGAAATATTGAGTGCTAAACCGACGAAAGAGGTGAGCCATACGGAACTGACAGAACGAAAGAAGCGGATCCTGCAGGCGATCGTTGATATCTATGTCACGACAGCCGAGCCGGTCGGCTCCAAGGCCATCGCGGAATTGCCTGACATCAGTTTTTCCTCTGCGACGATCCGCAACGAAATGGCAGATCTCACGCAGATGGGCTATCTGGAACAGCCGCACACCTCTGCCGGCAGAATTCCTTCTGCCGCGGGCTACCGTCTTTATATCGACGAGCTGATGCAGAACTACCGTTTGAGCATCGATGAGACCAAGAGCATGAGCGATGCGTTTGAACTCAAAATGCAGGAGTTCGACAAGCTTATGTCGCAGGTCGGCAAACTCGTTTCCAAGGCGACCAACCTGCCCGCCTACACCATGGCATCCCATCAGGGTGCGGTGTGTGCCAAGCGGTTTGACCTCATCATGGCGGAGGAAAACAGTTTCATCCTCGTTCTGATGACCACGGGCAGCGTGGTGAAAAACAAACTCATCCATCTGCCGCTCAACGTGACGGAGGAAGACCTGAAACTGCTCGGTGCGGTGCTGAATGCCACACTCACCGACCTCACCGCCTCGCAGATCACGCCGGATGTCATGGCACGCATCACCCGCAGTGCGGGCAACGCGGCGTCACTCGTTCCGATCATCGTGGAATACACCATCAATGTCCTGCAGGAGCAGCACAGCGACGTGCACCTGACAGGCCAGATGCGGCTTTTAGGACAGCCGGAATACCGCGATATCGAGAAGGCACAGGAGGTCTTGAGCACCTTCGACGAGGAAATGATCTCCAACCTCCCCGCAAGGCTCAATGCCAACGATCCCGTGCAGATCTTAGTCGGCCCGGAGGACATCGCAAAGGAGCTGAAGGATACCAGCGTCGTGATGACGCGGTTTGATATCGGCGAGGGCATGCAGGGGCTGATCGGCGTCGTGGGCCCCACGAGAATGGACTACGCACAGGTCACCGCAAGACTGTCCTATTTTGCCGAAAATTTAGGCAGAATGTTCAACAAAAGCGAACTGCCCGCACCCGAAACCAAAAAGGATGAAGAATGACCATGGCAAAGAAAGAGAAAAAACCGCAGACTGAAGAAACGTTAGCAGCCGAAGAGATCATGGAAGAAACCGCACCCGAGCAGGAAGCCCCGCAGCAGCCGTCCGAGCAGGAAGTCCTGCAGCAGAAGCTCGATGCCGAGCACGACGCTTACCTGCGTCTGGCGGCAGAATACGACAACTTCCGCAAACGCAGTCAGAAAGAGCGTGAAGCACTCTACACCGACATCAAAGCGGAGACGGTCGGCAAGTTCCTTCCGGTGTTCGACAATTTAGAGCGGGCCCTTGCCAATGAGACCGCAGACGAAGCCTATAAAAAAGGCGTCGAGATGACGATGGCAGAGCTTCGCAAGATCATGGAAGGCCTCGGCGTCGTCGAGTTCGGCGAAAAGGGCGATGCCTTCGATCCGAACTTCCACAACGCCGTCATGCACGTCGAAGATGAGAGCCTGGACAAGAACGTGATCGCACAGGTCTTCCAGAAGGGCTTCCGCATCGGCGACAAGGTCATCCGTTTTGCAATGGTTCAAGTTGCAAATTAATTATGTAAACCAATCCAATCAAACAGGAGGAAGATATTATGGGTAAAATTATCGGTATTGACTTAGGTACCACCAATTCCTGCGTGGCAGTCATGGAAGGCGGCGAAGCCCTCGTCATCGCCAACGCAGAGGGCAACCGCACCACACCGTCCGTCGTTGCATTCAAAGACGGCGAGCGTATGATCGGCCAGGTCGCAAAGCGTCAGGCAGTCACCAACAGTGACCGCACCGTCGCTTCCATCAAGCGTCACATGGGCGAAAGCTACAAGGTCTCCATCGACGGCAAAAACTACACCCCGCAGGAGATTTCCGCAATGATCCTGCAGAAGCTGAAGGCAGATGCAGAAGCCTACCTCGGCACCACCGTGACCGAAGCGGTCATCACCGTTCCCGCTTACTTCAACGACGCACAGCGTCAGGCAACGAAGGACGCAGGCAAGATCGCAGGCCTGGATGTCAAGCGTATCATCAACGAGCCCACCGCTGCCGCACTGGCCTACGGTGTCGATAAAGAAGCCGAGCAGAAGATCATGGTCTACGACCTCGGCGGCGGCACGTTTGACGTTTCCATCCTCGACATCGGCGACGGTGTCGTGGAAGTGCTTGCAACCGCAGGCAACACGAAACTCGGCGGCGACGACTTCGACAAGTGCATCATGGACTACCTCGTTGCCGAATTCAAAAAGGCAGAGGGCATCGACCTGTCGAATGACAAGGTCGCCATGCAGCGTCTGAAGGAAGCCGCTGAAAAGGCAAAGATCGAGCTGTCCGGCGTGACCAGCTCCGCCATCAACCTGCCCTATATCACGGCGGATGCCACCGGCCCCAAGCATCTGGACGTCACGCTCACCCGTGCAAAGTTCAACGAACTGACCGCACACCTGGTCGAAGCGACCATGGGCCCCGTCCGTCAGGCAATGTCCGACGCAGGCCTGTCCGCCTACGACATCAGCAAGGTGCTGCTCGTCGGCGGTTCTTCCAGAATTCCCGCCGTGCAGGAAGCCGTCAAGGGCATCACCGGCAAGGAAGGCTTCAAGGGCATCAACCCCGACGAATGTGTCGCAGTGGGTGCTGCCATTCAGGCAGGCGTTCTGGGTGGCGATGTGAAGGGACTTCTGCTGCTCGACGTCACGCCCCTGAGCCTCGGCATCGAGACCATGGGCGGCGTGTTCACCCGCCTCATCGACCGCAACACCACCATCCCCACCAAGAAGAGCCAGATCTTCTCCACCGCAGCGGACGGACAGACCCCTGTTGAAGTCCACGTCCTGCAGGGCGAGCGTGAGATGGCTGCCTACAATAAGACACTCGGCAAGTTCCAGCGCGGCGGCATTGCTCCGGCACCCCGCGGTGTCCCGCAGATCGAAGTCTCCTTCGACATCGACGCCAACGGCATCGTCAACGTCTCTGCCAAGGACCTTGGCACTGGCAAGGAGCAGCAGATCACCATCAGCGGTTCCACCGCCCTGTCTGACGACGAAGTCGATCGCATGGTCAAGGACGCCGAGGCTCACGCCGAGGAAGATGCTTCCCGCAAGGAAGAGGCTGATGTCCGCAACATGGCCGACACGCTGGTCTACAGCACCGAGAAGACCCTGACCGAGCTGGGCGACAAGGTTCCTGAGGAGACCAAGACCGCCGTCATGGATGCCCTCAACGACCTCAAGGCCGTCAAGGACAACGGCT
>JAZUDF010000005.1:0-17002 GCA_045639485.1 Faecousia sp. | reverse complement strand
GCATAATCGCGTACAGACTGCGTCCATGCACGCCACCAGTTTTCGTTGCGGAGGGCGACACCTTTTGACTGCGTATACACATACAGCGGGAAATCGACACCGTCATAGCCTGCCTGCTTTATTTCACCAAGCGAAGCAAACACATCTGTCTGCCGGCAAAAACCGGAAACGGATGCACTGTATTGCGGCATACACACGCCTCCCTTCTCATACAATATTATAATTATATCAGACTTTATGCCGATTTGCAATTATCTAATCCGAGGAAGGTGATGCTCTTTGCATACGCTGAAGCAATTAATCGGCAAAGCCGCATCTGCTCAGGTCGGTGTCTATGCGGCAAACGCCGCGTTTTTTATTCTGCTGTCTATCTTTCCTGCGATGATGCTGCTCATCGGGCTGCTGCAATACACGCCGCTGACACCCACCGACCTGCAGCAGGCACTTTCCGCTTTTTTCCCGGAGGCACTATCTCCCCTGCTTGATTACATGACGCAGGAGCTGTTTGCCATGAACTCCGTCGGATTGCTTTCTTTGTCTGCAGTCTTTGCCGTATGGTCTGCCTCCCGCGGCGTTTACAGTCTGATCCGCGGCATCAACAAGGTCTACTGTGCATCGGAAACAAGATCCTATTTTATACTGCGGCTACGCAGTGTGCTTGACACCGTGCTGCTGCTACTTGCACTGATCGCAACGCTCATTCTGCATCTGTTCGGAAAGCAGCTCGGCACAAATCTGAACGAAAAGGGTTTTTCGTTCCTTTCATCCATTTTTCAGGCAAATCACTTGTTTATCTTCCTCGTACTGACATTACTGTTCACCGCATTTTATGCGTGGTTTCCGAACAAAAAGCAGCACCTTCTCGACGCTCTGCCCGGTGCAGCGGCAACCGCAATCGGTTGGATCGTATTTTCCGTGCTGTTTACGTTCTACGTTTCCAGATCCGGCGGATACTCGATCTACTACGGAAGTTTATCTGTCATTGCACTGACAATGCTGTGGCTGTACGTGTGTATGTGCATCTTTTTTTACGGTGGGATCCTCAACAGCCGACTATCCGAAAGGAAGAAGAGCACACGAAAGATTGAAAGATAAGTCCGGACTTGCACATGAAAAACACCCGCCGGAAACGGCGGGTGTTTCGTCTTCTTATTTGCGTTTGAAAGAAAGGCAGTCGGTGCACTGATCCATGCTCGGGTTGGCTTCGTGCGTGCCGACTTTGATCTTCTCCAGACTGCAGAAATTGCAGTCAGAGCAGTGGTTCGCACACTGGTGTACGGTGCATTCAATGCTGTTGTTGATTTTATGACAGTCCATAAAAGTATCCTCCTTGTTTGAGATACTCTTATTGTGTCCCGTACATCAGAAATTATGATGGCAGGATTTTCCGCTATCCGCGGAAGCCTCCTCCGCCGCCGTGCGATCCGCCGCCGCCGAAGCCGCCGGAGTGCCCGACATGTGAACTGCCGCCGGAATGTCCGACATGGGAGCCGCCGGAGCTGCTGTGATACGAGCCACCCTGACTGTTGAGCAGGCTGTTCAGGAGCATTGCAGGAACAAAATAGGATCGCTTGCGTTGATAGCCGGATCTCCTTTCTGCATTCTGGATCAGCAGAAAGATCACGAAGCCGATAATCAGCAGTGTCAGGATCCCGGAGCCGGACAGCACGCCGTCTGCATCATTCTCGCTTTCGATCACGAAATCGGTGGCAGGCAGATTTTCTGCTCCCGGGATATCAATACCGTAGTAGTTGCTATACCACGAAGTCAAAGCATCCATGATGTTTCGTACGCCGGTATCGCAGTCCCCTGCATTCTGATATTCCCACAGATACTGCCGGAGAAACTCCGTGCACTGCGTCGACGGAAAATCATCCTCAATGCCGTAGCCCGGTGTCAGCCAGCAGCTGTTTTCACCGATGACAAGCAGGAGCATCATGCCGTTGTTTTTCGTTCTGTCGCCGATGCCCCACTGATTGAACACAGTATAGGCATACTCCTCCGCAGTCAGGTCGTTCAGAAAATCGACCGTCACGACCGCGATCTCACCGCCGCAGGCTTCTTTCAACGCCGTCGTGCGGGAAACGACATAGGCTTCCGTGCTTTCAGACAGTACCTGTGCACAGTCGGCAACATACAGATTTTCCGGCTGCTCCAACAGCACAGTTTCTTCCCTGCCGCAGCCGGTCAGCAGGCATGCAAAAAGCAGCAATGCGAGAAGCCAAGCAGCGATCCTTCTCATGCGAATTTCTCCGCTTCGCCAACGCCGATCAGATAGCGGAACACATTCATCGGGAAGGTGCGGAAGATGCCGTTATATTCGTCTACGCACTCGTTGAACGAGATCGCCATATGTGACAGTTTGTTCTTCTGATCGTTGATGCCGTTTGTATAGTATTTAGTCAGCATATCCCTTTGCTGCAAGGTCAGATCCTTCCCGCTCAGGTCTGCATACAGACGGTCAGCTGCACTGCACAGTTCCAGATACGCCTGATAATACTCGCCGTAGGTCTTTGCCTGTGCATAGTGTTCGCGTGCCTGCACAAGTGCATCCGTCGGAGCCCCCACCTGCTCGCCGAGTTTGATGAGGTTGTACGCACTTTCATCGATCTGTTTCAGATATTGCCCCAGTCCTTTTCCGCTACCGTCATTGTTGTCCATGAAAACCGTTTCAAGTTTTGCCGTCTGCCGATTCACGGACAGACGCATCCCGAGCAGGCTTGCAAGGATGCAGACAAGCAGTGCAAGGACGATCGCAACTTTTCTGTTTTTCAGGTATTTCACTGTTTTCCGTCTCTGACCTCAAGCAGTTTCTGCTTCAGTTCGCCTTCGATGCGGCGAAGTTCCGTTTCAGCAGCTGCACGCTTTGTTCTGCCTTCCTCCTGGATCTGCATGACTTCATCCAGCGTGGAGATCAGCTGTTCGTTCGTATGCTTGAGCGTTTCGATATCGACCACGGAGCGTTCGGACTCTTTTGCCGTCTCCACCGTTGCCTGCTTGAGCTCATCGGCATTCTTCTTGAGCAGCTCGTTGGTCATATCGGTGACGGCCTGCTGTGCTTCCATGGCAGACTGCGTGTGGCTGATGCCGAGTGCGATCACCATCTGACTCTTCCACAGCGGGATCGTATTGACAATGGAGGTCTGGATCTTTTCGCTCATCAGCGTGTCGTTGTTCTGCAGCATGCGGATCTGCGGTGCCATCTGAATGGATACCATTCTCGTCAGTTCCAGATCGTGCAGCTTCTTTTCAAAGCGGTTGCACATGGCGTCATAGTCGTTTGCCTTCTGTGCATCCTCTGCCAGTCCGGTCTCTTCTGCCTTGGCACGGAGCTCTACCAGCGTTGTTGCACGCTCTTTCTCCAGTTTCTCTTTGCCTGCCAGGATGTACATGGTCAGCTGCTTATAGTAGTCGAGGTTTTTATCATACATCTGATCGAGCACCGCAACGTCCTTCATCAGAGTAATCTGATGGCCTTCCAGCTCGCGGCTGATCTTGTCGACGTTATTGTTTGCCTTGTCGTAGCGTGCTTTGAGCTCTTCGATTTTGCGTCCGGTTCTGTGGAAGAGTCGTGCGAAGAAGCCCTGTTTTTCTTCCAGTGCGTTAAAGCCGCGAAGCTCTGCGACCAGGCCGCCGATCATGTCGCCGACTTCGCCGAGATCCTTGGAGCGGACGGAGTCCAGTGCCGCTTCAGAGAAATCCGCAATATTTTTCTGTGCACCGACGCCGTACTGCAGAACGAGGTTTGTGTCCGTGATGTCGATCTTTTCCGCAAACTCATGGACCGCTTTCTGCTCTTCTTCCGTCAGGGTGTTGATGTCGGGGCCTGCTTCGGGTGCGGGTTTCTTTTCTTCGGTCTGCACCATGTCAAGCGTCGGCGTAACTTCCAGATTCGGAATGGCTGCCGCCTGCTCTTCGAGTACGATCTTTCCGGCTTCTGCCGTTTCGGGGAATAAGGTCAGTTCGGGAATTTTATTGTCTTCCATAGTATTTCTCCTTTCAAAGTTCGGGGTGTTCTGTCAGGCCTTCCGCGGCCATTTTCTTTTCCATGACCTGAATATCTGCTGTGATGTCTACGAGGTCATTTTCATACAGACTGTTCAGTTCTTTTTGGTAGGCAGTCACGATGCTGTCCAGCATATCTTCGATCCGCCTTTTTGCATCGCTGATATTCTCTCCGCCGATCTCGCTGTCCTGCAGTTCGATATATCTGTGCAGAAGCTTTGCCGTCGTTGGGCGGTAATAATCGGTAAAGCGGCGTACAGGGCGGAAATCGCTCGGATCCTTTCTGACATCATCGTACAGTTTTTCTGTCAGATCGCAGATCTTTCCGACCTTTTCCGCAACGGCAGGATCCTTGACTTCCGTACCGATCTGCTGCAGTTCACTGACCGCTTCCCTGCCGTCTGCAAGCAGCTCATCAATTTGCTCGTCACCGGTCGTGGCAGGTTCTTCCACAAGTTCCATCGCACCGGGGAAAAACTTTTTCAAAACGAGATAGGCCAGCACGGAAACCACCGCACAAAGCAGAAAATGCCAGAGACGGTACGTCGGGAAAATCAGGCAATACAGCAGCCAGACTGCCGCCAGTCCGTAGATTGGAATGACAGAAGGCTTTTTCACTTCTTTCAATTTTGCATCACCGCCTTTTTTGATATTTTACCGCGTTTTCAGTCACAAATCAAGCCGTTACGGCAGCCGAGAAAGCAAGCTGCTTGCCGACAGCCCACGCGGAACGTAGTAGCGACGGATCATGTAGGGATCGCCACCCGTCGTGTACAGGCCGGACGACATCAGAAGTCCGAATTCATAATGCTCTTTTGTCACTTGCAAAGACAGATTGGAGTACATTCCCGTAGGGTAGCACAAGACGAACGACTCTTTGCCCGTCAGGCGTGCGAGCACCAGTTTGGACTGCGTCAGTTCCGTTTGAAGACGTTCTTCGTTCATGTTACTGAGGTACTCATGGGACATCGTGTGACTTTGAATGGACACCAGTCCGGAAGCAGACATCTCCTTGATCTGCTCCGCCGTAAGCTTGTGATTTTTGCCGATGTCATTTGTGATGACAAAGACAGTGGCCTTTACCTGATACTTCTGCAAAATGGGAAACAGTTCGGTGTAATTGTCGTCATAGCCGTCATCAAAGGTCAGCATGACGGGCTTTTCGATCTCGTTCAGATGATCAAAGTCCTCAAAGGTGATCAGTGTGTAGCCGTTCTCCAACAGCAACGCGATCTGTGCGTCAAGCGTCGACGGAGAGACAAACAGCTCCGACGTGCCCCAGCAGTTGTCGCTGACTGCATGGTACATCAGAACCGGGACTTTTTTGCCGTCCGGGATGTCCGTGTTGTGCGGGAATTTGGTATAATAAACAGCATCTGCTTCTGGATCCTCCAGAACGGAGAAGCCGAGGTATGTCATCAGACCGTTGGCGGGCAGATACCACGTGGTGCCATCAAAAATCGCAGCATTGCCAAGGTCGTTGACAATGTGGTTCTCCGTCAAAGTCTTTTCACTTGCACAGAACTGCAGTGTTCTTCCCTGCAGGTTCACGGTGCAGGTATGATTTGTGCCGATTTTCACTTCGGTGCTGCAGTCGACCGGAAAAGCTTCGTTGAGTGCTTCAATGCTGACGTAGACTGTGCCGTTGTTGAGATAACTGTCTTTAAGAAACGTGCCGTCCACGGCAAGTGTTGTCGTGCCTTGCTGCGGCGTTGCGGAAAACTCCGGCTGCGGCTCCGGCTCGGTGACAACGGTTACGGTATCCACTGTCGGGATCTGTGCGGTCGGCTCTGTTTCCGGTGTTTTGACGGGTTTGACACAGCCGGAAAGCAGGATGATCAAAGCAAAAAAGATCATCGGCAAGATCATTCTGTTTTTCCTGAGCATAACATCACCTCTATTCTAATTTATCAGAATGTGAGAAAAATTACAAGTAGTATCCGAAAACTCGGGTAGCCGGGATTCGTTCGGAGAGATTGACTTGCAAGGTTTCGGGATATATAATAAGGAAAAACAGCATGGAGGTAATATATGATCAAAGTTTCTCCTTCTATTCTTTCTGCAGATTTTGTTAATTTGGAGCGTGATATCCGCAAACTGTCCGAAACGGGTGCTGACTACGTGCACGTGGACGTGATGGACGGCATTTTTGTGCCGAATATCACGATCGGCATTCCCGTCACCGCTGCGATCCGCAAGATCACCGAACTTCCGCTGGACGTGCATCTGATGATCGACCGTCCCATCCGCTATGTGGATGATTTCTGCAAGGCAGGTGCCGATATTCTGACAGTACACGTGGAAGCAGACACGGAAGAAAACACCAGAAAAGCTTTGGAAATGATCCGTGCAAAGGGTGTCAAACCCGCCATCTGTGTAAAGCCCAAGACTCCCGCCGAAGCGGTACTGCCTTTTATCGATCTGTGTGATCTCATTCTTGTCATGACAGTGGAGCCCGGTTTCGGCGGTCAGAGCTTTATGGCAGATATGATGCCGAAGCTGAAAAAGATCCGGGAATACATCGACGAACGCAACCCGGAATGCGAGCTGGAGGTTGACGGCGGTGTCAACGAAACGACTGCAGTGATCTGTCGTGAAAACGGTGCAAACGTGCTTGTTGCAGGCAGTGCCTATTTTAAGGCCTCCGATGCTGCGGCTTTTGTGGCAGCTGTCAAAAGGCCACTTTAAGACTGTATATAAAAAAGATGCAGCAGATGATCTGCTGCATCTTTTTTCTTATCCGCCGATACTGCCCGGCGTAGGTACTGAACCGCCACCGTTGCCGGAGTTTCCGCCGTTTCCGTTGTTGCCGGAGTGTTCGGTTGGTTTCTGTGTCTCGCCGGTGTTGGGTTCGGTTTGTCCCTGACCGTTTGTCTCTTCAGAAGGGCTGTCATCTCCGTCCTCCAAAGAAGGAAGGGTAATATCTCCGCCTTCGTCGATCGTCGGCATTGTGCCTGCGTCACCGGCTTCTGCACGTTTTCCGCCGCAGCCGGCAAGCGTCAGCAACAGAAGCAGACAGGCAAGCACGACTGCAAGCCGTTTGCTCCACTTCTCTGTGTAGATTTTCATCGCAATTCCTCCGATGATTTTACATCAGTTTCTTCAGTCTTTCTTCGCTGTCTTCCAACTGGCGGAGCAGTTTTTTGCTGCTCTCCAGTTTTTCTTTCTGCTGTGCAACGACCGTCTCGGGTGCTTTGGAAATGAATTTTTCATTGGAAAGCATGCCCTCTGCACGGGAGATCTCCTGCTTTGCTGCAGCGATCTCTTTCGTAATGCGGGCAAGTTCTTTCTCAAAGTCGACCAGTTGGCTCATGGGCATATAGAGCTTGGCATCCGTCGTGATGCAGGCTGCCATATCCTCGTGGCCTTCGGGATCAGTTTCACAGACAATGACATTTTCGGCATAAGCCAGTCTTGTGATGAAGGGTGCACCCTCTTCAAAGACTTCCTTCTTATCCGTCACGATATAGAGGTCGCACTTCTTGGACTGCGGCACGTTCATCTCCGCTCTGCGGTTACGGATGGCACGGATGGCCTGCATGACGGATTCCATGTGCTGCTCTTCCGCAGGATAATTGCGGCAGTCGCAGGAGGTCGGCCAATCGGCAATGATCAGGGCTTCGCCCTCGTGCGGGATCGCCTGCCAGATCTCTTCCGTGACGAACGGCATGAACGGGTGCATCAGACGCAGGATCTGGTCGAGCACGTACAGCAGCACCTTCTGTGCCGTCAGCTTGCTCTCCTCGTCCTCACTGTACAGTCTTGCTTTGGTCAGTTCGATGTACCAGTCGCAGTAGTCGTCCCAGATGAAGTCATAGATCTTCTGAACGGCAATGCCGATCTCGTACTTTTCAAGGTTGTCAGTCGCGTCTGCGATCAGACGGTTAAGCTTGGAGATGATCCACTTGTCGGCGATTTCCAGTTTGCCTTCCTCGGGCAGCTCGTTCCTGTCGACGGTGAGGTTCATCATCACGTAACGGCTTGCATTCCAGAGTTTATTGGCAAAGTTACGCATTGCTTCGCAGTGCTCGACATAGAAACGCATATCGTTGCCGGGAGAGTTGCCGGTGATGAGGTTCATACGCAGAGCATCGGAGCCGTAACGGTCGATCATTTCCAGAGGATCGATGCCGTTGCCAAGAGACTTGGACATCTTGCGTCCCTTGTCGTCACGCACCAGGCCGTGGATCAGCACGGTGTCAAAGGGCGGCTTGCCGGTGTGCTCGCAGGCGGAGAAGATCATTCTCGCAACCCAGAAGAAGATAATGTCATAGCCGGTGACAAGGACGTTGGTCGGATAGAAGTAGTCGAGATCTTCGGTCTTGTCCGGCCAACCGAGCGTCTCAAACGGCCAAAGTGCGGAAGAGAACCAGGTGTCAAGGACGTCGGGATCACGCTCGATCTTCGTGCTGCCGCACTTTTCGCAGCAGACGGCATCCTCGCGGGAGACAGTCATATGGCCGCAGTCAGCACAGTACCAGCACGGGATCTGGTGTCCCCACCAGAGCTGACGGGAAATACACCAGTCGCGGACGTTTTCCATCCAGTTGGTGTAGGTCTTGGAGAAGCGGTCGGGAACGAACTTCGTCTCGCCGTCATAGACCACACGCAGTGCTTCCTTTGCAAGCGGCTCCATACGGACGAACCACTGTGCGGAAATGAGCGGCTCAACGTCATTGTGGCAGCGATAGCAGGTGCCGACGTTGTGGGTGTAGTCCTCGGTCTTCTCAAGCAGACCGAGCTTGTCAAGGTCTTCAATGACTGCCTTGCGGCACTCATAGCGATCCATGCCGACGTATTTGCCGCCGTTTTCATTGATCGTGCCGTTGTCGGCGATGACCTTGATGGTGTCGAGGTTGTGACGCAGACCGACCTCGAAGTCGTTGGGATCGTGTGCAGGCGTCATCTTGACGCAGCCGGTACCGAAGTCCATCTCGACGTATTCATCGGCAACGATGGGGATCTCTCTGTCCATCAGGGGCAAAATGCAGGTCTTGCCTACCAGGTGCCTGTAGCGTTCATCGTTGGGGTTGACAGCCACGCCGGTGTCACCCATCATCGTTTCGGGACGGGTGGTAGCAACAACGAGATAACCGCTGCCATCGGTCAACGGGTAACGCATATGCCACAGATGGCCGGGCTTGTCGACGTATTCGACCTCTGCATCAGACAGTGCGGTCAGGCAGTGCGGGCACCAGTTAATGATACGGCTGCCCTTGTAGATCAGATCCTTTTCATAAAGGGAAACGAACACTTCGCGGACGGCTTTGGAGCAGCCTTCGTCCATGGTGAAACGGGCACGGTCCCAGTCACAGCTGGCACCGAGCTTCTTCTGCTGCTCGACAATACGGTTGCCGTACTTGTGCTTCCAGTCCCAGACCTTTTCCAGGAACTTTTCTCTGCCAAGGTCATAACGAGTCAGACCTTCCTTGCGAAGCTCCTCCTCGACCTTGATCTGAGTGGCAATGCCGGCATGGTCAACACCGGGTACCCACAGTGCAGAATAACCCTGCATCCGCTTGAAGCGGATCAGGATGTCCTGCAAGGACGCATCCATCGCATGTCCCATGTGCAGCTGTCCCGTGACATTGGGAGGCGGCATTACGATGGTAAAAGGCTTTTTCTCCGGATCACGTTTGGTGTGGAAATAGCCTTTTTCCTGCCACATTTTATAGATCTTGTCTTCTACTTCCTTGGGATCATACACTTTCGGAAGTTCTCTTGCCATTTTCTTCACTCCTTAAATATAAACAAGCCGCCCTGAAATATCTTTCAGGGCGGCATAAGATACCGTGGTACCACCTGAATTCCCGCACATTGCGGGCACTCATTACTCTGTAATGGGAGTTCCCATACCGATCTACTGAACGTTCAATCAGTCCACTCCAAAGCGACCTTCCTCCGAAATCCGCAAAGGCTTGCACCAAACGCCTTCTCTCTGTGCCGAACTGCCGGAGTACTCCTCTTTTTCACAGTGTTTTACATATGCAATCATACTGAATACAGCAGGTTTTGTCAAGGCTTGCTTTTTATTTCTTCCGACTTTTCGGCTCTTTTCTTTTGGAATTCTCTTTGCTCTGTTTGTATTTTTTCCATTCGGACAAGGGTGATGCAAGCCAGACAAACGGTTTTTGTGAGAAAACCACGACGCAGCCAAACGTCACAAGGATCGGGAACCAAAGCTGCTGCGGCAAATAGGCTCTGTATTTATGAAGCAGCAGCATCACAAACATATGGAACAAAAACACCGGCATCGTGCGAGTTCCGAGTGTTGACAAAAACGCCACTTTTTTCTCTGGCATAAGAATAAACAAAGCACCTGTCATCACTGCGGCAAGCAGCAGAAGCAGTCCCCGCCACCCCGGGCCGTACTCGGAAACGGAATATGGCATAATTCCGTAAAGCCAATCTCTTTTGATGGGTTTACGAAGCAACAGGAGGACGATCACCGCTACCGTCAAAAACAGCAGTGCAAACAGTTTGGTTGCGTCCTTGGTACAGGTGCCATGCGGCTGTGTCAGATACTCTTTCAGATAAAAGCCTGCAAGGAAAAACGGGAAAAAGACAACCGTACGGCTAATGCTCAACAGTGTCGAGAATTCGGAAAGATAACCGATTGCAAGTGCTGCAGCAACACTGATACAGACGTAGACAATCTGTTTTTTTCTTGATTTGGTATCAACCAAAGGCAAAAAGCTCTTCCATATAACAACTGACAGCAGATACCACAGGTGTCGCACCGGCTTCAAAATAGAAAATGCTGTTTCCGGATCGATCACGAACTTCAAAAACAGATAAAAGATGATCTGGAAAGCAAGGTATGGCAGCAGAAACCGCCGGACTGTCATTTTCGGATCACCCGTTTTGCTGCAAATTCCGGAAAGGAAAGCAAACGCCGGCATGTGAAAGGTGTAAATCAGGAGAAATCCGATATTGTTGAACTTAAAAATCAAAAACTGACACGCATGTCCCAGAACGACAAGGATGATCAGGATCGCTCTAAAATTATCCAGTTTATAAATGCGTTGTTTCCCGTTTGAGTGCAACTTACTCTCTCCTACTTCTTTTAAGATTTCTTATTGCAAGCATACAAAATCAGGACAGCTTTGTCAATGCTCCGTCTCTGATATTTCTGTCACCGTATACATAATAAAAGGCCCGGCGATACAAAACGCCGGGCCTTTCTTATGGTGTCAAAAAACTTTGCGTTCCTCTGCTCAGCCGACCAGCTTGTACAGACAGATCATCGGCAGGCTCGTGGAGGACGGCTTGTAGTAACGGAAGCGGTCTTCGCCATCGGCAACACCGGTGTTGAAGCGGAATACGCAGGTGCCGCATTCCATCTTCACAGTGCCGTCGGAATTGTAGGTGAAGTTTGTTGCCTTTGCAGTAGTACCGAAGGACGTGCCGTTGGCACTTGCACTCTTGTTGTACATGTACTGGCCATTGACCTTGACGGAATAACCGCCGGACATCTTCTCAACAACAACGGAGCACATGCCGTCGGCAAAGGTGATCTGGTTGTTGGAAATGCTGCTGACCGTCACATACTGGCCGCTTGCATCCTGACCATTGAAGACCTTGGCAGAGCCGTCGGAAAGTTCATAGACGATCAGGTATTCGCCGGACCAGTCGGTCAGGTTGGAAGTGACCTTCTGATAGGTCTTGCCGCCGGAAATGGGAGGATCGATCGGAGTATCGCCGCCGAGGTCTGCACTGCAGCGATCGCAGATCTTATCTCCGTTCTCATCAATGTGGCCGAGTGCGGGGATCTTTTCGGTCTTCGTCGCACCGCACAGTGCGCAGGTGAAGGTCTTCACGCCATCAGCCGTGCAGGTAGCGTCGGGGTTGATGACACCGTCGTCCCATTCGTGTGTGCAGGCAACTGCACTGCTGTCGAGCTTATACAGGCAGATCATCGGCAGGTTCGTGGAGGACGGCTTGTAGTAACGGAAGCGGTCTTCGCCATCGGCAACACCGGTGTTGAAGCGGAATACGCAGGTGCCGCATTCCATCTTCACAGTGCCGTCGGAATTGTAGGTGAAGTTCGTTGCCTTTGCAGTAGTACCGAAGGACGTGCCATTGGCACTTGCACTCTTGTTGTACATGTACTGGCCATTGACCTTGACGGAATAACCGCCGGACATCTTCTCAACAACAACGGAGCACATGCCGTCGGCAAAGGCGATCTGGTTGTTGGAAATGCTGCTGACCTTCACATACTGGCCGGTTGCATCCTGACCATTGAAGACCTTGGCAGAGCCGTCGGAAAGTTCATAGACGATCAGGTATTCGCCGGACCAGTCGGTCAGGTTGGAAGAAACTTTGGTGTAGACCTTGTCGCCGCCGATGGGAGGCACGGGAGGAACAACACCGAGGTCAGCACCGCAGCGGTCGCAGATCTTATCAGTGTTCTCATCAATGTGGCCGAGTGCAGGGATGGCCTCCGTCTTGGTCGCACCGCACAGTGCACAGGTGTAAGTCGTCACACCGGCTGCCGTGCAGGTAGCGTCGGTTGTGATCTTGCCTTCATCCCATTCATGCTTGCAGACCGTGTTGTCATCAAGCTTGTAAAGGCAGATAGCCGGGAGTGCCGTGGTGGTCGGTTTGTAGTAGCGGAAGCGGTCTTCACCTGCTGCAACACCGGTGTTGAAGCGGAAGATGCAGGTGCCGCATTCCATGGAAATCGTGCCGTCAGCGTTGACAGTGAAGTTGGTTGCCTTCGGGTTGGTGCTGAAGGTCGTGCCGTTTGCAGTCGTGCTCTTATTTGCCATGTACTGGTCGCCGACCTTGACAGAATAACCGCCGGACATCTTTTCGACCACAACGGAGCACATGCCGTCCTGGAAGTAGATCGTATTATTGGCAACGGCACTGACTTTGACATATTCGCCGGTTGCGTCCTGGCCGTTAAAGACCTTTGCAGAGCCGTCGGAAAGTTCATAAACGATCAGGTATTCGCCGGACCAGTCTGTCTGGTTCTCGGTGACCTTGACGTATGCTGCACCGTCGGCGGGCGGTACGGGAGTACCGATGTCGGCACCGCAGCGATCGCAGATCATATCGGCGTTTGCATCAATGTGGCCAAGTGCAGGAATAATTTCCGTCTTGGTCTCGCCACAGAGGCTACAGGTGAACAGCTTTTCGCCCGATGCAGTACAGGTAGCATCCTTGGAAACCACGCCTTCGTCCCAAACGTGTGCACAGACAGCACCCGAACCCTTGCGGTAGAGGCTGATCATCGGGAAGCCGGTGGAAGTTGCTTTGTAGTAACGGAAACGGTCTTCGCCGGTGCCGACGCCGGTGTTGAAGCGGAAGACACAGGTGCCGCATTCCATCTTCACGGTGCCGTCAGAGTTGACGGTGAAGTTGGTCGCCTTCGGTGTGGTGCCGAAACTGGTGCCGTTGGAGCTTGCACCGCTGTTGTACATATACTGGCTGCCGACCTTGACGGAATAGCCGCCGGACATCTTTTCAACGATCACGGAGCACATGCCGTCAGCAAAGTCGATCTTATCACCGGAGAGCTGATTGAGTTTGTAGTAGGAGCCGGTACCGTCGGTACCGTTGAAGATCTTGGCACCGCCGTCATCGGGAACTTCATAAACGATCAGGTATTCACCGGACCAGTCGCTGAGGTTGGACGTGACTTTGTAATAGGCATCATCCACAACCACGGGCTTCGTCAGGTCGAGACCGCAGCGGTCGCAGAAGTTATTTGCATCCGAATCGATGTGGCCGAGTGCTGAAAGTGCAGCATTCTTGGTCGCACCGCAGTAGACGCAGTGGCAAACAACCAGGCCGTCTTCGGTACAGGTGGGTTCGTTGACAATTTCGCCATCATCCCACAGGTGTTCACAGGTGCTTCCAACGCCTGCCTTGTACAGGCAGATCATCGGGAAGCTGGTAGAAGTCGACTTGTAATAACGGAAACGGTCTTCGCCGGTGTTCGTGCCGGTGTTGAAGCGGAAGATGCAGCCGTCACAGGTCATCGTGACCGTACCGTCAATGTTGTACATGAAGGTGGTTGCTTTCGGAGAAGGTCCGAAATTGGTGCCGTTGGAGCTTGCACTCTTGTTATACATGTACTGGCTGCCGGCCTTGACAGAGTAGCCGCCATCCATTTTTTCGACGATGACACGGCACATGCCGTCCTGGATCTTGATCTGGTTGTCGGAGATAGAGGGAATCGTTACATAGGCACCGGTTTCATCGGCACCGCTGAAGACCTTGGCTCCGCCGTCTTCCATTTCATAGACGATCAGGTACTCGCCGGACCAGTCATCCTGGTTGCAGTCGATCTTGGTAAACAGATCGGGATCGCCTGCAGGTCTGCTCATATCATAGCCGCAGCGGTCGCAGGTCTTATCGAGGTTCTCATCAATGTGGCCGAGTGCGGGAATGGTCTCTGTTCTGGTCTTGCCGCAGAGGCTGCAGGTATAGGTGATTTTGCCTTCGAGAACACAAGTTGCATCGCTCACAACGCCGTTGTCCCATTCATGGATGCAGGCGGGCTCGTTGCCACGCTTGTAAAGAGAGATCAGCGGGAACGAGGTGGAGGTGGGCTTATAGTAACGGAAACGGTCATTGCCGTCGCCGGTGTTGGTGTTGAAGCGGAACACGCAGGTGTCGCATTCCATCTTGACCGTGCCGTCGGAATTGAGTGTGAAGTTGGTCGCCTTGGGCGTGGAGCCGAAGTTGGTACCGTTGGTGCTCGGGCCCTTATTGGACATGTACAGGTCGTTGACCTTGACGGAATAGCCGCCGGACATCTTTTCGATGATAACCGGGCACATATCGCCTTGCAGCGTGATCATTCCGTCTTCGATACTGGGCAGGAGCACATAGGAGCCTGCTGCATCCTGGCCGTTGAAGACCTTTGCAGAACCGTCATCCAGTTCGTAAACGATCAGATACTCACCGGACCAGTCGCCGGGGTCCTCGGTTACTTTGACAAATGCGTTTTCAACGGGAACGTTGCCCAGGTCTGCACCGCAGCGGTCGCAGATCTTATCGAAGTTGCCGTCAACATGGCCGAGAGCATCGACCGTTTCAACCTTGATTTCACCGCACTTCACACAAGTGAAGGTGATCGTGCCTGGCGTTGTGCAGGTGGGCTTCGGCGAAAGGACGCCGTCATCCCAGCTGTGGTTGCAAATTTCTTTATATTCGATCGGTGCAATTACAAAGGTGTAATTTGCATTCGAGGACTGCAGGCCGTAAACGGTGAAGTAACCGCCGTAGAACTCAAGGTACTGCGGTTTTCCCTGATATTCCGCAGTCGCACATTTGATCAGCGTGCCGCCTTCGGCGTCCTCCAGTACGAACTTGGTGTTTTCGTCTTCTGCATCGACAAGTCTGACGTTCGTGCCGTCAGCATAGAGGAACTTGCCGTCTGCAGTTTTAAATGTAACGATGCCGTCATTTTCGAGCATCTCGAACTTTGCAACGTTTTCAGCCGCAGACTGAATCTTTCCGGCTGCCAGCGAAGCATCCGCTGCAACGAGTTCATCCTTCTGCGTTGTGCCGGAAGCATTGACATAAAGATAACTCTCGGTCGTCATGACCTTGTTTGCAACCGGATAGAAGATTGCGACCTGCTCAGTGGGAGGAACCGGAGGATCGGTAGGATCCGTGGGCTCTGTAGGCTCGGTCGGAACAGTGGGTTCAGTCGGAACGGTGGGTTCAGTCGGAACGGTGGGTTCGGTCGGGACGGTCGGTTCGGTCGGGACGGTCGGTTCGGTCGGCTCTGTCGGAACAGGCTCACCGCCGTTGACCAGTTTGTAGAAACGCATCATAATCGATGCAAGTTCTGCTCGTGTCAGCTCATCCTGCGGTGCAAGAAGGACAGTGCCGTCCTTCTGCTCTTTGCCGGAAAGGACGCCTTCTGCAACAGCCCACTTCAGTGCATTGGTTGCCCAATCACTTGCCGTGTCCTTATCAGGGAAGGCTGCAAGATCGTCTGCCTTTGCCGTATCCGCATTGACATACTGTGCATAGCGGAAGAAGAATGTCGCCATCTGTTCACGCGTGACATTGACATTGACGCCGAACTTGCCGTTACCGATACCGGAAACGATCTCGTTCGTTGCACCCCAGATAACTGCGGGAGCATACCACGCACCGTCTTTCACATCGGTAAACAACGCTTCAAATGCAACTTCTTTGCTGCCATCAAGTGCATAAAGAGCCTGAACGCCCTGTTCTCTGGTGACAGTTCCATTCGGGCTGAAGCCATCACCGGTACCGGACATGATGCCCTTTGCGGCACAATATTCTGCCGCTTCTTCATACCATGCTCCTTCGGGTACGTCAGGGAACGTACCGGCGAACACGGAGGGGATGACCGTCAGAAGCATCACAACAGACAGAAGTGTTGCAATGATACGACGTGATAAGGTTGCTTTCATTTTTCATTCTCCTTTAATCAAGAGGGTGGCCTAAGCAAAATCCTGCTTTTCCATCTATTACGAATACATTGTACCAAACAAAAGAATTGAAAGCAAGTGTGTTTTTTGTGTCTTTCCGATTAATAGATAAAATTTTATCGATATATTTTGTATATGTTGCACAATTTTGCCTTCTTGTCTTGTATATGTGTCCAAATGTTTTTGTCTGAAAGACACTCGCAGGCTGTTTTGGCAGAAACAGAACAGCGGCAGCAACAAAGAACTTGCTGCTGCCGCTGCTTGGCTTGATAAAATGTGAGAAACTTATCTCTATTTCTTTTTCAAAGGGGATTTTTTCTGTTGGGATGCTTCCTGTCGCAGTTTTTTTGTAAGGGCGACCATATAGACCAGATAGACAAGTGCAAAGATGACAACCGTGCCGATCAGGTCATCGCTTTTGACGAAGATGCAACAAATAATCCCGATTGCAAGGAGCACACCGCAGGCGACGGCAAGCCCTTTCCCTACTCTGCTGCTCATATTTTAAGCCGGCAGGAAGCCCGCCATTCCCGCCTGCAAAGACGCAAGCAGTGCATTGGCTTCGCCCC
>JAZUDF010000004.1:0-19162 GCA_045639485.1 Faecousia sp. | reverse complement strand
GAACAAAGCCGCAAAGGAGATCGAAGTATCATGAAACGTTCTGTCATTGTCTTCGGTGACCTGCCGATCGCGACCAAAACCGTGATGTTTCTGCAGACGCTTCCCGACGTGAAGATCGGCGTCGTTGTCGGTAACGAAAAGCCGCACAACAATGATCCGTGGGAAGACATCCCGCTGCTTGCGGACTACTGCACACAGCAAAACCTTCGCCGCTACACGATGGACGAGCTGATCGAAACCTTCAAACCGGGCGAACTGACGCTCGGCCTGTCCTGCCGTTTCAGCAGGATCATCAAGGAAGAGCTGATCGACCGTTTCCAAAACGGCATCATCAACACCCACGGCGGTCTGCTGCCCGAATTCGGCGGGCTGTATTCCGCCAACCATACCATTTTGCAGAACAGCCCCATCGGCGGCGGCACCATTCATTACATCGATGCCGGCATCGACACGGGCAAGATTATCCGCCGCTGCGAGTTCCCCGTGACCGCGGACGACACCGCCTACACCGTCTTTCAGAAGACGCAGGCGGCATTAGCCGAAGGACTGGAAGCCGTCATCCCCGAAGCATTAGAGCATCGGTTTGAGGGCATTCCCCACGAGGAATTTGTCCGCCGCGGCTACAACGCCTGCTACTACAAAAAGCACACGTTAGAAGAAAACCGCATCGTCGATCCCAAAACCATGACGCCGGAAGAACTGGAGCGTCATGTCCGTGCCTTCGATTTCCCCGGCTACGAGCCTGCCTATATGCTCGACTCCGAAGGGAAAAAACTGTACCTGCGTTATCATTATTAAAAAGAGTGTTTCTATGAACAGAATCATTTTAGACGGCATCGCATCGCCTATCCAGACACTTTCGATGCCGGAAACCGAAAACTGCATAGATGTCAAGCGGGAAGACCTGCTGCCGTTTTCCTTCGGCGGCAATAAGGTGCGGATCGCAAGAGAATTTGTGGACGATATGAAGGCCAAGGGCAAGACCTGCCTCATCGGCTATGGCAACCCTCGCTCCAATCTCAGCCGGGCACTTGCCAATCTGTGTGCTGCAGAAAACGTTCACTGCCGTCTGCTTGCCCCGTCCGAGGAGCACGGCGGCTTTATCGAAACGGCAAACAGCCGTTTGGTTGCCTCCTTCGGCACGGAGGTGCATCGCTGTGAAAAGTACGAGGTCGCACCCGCTGTGGATGCCATGTTCGAACTTTGCGAGCAGGCAGGGGAGAAGCCGTATTACATCTACGGCGACCGCTATGGGAAGGACAACGAGGCCACGCCCGTGCGTGCCTATGCCAAAGCCTACCGCGAGATTCCGCAAAACACCTACGACTATATCTTCCTTGCTACCGGCACGGGCATGACGCAGTCCGGCCTCATCGCGGGCTGCTTCGAGTGCGGCGGCAAAGAAAAAATTATCGGTATCTCCGTTGCCCGAAGCAAGGAAAAAGCGGAAGGCGTCATTGCTGCTTCCGTCAAAGCGTATTTCGCAGAGCAAGGTAAAGAATTCACCGAAAACGACCGCATCTGCGTCGAAGATTCCTGGCTTTGCGGCGAATACGGACTGTATGACAAAGAGATCGAGCAGACGATCGACCGGATGTTCCGTACACACGGTCTGGCGCTCGATCCGACCTACACGGGCAAGGCCTTCCGGGGCATGCTTGCCTACCTAAAGCAGAACAATCTGCAGAACAAAAAGGTTCTGTTTCTTCATACCGGCGGTACGCCGCTGTTCTTTGACTACCTGACGAAAAAATCCGAAGAGGGATAATGTGATGAAAAAACCCGTCAACGTTCTGCTGACCACGGTCGGCAGAAGAAGCTACATGGTGGAATACTTCAAAAAGGCATTAGACGGTGCGGGCGAGGTGCACGCAGCCAACGGCACGGCACAGTCTCCTGCGTTCCGCGTGGCGGACAAGTGCGTGGTGACGCCGCTCATCTACGATGACAACTATATCCCGTTCCTGCTTTCCTACTGTCAGGAAAACAAGATCGATGCCGTCATCTCTCTGTTCGACGTGGACATCCCCGTGCTGTCAAAGCATAAAGCAGACTTTGCCGCCATCGGTACCCGCGTCATCACGGCAGATCCGTGGGTGACGGAGATCTGCAACGACAAGTGGAAGACCTATCAGTTCCTTTGTGAAAACGGTTTTGCCGCACCGAAGACCTACCTCACGCCCGATGCCGCACTTGCAGACGTCGAAGCAGGCAAGCTCTCTTATCCGCTCTTTGTCAAACCCCGCTGGGGCATGGGCTCGATCGCCGTCTTTGAGGCGGAAAACGAGCTGGAGCTCCGCGTGTTCTATGATAAGACAAAACGCACCATCGGCAAGACGTATCTCAAATACGAGTCCAATGCCAATATCGACGAAAGTGTCGTCATTCAGGAAAAACTCTGCGGCACCGAGCATGGCATGGACATCATCAATGACCTTGACGGCAACCCGCAGAACGTCATCGTCAAGCAGAAGCTTGCCATGCGGGCAGGGGAAACCGACAGTGCCGTGACCGTGGACGAGCCGGAGATCAAAGCCCTCGGCGAGCGGCTTGCCGCCATCTTCCGCCATCCCGGCAACGTAGACGTCGACGTGTTCAAAACCGAACACGGTGCCTATATCCTGGAGATGAATGCCCGCTTCGGCGGCGGCTATCCGTTCAGCCACATGGCAGGTGCCGATCTGCCGCAGGCGATCGTCAACTGGCTGCGGGGTGAAGCGGTCAGCAAGGATCTTCTTTCCGCAAAGACCGGCATCACGGCACAGAAGGATATGCACCTTGTCTATCTTGATTAAGTAGGGAGCAGCATTATGATCAACGTGACTCGCTCTTCCATGCCTTCCTTTGAAGAGTACTGTGAAGAGATCAAAGAACTCTGGGACAGCCACTGGCTGACCAATATGGGCGTGAAGCACAAGGCTCTGCAGGCAGAACTGGAAAGCTACCTTCACACGCCCCATGCAACGCTTTATACCAACGGGCATCTTGCCCTTGAAAACGCCATCGCAGTCATGGATCTTCCGAAGGGTGCGGAGGTCATCACCACGCCGTTCACCTTTGTCTCCACGACACACGCGATTGTCCGCAACGGGCTGACACCGGTGTTCTGCGACATCGACCCAGAGACCTATACGCTTGATGCTTCCAAGATCGAGGCACTCATCACCGACAAGACTGCCGCCATCGTGCCCGTCCATGTGTACGGGAATGTCTGCAACATCGAAGTCATTGAAGACATTGCCAAGCGGCACGGCCTGAAGGTGATTTACGATGCCGCCCACGCGTTCGGTGTGACTTACCGCGGCAAGTGCGTTGCCAACTTCGGCGATATTTCCATGTTCAGTTTCCACGCAACGAAGGTCTTCAACACCATCGAGGGCGGTGCGATCTGCTATCAGGACGATGCACTCGTACAGCGACTCAACGATATGAAAAACTTCGGCATCCGCGGCCCGGAAGCCTGTGCTTACGTCGGCGGCAACGCCAAGATGAGCGAATTTCAGGCGGCAATGGGACTTTGCAACCTGCGTCATCTTGACGGTGAGATCGCAAAGCGGAAAGCCGTTGTCGAGCACTACCGCAGCCGCCTGTCCGGTGTAAACGGTATTACGTTATGTAAACCGCAGACGGACGTTGAATCCAATTATGCCTATTTCCCGGTCGTTTTTGACGGCTTCAAACTTTCCCGCGATGAGGTCTTTGAAAAGCTCAAAGCCAACGACATCGTCGCACGCAAATACTTCTATCCGCTGACCTCCGACTTTGAATGTTACCGCGATCTGCCCACTGCCGGCGGGGACAAGACACCCGTCGCAAAGCACATCGCCGACTGTGTCCTGACGCTCCCGCTTTACGCAGATCTTACGATAGAAGATGTAGATCGGATCTGTGATCTGATCTTGACTGATTGAAAAATGGAGAAAGAGGTTTTCAAAATGAAACGGTTTCTTGCAATGATTCTTGCCTGTGTCATGCTGCTTATGCTGCTTCCGCTGTCTGCTTCCGCAGCAGCTTCCGGAACACTCGGCGATACGATCACGTGGTCGTTCACCGATGACGGCACGCTGACGATCTCCGGCACCGGTGCGATGCCGGACTACGATTCTTCGTCCTTCAGGGAGGCACCGTGGTATCCCTATGCAAAAAAGGTCACGAAGATCGTGATCAACGGCGGCATTACCCGCGTCGGCGACTACACGTTCTATAATCTCAACGGTTCCTATTACCCGAATGTGACCTCGGTCGAACTCAAAGGCGTGAAAGAAATCGGCACGAAGACGTTTTTTAATTCAACTTTGATGACCGATCTGACCTTGGGGGAAGGCTTGCAGACGATCGGCAACAACGCGTTTGCCTACTGTGACGGTCTGAGCACGGTCAAGCTGCCGGACAGTCTCACCCTGATCGGGCAGCAGGCATTTTACGAATGCGACTACATGGAGACTGTCTCCATACCCGAGCATGCCGCCCTCGGAGCACTGGCATTTGCCAGCTGCGATGTGCTGACTGCAGTCTACATTCCGGAAACCGTTGTATCGATCGAGCCGACTGCGTTCTTTTATTGCGATGCTTTGACGATCTACGGCAAAACCGAATCTGCTGCTGAGATCCACTGCCTGTTGAAAAATATTCCGTTCTCCGCGACCGGGGCTGCCACAGAGCTGTGGCCGTACAGCAGCGGCACGGACGGCAATATTACATGGACCTTCTATTGCGACAGAACGCTTCGCATTACCGGCACGGGTGCGATGCCGGACTATACCATGGAAACCTACACCACGGTTCCGTGGGGAACGTTCGTCAAGTACATTCGACGCGTGGAGATCGGCGAAGATATCACGTATATCGGTGAATACACCTTCAATAACCCCAGTGCCCTTTATCGGGACTTAACATCCGTTGAGATCTTCGGCAATACGACCGTCGGTGCGTCTGCATTCCGTTATTGCAATATGACGGAAGTGGTCATGAGCGGCGAGACGGGGACGATCGGGACCAATGCGTTTTATAATTGCGATCTTTTGACAGATTTCGTCTTTCCCGAAGGACTGCAGGAAATCGGCCCCTTCGCGTTCCATGCCTGCTCTTCTCTGACAACGGTCGTGGTGCCGGACGGAACGCAGTCGATCGGCGAAAACGCATTCTGGGACTGCACCGGCCTGACGGATATTTACATCCCCGCCTCTGTAACGTTCATCGGCAAGGATGCCTTCCGCAGATGCACCTGCACTGTTCACGGCGACACAAACTCCTGGACGTATATGTATTGCCTGCTCAACAATCTGCCCTTCGAGTCCACCGGCACGCAGGATCCCGCTGCCGTCTATGATACCGGCACGACCGGCGATGTAACGTGGACGTTCTACGCGGACGGCACGCTCGTGATCGAAGGCGAAGGTGCCATGGCGGACTATACCGGCAAGGATGCTCCGTGGTATCCCTACCGCAGCCAGATCCTCTCTTTGCAGATCGGTGACGGTGTTTCCGATGTCGGCACACTGGCATTTGCCGGCTGCAATCAGATCACGGAAGTCTGGTTTGAGGGCGATGCACCGGAAATTGCTTCCGATGCTTTCACAAACGTGACGGCCAATGCGTACTATCACTATGTGAAAGACGGCTGGACAGAGGACGTTCTGCTCAACTACGGCGGCAAGCTGACGTGGGAATCCATGGAGTGCATCCACGCGTATGAAACCGCAGTGACTGAGCCTACCTGCTTAGACGGCGGCTATACCACTTATACCTGCACCAAGTGCGGCGACACCTATACTGCGGACGAAACCGAGCCTCTCGGCCACGACTACGTCGGCACCGTGACGGAGCCTACCTGCACGGAAAAAGGCTATACCACCTATACCTGCTCCCGCTGCGAGGATACCTATACCGCCGACGAGACCGATGCACTCGGCCACACGGAAGTGACCGACGAAGCAGTCGCTCCCACCTGCACGGAAACCGGTTTGACCGAAGGCAGCCACTGTGCCGTCTGCGGCGAGATCCTTGTCCCGCAGGAGATTGTTCCGACCGCTGACCACGATTATATCGAAGACCTTACTGCACCCACCTGCACGGCAGACGGCTCAGTGACCTACACCTGCAGCTGCTGTGGCGACACCTATACCGAAGTGCTTCCCGCTGTGGAATGTCCGACCAAGGACTACAAGGACGTGCCGAACACCGCCAACTGGGGCCATGCCGGCATCGACTTCTGCGTCGATCGCGGCATCATGGGCAGCACGACCACGGACGACCTGATCTTTGAACCGGGCACCGTCTGCACGAGAGCCATGATCGTTTCCATCCTCTACCGTCTGACCGGTTCTCCGGAAGTCGAATATGAAGCGGTCTTCCCGGACGTTCCCGACGGCCAGTGGTATTCCGATGCCGTCATCTGGGGTTATCAGAACGGCGTCGTCAAGGGCTATGACACCGGCAAGTTCGGCCCCAACGACAAGATCACCCGTGAGCAGATGGCAGTCATCTTAAAGGGTTACACCGAAAATGTTGTCGGCATGGATACCTCCGAGACGACAAGTCTTGCCTCCTTCTATGATGCAAATAAAGCTACCTGGTCGAAACCTTACGTTGAATGGGCAGTCGCCGTCGGCATGATCTCCGGCAAGATCCAGTCGGACGGCAAGACCATGCTCGATCCCCAGGGCAACGCGACGCGTGCGGAAGTTGCCTCCATTCTGATGCGTTACATTCAGAATATTCTGGAGTGATCCTATGCCGCTGATTGATTCGCTGATCTACCGCATTTACCGTATTCCGCTCAAAACGGTGTTCCTGCTGATGGCTGCAGCGGTGCTTTTGTGGGCACTGCTTACGGCAACGGTCGGAAAAAAATATCGGAAGAGCTGGAAAACGGTCAATGCAGTGCTTCTGCTGGCTTTGGTTTTTTCCATTTTGTATTTCACCATTTTCCGCAGAACTCCGCATCCGGAAAACAATGTGATACTGATGCCGTTTGCATCTTTGGAAGCGGCAAAGCAGCAAAGCGAGATCTACCGCTCTTTAGTGATGAATATTCTGCTGTTTTTCCCCATCGGACTGTTTCTGCCGCAGCTTTTGCCCGACAGATGGAAACCGTGGCAGAAAGTGATCGCAACGGTCGCCGCAGGACTGCTGTTCAGTACCTGCATCGAAACGGCACAGCTTCTGTTCAGCCTCGGCGATGCAGAAACGGATGATACCATCACCAATGCGATCGGCACGGCGATCAGCTCGCTTCACGTCTTGCTTGCCGCCGGTATCTGCCGACTCACGAAAAAGAAAAAAGCAGAGTGATGCTCTGCTGAAAAGAGGAACCCCATGGACCTGACTCGCACAGAACAAATGCTGTTACAAGCCATAAAAGCGGCACTGTGCGAAACGCACGTCGATTGGGCGGACGAAACCCCGCAGGAACTGGACGGGCTGATGCACCTTGCCCTGCAGCACAAGCTGCAGCCGCTCGTTTTGCAGGCGATCTATGACTGCCCCGCGGCAAAGGCGTGGCCGGCTCTGGAGCAGAGCAGAAGTGCTGCAAAAGCACAGGTGATGGCACAGACGGCAAAAACCGCCGAGTTTCTTGCACTGTATCAGACGTTTGGCGATGCAGGCTGTGCCCCGCTGGTGGTCAAAGGCATTTTATGCCGCGACCTTTATCCCAACGGCGATCTGCGGCAAAGCGGCGATGAAGACCTCTTTGCCGCCCCGCAGCAGTTTTCCGACTGCTGCAGGGTGCTGCGGGAAAATGGCTTTGCTCCGTTCGGACAGGCAGATATCGATACAGCCGATGAGATCGGCTGGAAAAAGCCGGGAAGTGTGCTCCGCATCGAACTGCACCGCAGCCTGTTTACGCAGACGACCGAAGCGGTCAAAGACCTGCAGAGCCTCTTTGCAGATGGGTTTAACACGCAGGAGACCTATCTGCTCGCAAGCGGCAATTCGGTCTGCTCCATGTCAAAGCACGACCATCTGCTGTACCTGCTATTGCATGCCTACAAGCATTTTATCCGGGGCGGCTTCGGCATCCGTCAGGTCTGCGACATCGGGCTTTGGGCAAAGAAATACAATGCCGCGATCGACTGGGAAAAACTGTTTTCTCAGGCAGAGCAGACAAATACCGTCAAATTTTCCGCCGCAGTTTTCCGCATCGCAAAGAAAAATCTTGGCATCGACGTTCCTTTACCGCCGTGCTGGCAAAACGTCCGAATTGATGAGCAGCCGATGCTGAAGGATCTGCTGTCCGCCGGCATCTACGGCACGGCGACGGGAAGCAGGACACACGCAGCGAGAGTGACGCAGGATGCTGTTTCCGCAGGAAAGACGCGTCGAAAAGGCGGCTTCCTCCACGCGGTATTCCCATCACGGGAAGCTTTGATGTCCGACTATCCGGAATTAAAAGAAAAACGGTACCGATTGCCGGTCGTCTGGATCAAACGCCTGCGGCAGTATGCAGGTTCTGCAAAGAAAAAGGAAGCCTTCGAAACCGTCAGACTTGCACGGGAACGTAAAAAACTATTGAAAACCTATGATATTATCTGATTTCATCGGCGTGAGGGATAGTATCTTTCGAGAAACAGAGGTACGAGAATGGATCAAATGAACGCAGTGATTTTGAAATTGCTGAAAGCCTATGTCACCGGCGTACCGGCTACGGTTCATCTGACAGCGGATGAATGGAGAGCCGTCTACCGGCTTGCAGACAAGCAGAGCGTTGCACCGTTCGTCGGGGCTGCACTGAACGTCTGTGACACGGATATTGACCTGAATCTTGCAAAACGGTTCATCCGCAACAGCACAAAGACGGGACACGTTTATTCTCTGCAGAACAGAGAGTACCGCCGGATCGCCGCCGCATTGGGTGAAAAGGGCATTCGTACGCTGTATTTCAAAGGCTCTTTCCTGGGGCAGTACTATCCGGATCCGATGCTGCGGTCAAGCTGCGATATTGATGTTCTCTACCCGCAGGAGCACAGAGAAGAAGTCGGTACGATCATGGAGTCGCTCGGCTATACCAAAAAAGGCGAAACGCTCAAGGAAGATGAATGGTTCCTTGAACCCTGTGTTGCGGTCGAAATGCATTTCAGCCTCTTCCGACCGGACGGCTGCACCTCCATGCGGACGTTTGATCCGTGGCCGGAGGCAGTGGAAACGGGAGATCTTCCGCTTCAGTATGTGATGCGGCGGGAAGATCAGTACGTTTTCATGCTCCTTCATTTTGTCAAGCATCTGCGGGAGTACGGCGTCAGCCTGCGACAGATCCTGGACTTTGAATTTTTCCTGCGGAAAGAGCAGGAGCAGTTCGACCGTCAGGTACTCAATGAGCTTTTGGAGAAAGACGGACTTGTCCGCATGGATGCGGCGATCCGCCATCTGCTGGACACGTGGTTCCGCGACGGTGAGCGGGATCAGAACGACGAAGCACTGGAGAGCTTCCTGTTCAATTCCGGTCTGACGGGTGCAAGCAACAACACGCAGAGCCGGAAGGTCGCCGAAAGCGGCAACAATGGCAGCGGCACGAAATTTCAGTATTATATTTTCCGCATTTTCCCGCCTGCAGGGTTTATCCACGAGCGATATCCGGTGACGGAACGCCACAAGATCCTGACGCCGCTCTATTATGTTGTCCGTTGGGTGCAGGTGCTGCGGCCGTCCTCCAGAAGACGGATCACAAAAGAAACAAAGACCGTTCGCAGCTTCTCTGATACGGAAATGCAAAATGCGGCAATCATTTCGGAACTGACCGGTGACGCCGTGAAGTGATCTTGTGAATAAAAAGAAAAAAGACCTCCGGGCTTATTTGAAGCCCGGAGTTCTTTTGCGGTTTATCGGAATTTAATCTAAATCGAGTTCCTCATAAAGGAACTCTGCGATCTCCTTCAGTCTGCCCTTTGTGAACGGATTTTCCATTCCGGCTGCTTCACAGACGGCCTGAATGCCGTCGCCCGCCTTGCGGTCGAGCAGGGTGTTGTAAAGCTCCAGACCGGCACCCGGTGTCTCCATTTCCCGCTGATAGATCTGCAGTGCGGTATCGGAGGAAATGCAGTAGCTGATGACGTAGTACGGAGCCTCAAAGAAATGCGGGATATCGATCCACGCCATGGAATAGTAGAAGTCCACGTACTCGTTGTAAAAACCGTAATCCTTGCAGATGTTGCGGTAGATGTTGTTGATGTTTTCCACCGTCAGCTCGTCATCGTCGAGCTCACCGGTACGGTCTTCAAAATCAGCGTAGGCGGCCTGCGAGATAAAGACGGCAACGGTATCGACCATTTTCTGCGTGCGGAACAGATTGACCGTGTAATCGGGCAACTCTCCGTCCAGATAGCAGAGCGTCAGCCATTCCAGACCTTGGGAGAAGGTCTCTGCGGTCTCCAGGTCTTCGTCACTGTCATAGCTGTGGTACATGTCGGTGAAGTGACCGAACTCATGTGCATAGGTGAAAATATCGTCTTCGGTGCCGGAGGGATTGATGAGGATATACGGAGATTCCAGTGCGTAGAGATACGTGGTGAACGAGGTGTCCATCTTATCGGTGCTGTAGTGCAGATCGCAAAGATCGTAGGCGAGCATGTAGTTGTAAGCTTCTTCCAGCACGCCGCCGAACTTTCCGATCACGGAGTGCAGCACGGAGCGAACGGTGTCCTCGTCTGCATCCTTGAAACCGGAAACGCTCGACAGACCGGCTTCGTTGATATCCTCATAGAGCGGAACGAGATACTGACGGATGCCGGCAACGTAGTTCTTGCCGTCCTCCCATGTGTAGTCACGTCCGTAGGTGCGGTCGTAGCACATTTCGGCGTAGCTGTCATAGCCGAGCACCTCCGCCATCTGACGGTGGATCCGGATCAACCGGATGTAGTACTCGCCGATGATGGGGTTGTAGGTGTTGTAGTACCGCTCCAGAATATCCAGATAAGCGTAGTAGTCATCTTCGTACTCTTCAAGCAGATCGTTGAACGACTGCATTCTGCCTTCATACTCGATCTGCGGATCTTCCAACGTGGTGTGGTATTCTTCCATCACGGCGGTTTCCTGCTTGGTAAGCTCGAGGTATTCGGGGTTGGTGTAGACTGCGTAGTCGATGTACTCATCGAGTTCGCCCTCGCCGAAGTAAAGCTCTTCGAGCCGTGCCTTCATGGGGCTTGTTGCACAGGTCTTCAGAAAACGCTCCAGCTTTTCCGCCACGTCGGGTGAGACGCGTTCGCAGTATTCATACTCTTCCTTGTAATATTGGTTGGACATCTCCGCATAGTAGCGGATGTTTGCGACCGTGTTCATGGTGTGGAAGTTATAATAGAGGTCATAGGCGTCATAGAACAGCTCTAACACCTCTTCTGCAGAGTGGCCGTCGGTCACAGCGGCAGTTGCGGTGTCAAATGCGTTAAAGATCGCTTCCGTGTCGGGACGCACGTACTCGATGTCCTCAAAGCGGAGCATATCGATGTCGCCGTCAGGCAGATAGTCACGCGAGCCTGCGTTCTGCTGCCGCGGGTATACGAGATCCCAGTTGGGCTCCGGAATGAACGGCTCCGAAGGATCGGGCAGGATCGGGGAGGTGGGAGCTTCAGTGTTCGTGATCTCGATCGGGACGCTGCAGGACGAGCATAGGAGCAGCAACGCCAGCAGCAGAGCAAGGCCGGGATAAAGCTTTCGTTTCATCGTGAGTTCCTCCTGGTAGTAAAGTCAGCGAAGGTGGAGTTCCTTCATGTGCGGTGCGGCGATCGACAGCAGCTGCCGATGTGCGGTCGGTGTGCCGGCAAGCACGGAGCATTTGCGGTAAAAATCGAGCGGCTCACCGCTGAGGGCGGAGACTGTGATGCCCGCCTCCTGTGCGATCAGACTGCCTGCAGCGTAATCCCACGGGCAGAGCCTTGCTTCAAAAAACACACCGGCTTTTCCGGCGGCAAGATAGCAAAAATCGAGGGCGGCGGCACCGAAACGGCGAATGTCCTGCACCTTCGGAAACGCGGCATCGAAAATTTTTGTCGTCACGGGCAGAAGCTCGCGGTAATAGGCGGCACTGCCGAAGATGAGCAGACTGTGTTCCAGATCGCGGTCTTCAGCAGAAAGACGTTTTCCGTTCAGCGTGGTTCCCTCACCGCGTTTTGCACAGAACAGTTCGTCTGTGTAAGGGTTGTAGACCACGCCGATCTCCATCACGCCGCAGTGCATCAGCCCCACGGAAATGCAGACGTTCGGAAAGCCCTGCACAAAGTTTGTCGTTCCGTCGATGGGATCGACGATAAACAGCCATTCTGCCTGCTCCCAACGGGGCGTTTCATCGCCTTCTTCGCCGAGAAACGCGGCATCCGGCAAAAGCGAGAGCAGCTCTTTTTGCAGGAATTCTTCCACCATACGGTCGTATTTTGTCACAAGATCGCGGTGGCTGGTCTTGACCTCGGCGGCTGCCGCAGCATCCTTGGCAGACAGAACCATGGCTCCTGCCCGCAGCACGATCTGTGCGATATCATTCAGCATTCGAATAATCCTTTCAAGTCGTCAAAACAAGGTTATCTGCACCGTTTTCATCAAATTCCGCCAGATAGGTTTCCATCCGGCTGACGAGTTCGTCGTAGTTTTTGTCCGTGATCTCGGGGTAATCCATGTCGCGGCGGGCCAGTTCCTCTGCGAGGATGTCGTAAAACACCGCATCCTCATAGGCGACGATCGCTTCGTGGATCCCGCCGTCGTTGTAAGCACGGGAAGGGTAGGTGTGTCCCTGATAGAGCTCGCAAAGAGCATCCATGCCGTTTGTGCGGCAAAGCGAAAACAGTTTTTCCTCGATATCGTCATAATCGGAGATCCGATCATTGTCCTCTCTGGTGGAATTGAGGATCCAGTTGCCGATATAGACCATATCCAGCAGCCGCCGAAACTCCTTGGCGGTCAGGCTGATCTGCATAGAAATGACCTCCTTTCAGCATCAATACTTCTATATTATATATGCAGCAGTGAAAAAAATCAATAAATCTGAAAATGATACTTGTATTCTTTGCCCGTTTCGCCTAATATAGTAGAGATCATTTTTTGAAGGAGAATTCCAATGAGCAAACTGAACGTCTGTGTTCTCTTTGGCGGCATCTCTCCCGAGCACGAGGTTTCCCTTCGCTCTGCAGAGTCCGTTCTGAATATCATGGACACCGAAAAATACAATATCTATCCCGTCGGCATCACCAAGTCCGGCAACTGGATGCTCTACGGCAACACGGATTATTCCAAACTCCCCTCCGGTGAGTGGCAGCGTTGCACGGAAAACCGCAAGGCAGTCATCTCTCCCATCCGCGGTCAGGGACTTCTGATTTTTGAAGGCGACAGCGTTGTTCGTGTCCACATCGATGTCGTGTTCCCCGTGCTCCACGGTGAAAACGGCGAGGACGGCTCCGTACAGGGCCTGATGCAGCTGGCAGACCTTCCCTGCGTGGGACCGGACGTCGCCGCATCTGCGACCTCCATGGACAAATGCCTCACCAAACTGGTTGCCGACAACGCAGGCATCCGCCAGGCGGCATGGCAGCTTGTCACAAGACAGATGCTCAAAGCGGACGAAGAAGCCGTACTCGATGCCGTTGAGGCAAGATTTGCCTATCCCGTGTTTGTCAAGCCTGCAGGCACCGGCTCTTCTGTCGGCGTGTCGAAGGCAGCCAACCGCGAAAAACTTTCTGCGGCTTTGCACGAAGCCGTGAAATACGACCGTAAGGTGCTGGTGGAAGAGTTCATCCACGGCCATGAGGTGGAGGTCGCCGTGCTCGGCAACGAAACGCCCGTCGCCTCCTGCTGCGGCGAGATCGACGCGGGTGCGGAGTTCTATGACTACGACGCCAAGTATCTGTCCGACTGCTCCAGGCTCTATATTCCCGCGAGAATATCGGATGCTGCTGCGGAAGCCACCCGCGAGGCCGCGATCCGTGTCTATCGGGCACTCGGCTGCCGCGGATTGTCCCGCGTGGACTTTTTCGTGACCTTCGACGGCGAGGAAGTCGTGTTCAACGAGATCAACACCATTCCCGGCTTCACCTCCATCTCCATGTACCCGAAGCTGTTTGAGGCGAGCGGGATCCCGTACGGCAGCCTGATCGACGAGCTGCTGCAATATGCGATCGAGGCAAATCATGGAAACTAACGCACTCATCAACGTCCGCAGTGTGCAAAGCTACGAGGGCAACCGTCCGGAAGTGATCGAGCTGACCTCGGAAGGCCGGATCTGGGAGCTGGACGGCACGGTCTGCTTCAGCTACCGTGAAAGTGCTCTGACGGGCCTTGACGGCACGGTGACGACCTTTTTTGTCGATGCCGACACCGTCACACTGGAACGCAAAGGCAGCGTCATCTCCCGCATGGAGTTCCGTGAAGGACAGACGCACAAATCGCTGTACGATTCGAGCGGGCTCGGCTCACTTCTCATCACCGTTACCACCACGCAGATCGAAAACCGGCTTTCCGTTCAGGGTGGCACGCTCCGTGTTGCCTACAGCATCGAGATCGAAGATGCGGGGCTCGGCACGGTTTGCTATGAGATCACCGTCACAAGACAATAAAAAACACGCTGTGAGTGTTTCTCACAGCGTGTTTTTCTGCATTTAATCCTGAGCCGACAAAGCCTTCCGGCAGGCGGCACAGACTAATTTGTCCTTGAAATCGATCACGTTCTTGTCACTGCCGCAGAAAATGCAGCAGGGCGTATATTTCTTCAGAATGATCGAGTTTCCGTCCACAAAGATCTCCAACGGATCGCGGATATCAATATCTAATGTTCTGCGAAGCTCAATCGGAAGCACAATGCGACCGAGATCATCCACTTTTCTCACAATGCCGGTTGCTTTCACGCAAATTACCTCACTTTCTTCCTCTACAGTATAACGCCTCTTTCAAAATGTGTCAATTACTTCGCATTGAAATTTACATATTGTTTACCGTTCATTCATATATCGTATGGAGTTCGTTTCAATAAGGGGGAAGCGGTATGGCAATGGCGTGGATCTGGGCGGGGATGGTGCTGTTATCGACGGTCTGTGCACTGTTTACGGGGCAAACGGCACAGCTCGCATCAAGTGCCATGGAAGGAGCACAGAACGCCGTCACGGTGTGCCTGTCCGTTGCAGGAGCCCTTTGCCTTTGGAACGGCGTCGGAGCACTTCTGCGTCGCAGCGGAGCGGGCACGTTTCTTTCCCGGCTGCTGCGGCCTTTGCTGTCACGGCTGTTTCCGGCGGCCTTCCGTGATGCACAGGCGGCAGACAGCATCAGTGCCAACGTGGCGGCAAATGTTCTGGGACTGGGCAACGCCGCCACACCGATGGGGATCGCGGCAGTCAAACGCATGAAAGACCTGCAAGGCACGCAGAATGCAAGCGACGAAATGTGCCGCTTTATTGTGCTCAATACGGCGTCCGTGCAGCTTTTGCCGACTACGGCGGCGGCACTTCGTGCATCCGCAGGTGCGGCAGCACCGTTTGACATTCTGCCTGCGGTGTGGGTGACCTCGATCCTGTCGGTCACCGTCGGTCTGCTTGCCGCAAAGCTCTGTTCGTTGCGACGATGACCGATCTTCTGATCCCGCTCGTTCTTCTGGTACTCTCTGCGGTCGCACTCGCCAAAAAAGAGAACGTCTATGCCGTGCTCGCAGAGGGAGCAGGAGAGGGACTGAAAATGCTCGGCAGTATCCTGCCGCCGCTTGTCATCCTGCTGACCGCCGTTTCCATGCTGCGTGCCTCGGGAGCACTGGATCTTCTTACAAGGGCGGCGGCACCCGTTACCGCAGCTTTCGGCATCCCGCCGGAGGTGCTGCCGCTGATGCTTGTGCGTCCGCTCTCGGGCAGTGCGGCATTGGGCGTGTTTTCGGACATCCTGCACCGATACGGAGCCGATTCTATCATCGGCAGGACAGCCGCGATCATGCTCGGCAGCACGGAAACCACGTTTTATACCATCTGCGTCTATTTCGGTGCGGCAAAGGTCAGAAAGACACGTTATGCCATTCCCGCTGCCCTCTGTGCCGATCTGACCGGCTTCGCTGTTGCGGCTCTGGCGGCAAAACTGTTTTTTTAACCGAGTGCCACGTCAAGCACCATCATCATCAAAAAGCCGACGGTAAACCCGCACGTGCCGCTTTTCGACTGTGCCTGCGGCACAAGCTCTGCCACCACCACGTAGAGCATCGCACCGGCGGCAAAGCTTAAGAGCCACGGCATCAGCATCCGCACCCCGGCTGCGATGAGAACGGTGAGAATGCCGAAGACCGGCTCCACCGCACCGGAGAGCATCCCGCCGAAAAACGCTCTTGTGCGGCTGTGACCTTCCTGCCGCAGGGGAAGGGAAACCGCAGCACCCTCCGGAAAATTCTGAATGCCGATGCCAAGAGCCAGGGCTGCCGCCCCAACCGTACCGCCGTACTGTGCCGACAGTGCAAACGCAAGCCCCACCGCCATTCCTTCGGGGATATTGTGCAGGGTGATCGCGGCGGCGAGCAATGCGTTCTGCCGCCAGATCTCGCTTTTCTCTTTCTGCTTTTGCAGATGCGGCAGCAGCTGGTCAAGTGCTGCAAGGAAAACAACACCGATCAGGATCCCCGCCGCAGCAGGTAGCCACGGCAGGAAAAAACCGTCCGCCTTTGTCTGCTCGATCGCGGGCAGAAGCAGGCTCCACACGGAGGCTGCGGTCATCACACCTGCGGCAAACCCGAGCGTTGCCCTCTGAAATCGCGGACGGGGCGTGTCGGGAAGGAAAAAGACAGTTGCCGCACCGAAGGTTGTCATCAGAAAAGGAAAGCCCGTTCCGAGTGCGGCACAGGTCAGCAAATACAACATTTCGACATCACGCCCTTAAAAAATTCAGGCGGAGGACGCCTGCATTCCAGTATATGAAAGCGGATTTGAAAGGTGAAACGCCGTACCGTCGAAAAAATTATAAAAACTGTAAAAAAACCTTGATTTTTCAAAACATCTGTGATAAATTATACAGGCTTGCAAATGGGGTGGTCCTCTGTCACAGCCGGCACGAGAGTGCAGCGGCATTTCCTGTGATACGAACGCCTAATATTCAAGGAGGAAAAATTATGGATCTCATGAAGGCTCTGACCAGCCAGTACATGAAGGAAGAACTGCCCGAAGTTCGCGTCGGTGACACGGTTCGCGTTCATGTCAAGATCAAGGAAGGTGCTCGTGAAAGAGTGCAGGTTTTCGAAGGCACTGTCATTGCAAAGAAGCATGGCGGCATCGAAGAATCCTTCACCGTTCGCCGTCTTTCCTACGGTGTCGGTTGCGAAAAGGTATTCCCGATTCACAGCCCCAGCATCGTCAAGGTCGAAACCGTCCGCAAGGGTAAAGTTCGCAGAGCGAAGCTGTACTACCTGCGTGACCGTCTTGGCAAGGCAGCCAAGGTCAAGGAAAAGGTATAATCCGTTTCCGCAAAGAAAAGGTGCGATTCCAACGAATCGCACCTTTTCTTTTTCTTTTGTAGGGGACGGGTTCCCCGCCCCGCTGCAGCCGAGGCACTTGTAGGGCGGGACGCCCTCGTCCCGCCGAATTCTTTAAAAATTCTCCGGTGTCTCGCGTAAAGGAACCGTTTCTAAAATTTCCTGCGTCAGGGCATAAAAAACGTCCCATTTTGTCGCCTTTTTGAGTTGCTTTGCGTATTTCTGCGTGTCTTCAAAGCCGCAGATCAGATAATTCCACAGCTCCTTGATCCGGGGCAGCACGTTCTGCAACCCGCCCTGCGTGTTTTCAATATAAGCCTCGCACAGCCCGTTATGGAAGGCCTTGAGCTTCTCACGGGAGGGTGCGGCACCGTGCAGCCGCTCGATGAGCTGCGGATCCATTAAGAGCCCCCGCCCGAGCATGACCGCTTCGATCTGCGGATGCGATGCTTCAAAGCTTTGCACGTCCTGCACGGAAAACAGATTGCCGTTGAAGCACAGCGGAATCTCGCACACGGCTGCCGCCGCATCAAAGACGTCCGTGTGGACGCTGCCCTTGTAGAATTCTTCGCGGGTACGCGGATGGATCGTCAGTTCGCAGATGGGGTAACGCCGATAGATCTTCAGCAGCCGTTCAAACTCCGCCGGATCTTTCATTCCGAGCCGCGTCTTGACGGAAACCGGCAGGGGAGCGGCCTTGAACACCTGCTCCAAAAATGCATCAAGGGCATCGGGATCCGCCAGAAAGCCCGAGCCCTTTGACTTGGAAACAACTGTGCCGGACGGACACCCTAAATTGAGATTGACCTCGGAAAACCCGAGCTCTGCGAGATTTTCCGCCGCCCACAGAAACTCCTGTGCGTTGGCGGTCAGCAGCTGCGGGATGGCGACCGGCTTTCCCATCGTTTCGGGTGCCAGCTCCCGCAGATTTTTGCCGGAGAACTTATGTGCCCCGGTCGGAGCCATGAAGGGCATATAGTATCGGTCAGCGGAAGGAAAGTGACGGTAGTGCACCTGCCGGAACAGCTGTCCGGTGATCCCTTCCATCGGAGCAAAGTAATATCGCATGACAAACCTCAGAAAAACAGCTTCCGCTGCAGGTATTCTCGCATGGGACGCACTGCACCGGAGATCAGCAGAAACAGTCCGAGCATGGCAAAAAAGCTTGTGGAATACAGTGACCACGTAAACATTCTGCCGCCGAAGGTGATGTTCTGGAACAGCTCGATGAGCATCGTGCAGCCGCCGATCGCCACGAACAGACCGCCCATGATGAAGATACGGCCTTTTTTGATGTAACGGAACAGTGCGACGCTCGCGGTCGTGACCGCACCCACGATCATCACCACGGGGAAGGCAAAGGACAAAAACCAGTGTCCGTGATTGTACAGGCAGATATAGAGCAGATACCCGCAGATCGCACAGAAGGCGAGCGGGACAAAAATCAACGGGTGCCGGCTTTCAAACCAGAACGGGAAGATCAGACAGACGTAGAATACCGCGATGCCGAGCATCACGTAGCCTGACCATAAAACCTTTCCGTAGGTGCGTAGACAGAAGATCAGGCAGGACAGACACGCCACGGCAAGCAGTGCCGTCAGAAAGGCGAGCACGGGATAACGCTTGCTCGGTTCCGGACGCGGAAACCGTGCGGAAAAGCTTGACGGTGCAGCCGTCTTGTCCGGGTTCCATACCGGCGTGGCACACAAAGGACACAGCTCCGTTCCTTCCTGCAGACGCACGCCGCATTTGACACAG
>JAZUDF010000003.1:0-14580 GCA_045639485.1 Faecousia sp. | reverse complement strand
AGAACTCCACCGCTTCCTACTACGATCTGTCCACGCTGGCAGCCAGCCCGGACGGCACCACCACCAAGTGGGAAGAAGCAAGAGCAACTGCAGCAGCTTACAATGAAAAGTACAACGGCGAAATGGTCTGTGCATACGGCTACGAAATGACCTGGTCCGGCGGCCCCGGTCATACCAACACCTTCAACACCTACGGCGTTGTTTCCCGTAACAACACCTCCCTGAACAACAAGACCAACTACGCAGGCATGCTCCTGTACAACGATCTGATGGTCAATGCAAACCAGGGCAAGGACATCAACGGCAACTCCCTGTACAACGAAGACGGCACGCCCATCACCGAAGGCGTCCGCACCAAGTACATCGAATCCGCACCCGTTGTTTCCCAGTTCAACCACCCCGGCACCACGTTCGGTAACTTCGGCAACTTCACCGGCTGCACGGCTCTCCGCGACAGCGTCCTGTGCCTCGTTGAGGTCGGTAACGGCGAAGGTAAGGTCGGCGGCTCCAGCTACTGGCCCTCCATCGAAGAATATGACCTGGCTCTGTCCATGGGCTGGCATATCGCTCCGACCAACAACCAGGATAACCACAAGGGTAACTGGGGCGACTCCAACACCTGCCGTGACGTCATCCTCACCGACGACTTCACGGAAGAAGGCATCTACAACGCACTGGCAGCACGCCGCTGCTACTCCACCGAAGACCAGAACTTCGAAATTTACTACACCCTGACCGCAAACGGCACCGAATACACCATGGGCGACATCGCTGCCATCTCCAAGGACAATCAGCCCGCGAAGGTCACTCTGAACTTCCAGATCAGCGATCCCGACTCCAAGGATGTCATCGGCACCGTCTATGTCATCGGTGAAAACGGTAAGGTTCTCGGCAGCAAGTCCTACACCGGCAACTCCTGCAAGGACTCCATCACCGTCAACAACACCGCTGCTTACTACTATCTGAAAGTCGTCCAGAAGGACGGCCAGATCGCAGTCACCGCTCCTGTCTGGACTTCCGAGTCCACGCCTGTCAACGTCGCAGTTGAAACCGACGCTGCAGTCGCAGTGCAGGGCACTCCCGAAAACATCACCGCTTCCGTCGTCAACGGCTCCGAATCCGAGACCATCACCCTTGTCAAGTACACCGTTATGGTGGACGGCAAGGTGATCGAGTCCAAGGATCTGTCCGAAGACCTGAAGCCCGGCAAGGAAAAGGCAATCGTCATTCCTTACACGCCGCAGGTTGATGCTTCCGGCAAGGACTACACGCAGAGCATCACCGCATACTTCAAGTTCCTCTACAAGGGCGAGGAGTACACCTTCAACGCCAATGCAAAGGAACTTGTCATCAACGCCAAGAACGCAGTTTACGTCGGTATTGACCGCGGCCATACCAACTTCTACGTTTCCGGCGACTACGCAAACTGCGAAACCTCCTTCGTCCAGATCTGTGCCGACAACGGCATCATCTGCGAATACATCAAGGCAGGCGAGATGACGAAGGAAAACCTCGGCAAGTACGACATGATCGTCATCACCACCCCGCGTGTCAGCGACTCCGTACCTCCCACGGTCTTCACCAAGGACGAGCTCTCCGCTCTGAAGTGGTATGCAGTCAACGGCGGCAGCATCCTCAACCTCGGCAAGTCTGACCGTTACGACTTCGACAAGGAACTCGGTGCAGCCAACGGCTACGTTGTGGAAGACGACAGCATCTACGCTTCCGCTTACCTCAACAACCAGGTCAACGAAGCAGTCGGTTCCAAGACTCGTTTCGCAGACGGCATCGTTGTTGATAACACCTGGAAGACCAACGAAGCCTACCGTATCAACTTCTACAACAGCGACGACATCAACCTGTTCGCAGAAGATCCGTTCACCGAAGGCATGGTCACGATGACCAACGGCATCTACCAGTTCTACAACGGTACTTCCGTCATCATCGCAGAAGGCGACGAGAAGAACGTCAAGACGCTCGTCAAGGGCTATGACACCTCCTGGGTTACCTCCTACACCGATTGCTTCACCGGCTCCGCTTACGTGCCTGACTATGCGACCGATCCCATCATTGTCCCGCAGGGCGAGGTCAACCTGGTCACCCGTGAGAAGCTGTCCGGCGGCGGCTTCCTGATCTGCTCCGGCACCACCTTCATCTCCACCTACGACCTGAAGACCGGTGTCACCGATCCCGAGCAGTATGCAAACTACATCATGGTCATGAACATCCTGAACTACGTCAAGAACGGCGAAGAGAAGGTCGGCACCATCACGCCCATCAAGACCGTGCATGCAGGCGGTGCAAACAACAAGGAATACACCATCGAGGGTTACGTTACCTCTAACGCATCCGACTATGATGTTGATACCGCATTCTTCGACTGCATCTATGCACAGGACGATACCCGCGGCATCAACCTGTTCCCCGTTTCCGGCAACTACTACATCGGCGAAAAGATCCGTGCCCACGGTGCGGCGACCTCCTACTGCGGCGAGATCGAACTGAACCTCAGCCCCGATCACAACGGCAGCATCAAGGTCATTTCCAACTCTCTGAACGTCATCGAGCCCAAGAAGGTCTCCTGTGCAACAGCTATGGCTGACTCCAACATCGGTAACCTTGTTGAGATCTCCGGTATCGTCAAGAGAATCCACAGAACAGAAGGCGTTGTCGACTACATCTACGTAGACGACGGTTCCGGCACGGAAGGCTGCCTGTTCATCAACAACTACATCATGAAGGACTACACCGGTCTTGATGACATCGAGGTCGGCATGGCAGTCACCGGTGTCGGCATCGGCTCCCGCGACGTTGACGAGAACGACACCACCGGCAAGAAGTTCATCAGACGTCTGCGTGTCCGTAACCGTGCAGAGATCAAGGCTTACTGGGATCCCTGCGGCGACTACATCGACGTCAACCGCAGTGCATGGTACCACTCCGCAGTCGACTTCGTCATCGAAAACGACTACATGGGCAGCACCAGCACCGCAGTCAAGAAGTTCGAGCCCAACACCAAGGTTTCCCGCTCCATGGTCGCTTCCATCATGTACCGCATCGCAGGCGACAACGCAACGGTCACTTACTCCGGCAAGTTCTCCGACGTTCCTGCAGGCAAGTGGTACACCAATGCCATCGAATGGTGTGCACAGAACGGTCTGGCATCCGGCTCCGACGGCAAGTTCCGTCCCGACGGCTTTGTTACCCGTCAGGAACTGGCGGTGTTCATGTACAACCTCGCAGGCTACATGGGCTACGACGTCTCCGGTCAGGCTGACCTGAGCAAGTACCCCGATGAAGCCAAGGTCGCATCCTGGGCATACACCGCAATGGCATGGGCAGTTGACTTCGGCATCATCTCCGGCCAGAGCAACAACGGTCAGACGCTGCTCAACCCGGGTGCCGGTGCAACGCGTGCAGAGCTTGCATCCATCCTGATGCGTTTCATGCAGAACCTCGAAAACCTCGAGAACAAGGACGACCTCGTCATCCTCTACACCAACGACGTCCACTGCGGCGTTGACAACACCGAGCAGAGCTTCGGTTACGCAGGCCTGGCTGCTTACAAGAAGCAGATGGAAGGCATGCACAACTACGTCGGCATGGTCGACTGCGGCGACGCGGTGCAGGGCGAAGCCATCGGCACGCTCTCCAAGGGCGAATACATCATCGAGCTGATGAACTACGTCGGCTACGATGTTGCGACCTTCGGCAACCACGAATTCGACTACGGCATGGATCAGCTCTCTGTGCTGGTCGGCAACGCTGATTTCGAATACGTTTCCGCAAACTTCCAGTACACCGGCGAAGGCAAGGGTGCAGTTGATCCTGCTCCTTACACCATCGTGACCTACGGCGACGTGAAGATCGCTTATGTCGGTATCTCCACGCCCGAATCTCTGGTCAAGTCCACCCCGACGTACTTCCAGGATGCCGACGGCAACTGGATCTACAGCTTCTGCAACGATGCGACCGGCAAGGCTCTGTACGAAGCCGTACAGACTGCTGTTGACGCAGCACTGGCAGAAAATCCCGACTACGTTATCGCACTGGCACATCTCGGCGACGACGAGGCTTCCAAGCCCTGGCGTTCCGCTGATGTCATTGCCAACACCACCGGCATCGACGTCGTGCTCGACGGCCATTCCCACAGTGTCATCCCCGGCACCATGGTGAAGAACAAGGACGGCGAGGAAGTCCTCCTCACCTCCACCGGCACGAAGCTTGCCAATATCGGTAAACTGACCATCACCGCAGACGGCGAGATCCGCTCCACGCTGATCGCAAGAAAGAGCTACAGCAAGATCGATCCCGAAACGCAGGAATTCCTCGAAGAAATCGAGGCACAGAATGCAGAACTTCTGCAGACGGTCGTTGCCCATGCAGACGTTGACCTCGTTGTCAACAACCCCGACACCGGTATCCGTGCAGTCCGTTACCGTGAGACCAACCTCGGCGACGTCTGTGCAGACGCTTACCGCTATGTCATGGATTCCGACATCGCATTCGTCAACGGCGGCGGTGTCCGTGCCGACATCAAGGCAGGCGACATCACCTACGAACAGATCATTGCAGTCCATCCCTTCGGCAACGCAGCGTGCGTCGTGAAGGCATCCGGCCAGCAGATCATCGATGCCCTTGAAATGGCTGCAAGAGCAGTCACCTGCGATCCCGCGACCGGCAAGATCGACGGCGAAAACGGCGGCTTCCTGCAGGTTTCCGGCATCAAGTTCACCATCAACACCGCGATCGAGTCCACCGTCGTGACCGACACTGCAGCAATGTTCCAGGAAGTCACCGGTGACCGCAGAGTCATGGAAGTCATGGTTCTCAACAGAGCAACCGGCGAATACGAACCCATCGACACCGACAAGACCTACCTGCTCGCATCTCACAACTACATGCTCAAGCAGGGCGGCGACGGCCTCAATATGTTCATGGGCTGCGAACTGGTTCAGGACGAGACCAAGCTCGACAACCAGGTCCTGATCGAGTACATGACCTCTGATGAATTCAAGGCACATGACTACAGCGAATGGACCGGTGAAGGCCGTATCAAGATCATCAACGATCCTGAATACGTTCCCTCCTACACCGACGACTCCGTCAAGGGATACACCCTTGCCGATGCTTCCACGCTGAAGGCCGACGACAAGGTCGTTGTCTACAACCCCATCCAGGGCAAGGCGATCCGTGCGACCACCGGTACTTCCACCTACTACTTCGGTGCAGCCGATGTCACCCCCGTTGACGGCGAAATGAAGAACCCCGCAGCCGACATCATCTGGACGGTCGGCAAGAATGCAGACGGCTCTTACACCTTCACCAACGGCAACAAGAAGATGCTGTTCTACATCTCCGGCACCTACTATGACCTCGACCTCACCGGCGAAGGCAACTTCGAATACTTCGACGGCTGGAACCTGACGCTCGGCAATGCAAAGCTTTACACCTACTACATGACCAGTGCAGGTGCAGCAGACGCCTACATCGAATGGTACAACCAGAAGGAAAGCTTCTCCGCATACAAGAGCACGGATCCCAACGATGACTACTTCGGCTTCCAGTTCTACCGCTACGGCAAGATGGAAGACTGCGAGCACTCCTGGAGTGCAGACGCAGCCGGCTCCGAAGCAGCCTCCTGCACCAAGTGGGGCGTTGCGGCATACAAGTGCGACAAGTGCGGCAGTACCAAGGTCGAAGTCGTTTCGGCACTCGGCCATGACTATGTCCTGTCCTCTGACGGCACCAAGTACGAATGCTCCCGCTGCGGCGACAGCTACGCCAATGTGACCACCGGTTATGTGCGTACCGACAAGCTGATCGACGGCGACAAGATCATCATCACGGTCGGCGGCTACACCATGACCAACACCGCAGCCAGCAGCGGCTTCGCAGCTGTGAAGCCCACCATCTCCGGCGACGTTCTGACCGAAGATGCTTCCTACATCGTTCTCAATGTCAAGAGTGCCGGCGACGGCAAGTTCTACCTGATGAGCGAAGACGGCAAGTACCTGCAGGCAGTCAGCGACAAGTCCACCGGCGGCTACGGCAGCAAGTGCGTCCTGTCCTTTGTTGACGAAATGAACACGGACGATGTCAACTACTGCTACAGATACGAGATCTACACGCAGAACGATATCCCGATGCTGAAGGTCTCCGATGCCACCTACACTTCTTCTGACGGTCAGGCATGCTCCGTTTGCTTCGAGTACTACGCAAACAGTGTCTACCCCTACAGAGTGAAGCCCACCGACGGTGCAGGTGCATGTTCCATCTACGCCCTCGAGATCTTCCACTATGTAGCACCCTGATTTGAGGAAACTCTGAATCAGTGTTTCTGAAAGGGAAATAACCAAACAAAAAAGTGCACCCTTCGGGGTGCACTTTTTTTATGAAGTGTGCTTCGCACATGATCGCAGGGGACGGCGTCCCCGACGTCCCGCCGCACTGTACCCCGCCCGAGGCAGATAAGTTGAAATCCCGTCGGATCCGTGCTATAATAAGCCGACGAAAAATAACTTGAGGTGCGTATGAAACGATATATCGGCCTGATTGCTGCTGCCCTTGCGATCGTGCTTGTGTTTTCCGGGCTGCAGTATCTGAAAAACAAAAACAAGAACAAACCGCTTGAGCTGGATACCTTCGCTTCGGTGGAATACGTGCGTCCCGACATGGATGCGATCACCGAGCAGTTTGAAAAGACCATCGCCATGCACACGGACGGCACGGATATAAACACCGTGATCCGGGAGCTCGGCGTCTGCTACGGGATGTATCAGCATTTCTACACCATGTACACGGTGGCGGAGGTTCGTTCTTACATCGACATGACCGATCCTTTCTATGCCGAAGAATCGGCGTGGTGCCTGAATGCCTCGGCGGAAATGGATCAGCTTTTTGAGCGTCTTGTGATCGCAAGTGCCAACTGCGATTTCGCACAGGAGCTTGAAAACCGCTTCTGGGGCGACGGCCTGATCTCCGCCTACGGCGGCGTCGAGGAAGGCACCTATGACGACGGCTACGTGGAGCTGGCACAGCGAGAGAGCGAACTGCTCGTGCAGTACCGCACGCAGGTCGCCGAAGCCACGGTCTTTTTCCGCGGCAAGGAAACGCCCTTCGCCGAGCTGTGCACCGATGAAACGCTGTCCGAGGACGAGATGGCGGAGGTCTACACCCTGTACTACGAAAAATACAACCCGATCCTCGGCGAGATCTACATCGAACTTGTCGCCGTGCGGCAGGAAACGGCGGCGTATCTCGGCTTTGACAGCTATGAGGACTACGCCTATGAATGGGTATACGAACGCGACTACACGCCCGCAGAAGCGGAGTCCTTCCTGCAGGATGTTCGCACCTGTCTTTGCCCGCTGTATCGGGAGCTGAACATCAACGCCATGTGGCAGACTGTCAACTACCGTCCTATGGACGAAACGACGATCTTTGAAACAGTCGGGACTGCCGCACGGGCAATGACCGGCAACATCCGGGACTGCTATGATCTGCTCGACACGCACGAGCTTTACGACATTTCCGTTTCCGAAAACAAATTTGACATCTCCTATACAGTTTATCTGGAGGAATACGAGTTACCGTTTATGCTGGTCAAGACCTACGGCTACGACGATGACTGCCTGGGTGTTGCACATGAATTCGGTCATTTTGTCGATGCCCGCATGAACTACAACGCGACGGGCTCTCTGGAGCTGGCCGAGGTGTTTTCCCAAAGCATGGAATTTCTGATGCTGTGCTACCTGCCGGCAGATCAGGTGGGTGATCTGGATCGGGTGGAGCTGCTCAACACGTTCGATACCTATACCACGCAGGCAGGCCTTGCGGAATTTGAGCACCGCGTCTATGCGATCCCCGCAGAAGAACTGACGGTGGAAAAAATCAATCAGATCGCGGCTGACGTTGCCGTGGAGTACGGCTATGACACGGACGGTCTGGACTACTCGAAAAACTGGGTCGACATCACGCACTTTTTCGAGTATCCGTTCTACATCGTCAGCTACTGTGTCTCCGTGGACACGGCCTTCCAGATCTACTGCTTCGAGTGCGAAGAGCCGGGTTGGGGACTGCAGGAGTTCAATAACCTCCTGCCGCGTGATCACGACGGCTTCCTCGAAACGATCGAAACGCAAAGCGACTGTCTGGAAAGCCCGTTCACACCCGGCAGACTGGAAGAAGTCGCGGACATTTTCCGCGAAAAACTGAAATAAAGGACTGAACAATGAAGAAAAACAACGCTTTCCGTCTGGCACTTTCTGCCCTGTTCCTTGCCATGGCACTGCTGCTGCCGCTTCTGACGGGACAGAACAGACAGCTCGGCAATATATTCTGCCTCATCCATGTCCCCGTGCTGCTGTGCGGCTTTTTCTGCGGCCCCTGGTACGCCCTTGCCGTCGGTGCGATCGCACCGCTGCTGCGGTTTCTGATCTTTTCGGTACCGCCCGTCATGCCGACCGGGCTTGCCATGTGCTTTGAGCTTGCGACCTACGGGCTTGTGGCAGGTCTGCTCTACCGGCTGCTGCCGAAAAAAACACCGTATATTTATGTTGCACTCATCATTGCCATGCTCGCAGGCAGGCTCGTCTGGGGCAGTGTGATGACCGTGCTCATGGGGCTCGGCAAAGCGGAATTCGGCTGGACAATTTTCCTCGCCAACGGCTTTGTCAAGGCCCTGCCCGGAATCGCGATCCAGATCGTTCTCATCCCGATTCTGGTCATGGCACTCTACAAGGCCTTTCCGAAACTGAAACAACAGGAGTAGTTTATGGACATTCATGCACAGTACCGCGATCTCGGCATCTCCGATGCCGTCTATGACTGCGGCGAAGCGGTCATCGCTTCGTTAAAAGAACGCTTTGAAGCCATCGACCGGATGGCGGAATACAATCAGGCAAAGGTGCTTCTGGCAATGCGGAAGAACAAGGTCAACGCCCAGTGCTTTGCCGCCACCACCGGCTACGGCTATGACGACTTCGGCAGAGATAAATTAGAGGCAGTCTACGCGGACGTGTTCCACACCGAAGCGGCTCTGGTACGCCCGCAGATCACCTGCGGCACTCACGCTTTGACCGTGGCTTTGTCTGCCAATCTCCTGCCCGGCGACGAGCTGCTTTCTCCCGTGGGATTGCCCTATGACACCCTGCAGGAGGTCATTGGCATCCGCGAGTCCCGGTGCTCGCTCAAAGAGTACGGCGTTTCCTACCGTCAGGCAGACCTCAAACCGGACGGCAGCTTTGACTGGGATGCCATCCGTGCCGCGATGAGCGACAAAACCAAGCTCGTCACCATCCAACGCAGCAAGGGCTACGCCACAAGACCGTCCTTCTCCGTCTCACAGATCGGGGAACTGATCGCTTTTGTCAAGGGCATCAAGCCCGACGTGCTCGTCATGGTCGATAACTGCTACGGCGAATTTGTCGAAGCCATCGAGCCGAGCGACGTCGGTGCCGACATGACCGTCGGCAGCCTCATCAAAAATCCCGGCGGCGGACTTGCACCCATCGGCGGCTACATCTGCGGCACGAAAGAATGCGTCGAACGCTGTGCCTACCGTCTGTCCGCACCCGGCCTCGGGCAGGAGGTCGGTGCCAACCTCGGCATTCTGCCGAGCTTCTATCAGGGCTTGTTCCTGTCTCCTACCGTGGTGGCAGGTGCCCTCAAGGGTGCGATCTTTGCAGCCAAGCTCTATGAGCAGCTCGGCTTCCGCGTGATCCCCGCAGGCGATGAAGAACGCCACGACATCATTCAGGCGGTCGAACTCGGAAGCCGTGAAGGCATGCTTGCCTTCTGCAAGGGCATCCAGCTTGCCGCACCCGTGGACAGCTACGTTGATCCCGTTCCGGGTGATATGCCCGGCTATAACGATCAGGTCATCATGGCGGCAGGTGCGTTCGTGCAGGGCTCGTCCATCGAACTGTCCGCCGACGGCCCGATCCGAGAGCCCTACGCGGTCTATTTCCAGGGCGGCCTGACGTGGTACCACGCCAAACTCGGCATTTTGACCTCCTTGCAGAAAATGTGTGACGCCGGATTAATTAAAATCTGAATTCGGAATGCGGAATTCGGGATTGTAGGGGACGGGTTCTCCGTCCCGCATCGTGAAAATCGAAAAATGACGATTTTTTGCGAAAAAAGTCGCAACAAATCGGTATTTTTCTCACAAAAACACTTGCAATTCTTATTCTATAGTGTTATACTCCCAATGTAAGTTAGTAACGGTAAGGTAAGACAGGCACGAAGGTGCCTGTCTTTCTTACTGGAATAACAGATAAACAGCGAGGAATCAATATGAAAATCACCGAACAGGTCCGGCAGTTTGCCGAGCCCATCGTCAAAGAATGCGGTTGCTCCCTGTGGGACGTGGAATACGTCCGCGAGGGCAGCGAATGGTACCTGCGTCTTTACATCGACAAGGACGGCGGCGTAGACATCAATGACTGCGAGCGAGTCTCGCGTGCGGTCGATCCGATCCTTGACGAAAAAGATCCCATCGCGGAAAGCTACCGTTTCGAGGTATGCTCCGCAGGTCTGGAGCGTACGCTCAAACGGCCGTCCGATTTTGAACAGTTCATGGGTGCAGACGTGCTCGTGCGGCTGTTCCAGCCGAAAAACGGCACCAAAGAATACCCCGGCGTGCTGAAAGGCTTCGATAACGGCAACGTCACCGTCGCCTGCGGCAACGAAACTTTGACCTTTGAAAAAGCAGAGGTCGCACTTGTGCGGCTTCGTGTAGATATCTAACGGAGGATAGAGAAAATGAGAAAGAGCACCAAAAACGCAAACAGTGCTGCATCTGCCGCCAACATGGGTGCAGAGATCTTCGCTGCACTGAAGGGACTGGAAAAGGAACGCGGCATCCCCGTTTCCTTCATGGTCGACCGCATCAGCCAGGCACTGCTTGCAGCATATAAAAAGGACAAGGACGGCTTCACCGACAACGTCGTCATTGACCTCACCGAAGCAGGCTTCCAGATGTTCGTGCAGAAGGAAGTCGTAGAGGAGGTCGAAAATCCCGCCACGCAGATTCATATCGAAGCTGCCAAAAAGCTCAAGTCCAAGGCACAGGTCGGTGACATCGTCAACGAAAACGTCCGGACGCAGAACTTCGGCCGCATTGCCGCCCAGACGGCAAAGCAGGTCATCATTCAGGGCATCCGCGAAGCGGAGCGGGGCATGGTGTTCGACACCTTCTCCTCCCGCGAGCATGAGATCCTGACCGGCTCTGTGCTTCGCATCGACAACAACACCGGCGACATGACCGTCCGCATCGGCAGCGGCAGCGACCGCACCGACGCCTTCCTCGGCTATTCCGAGCAGATCCGCGGCGAAAGCTACCGCGAAGGCGATCTCATCCGCGTCTACGTCGTGGAAGTCCGCCGCAGCACGAGAGGCCCGCAGGTCATCGTGTCCCGCACGCACCCCGGCTTTGTCAAGCGTCTGTTCGAGCTCAACGTACCCGAGATTGAATCCGGCGAAGTGGAAATCATGTCCATCGCCCGTGAAGCAGGCTCCCGCACGAAGCTTGCAGTCCGCAGCAACGAAGAGAACATCGAGCCCGTCGGTGCCTGCGTCGGCAACCGCGGCAACCGTGTCGGTGCCGTTGTGGACGAACTGCACGGCGAAAAGATGGACATCGTGGTGTGGTCGGAAGATCCCTGCGAGTTCGTTGCCTCCGCACTGTCCCCGGCAGACGTTATCTCCGTCACGCCGCTCGACGGTGCCAAGGCCTGCCGCGTCATCGTGCCCGACGATCAGCTTTCGCTTGCCATCGGCAAGGAAGGCCAGAACGCTCGCCTTGCAGCACGCCTGACCGGCTATAAGATCGACATCAAACCCGAGTCCAGACAGGACGAGGAATAATTTTTGTTCGGAAGTGCTGAACAAATCGTCTGCGGCTGAACAGCGGATCTTTTGCCCCATCCGTGCAGTTTGGAAAGTGGAAAATACACAAAGTATTCCCGCACTTTCCAAACTTTCGTCTGGAACAAAATCTCTCACTGTCAGCTCTTGCCGACTTGGTTCATTGCTTCCTGTTGAGTGTGTATTCATTCGGCATTTCCGAATGAAAGAAGGAAGGTGAGTACCGTGACCAAAAAGATCCCTCTGCGGCAGTGTTTGGGCTGCCGGGAGATGAAACCGAAAAAAGAACTTGTCCGCGTCGTCCGCGACAAGGAGGGAAACGTCAGCATTGATATCACCGGCAAAGCACCCGGCCGCGGTGCTTACGTGTGCCATGATCCGGCGTGCCTCAAAAAGGCACTGCGATCCAAAGCGATCGACCGCAGTTTGGAAGTAACCATTCCTCCCGAGATCTATGACACGCTGACGGCGGAAATGGAGGCGGCAGATGGAACAGAATAAAGCACTGCAGCTGATCAGTCTTGCCCGCAAGGGAAGAAAGATCGAAATGGGCGAGGAGCCCGTGGGTGCGGCGACGAGAGCCGTGAAGGCACGGCTGGTGATCGTGGCGAACGATGCGTCCGATCATTCCCTTCGCAGAGTAAAGTCCTTTGTCGCAGGTACCAGGCAGCCGTACCTGGTCGTCCCGTTTGACAAAGATACGCTCGGAAGTGCGATGGGCACGTCGAGCTGTGCCATGGCGGTGTTTACGGACGTGCGGCTGGCACTTGCCTTTGTCAAAGCACTGGGCGAAGATGAAAAGCATACGGATTTGCTTGCGGATCTGGAGCAGCGTTCCGAGCGGGTGGTGCAGCGTGAAAAAGAAGAAAAAGCACACCGCAACAACGTCCGGTTCCACAAGAAGAAGTGATTTGGAGGTGGCTATATGAGTTTAGTGAAATACAAAATCAAAGAGGTCGCTGCGGACTTTGGCATGCAGTCGAAGGACATCATGGCGATCGTGGAAAAATATTATGAAAAGCCGAAGAGCAACAGCATGGTTCTGGAGGACGATCAGCTCAACGTCATTTTTGATTATCTGACGCAGACGAACCAGATCGATTCTCTGGAGCAGGTGTTTGCAGCCGCCTTTGCCGCACAGGCAGAGCGGGAAAAAAAGGCAGCGGAAGAACGCGAAAAGAAAGAAGCGGAAGCGGCAGCCAAGGCAGCGGAAGCGGCAAAGAACGCTCCCGCAAAGCCCGCAGCAGACGGCAAAAAGCCTGCAGGCGGCGTGACCGTGCAGCAAGAGCCCCGCAAGCGTGAACGCCGCGTGGTCGATACCTCTGCCGTTCGCGTCAACACTGAGCGTTTTGACGACCGTGTCGATAACCTGATCTCCGAGCGTGGTCAGAATCGTGCCGGCGGCAAGCAGAAGATCGGCAATAAGAACAAGAAGCAGCAGGGGCAGAAGAAGGGCGGCAAGTCCCGTTCCGAAGAGCAGGAACGCCTGCGTCGTCTGCAGCTTGAAGTCATCAAGAAGACGCCGCTGACCGTCAAGATCCCCGACGAGATCACCGTGGGTGAGCTTGCTTCCCGCATGAAGAAGACCGCAGGTGAGGTCATCAAGTGCCTCATCAAGAACGGCGTGATGGCAGCAGTCAACCAGACCATCGACTTTGACACGGCGGAATTTGTCGCCACCGAACTCGGCTGCAAGGTCGAGCGTGAGGTCATCGTCACCATCGAAGAACGTCTGTTCGACGACCACGAGGACACCGCAGACGAACTGCAGACGCGTCCTCCCGTTGTCGTCGTCATGGGCCACGTCGACCACGGCAAGACCAGCCTTCTCGACGCTGTGCGTGAAACGAACGTCGCCTCCGGCGAAGCCGGCGGCATCACGCAGCACATCGGTGCTTACACCGTGAAAATCAACGGCAGCCCCATCACCTTCCTCGATACCCCGGGCCACGCAGCCTTCACTTCCATGCGTGCCAGAGGTGCAATGTGCACCGACATCGCCATCCTTGTCGTGGCAGCCGATGACGGCATCATGCCGCAGACCATCGAAGCGATCCACCATGCAAAGGCAGCGGAGATCCCCATCATCGTTGCCGTCAATAAGATGGATAAGCCGTGTGCCAATCCCGAGCGCATCAAGCAGCAGCTGACGGAATATGATCTCGTTCCCGAAGAGTGGGGCGGCGATACCATCATCTGCCCGATCTCCGCCAAGACCGGTATGGGCATGGATGCTCTGCTGGAGAACCTTGTTGTTCTGGCAGAAGTGCAGGAGCTCAAGGCCAACCCGAACCGTGCGGCCAAGGGTACTGTCATCGAGGCGCGCCTGGACAAGGGCCGCGGCCCGATCATGACCGTGCTCGTACAGAACGGCACGCTGAATCAGGGCGATGTCATCATTGCCGGAACCGCTGTCGGCCGCGTCCGTACGATGACGAACGACAAAGGCAGACAGGTCAAGACGGCCGGCCCGAGCACGCCTGTCGAGATCGCCGGTCTTTCGGAAGTGCCCTCCGCGGGCGACGTGTTCAACGCGGTCGCGGATGAACGCATGGCCAGAGAGCTGGCGGATCAGCGCCGCGTGGAAAAAGAGAATGCCGCCCTCGGTGGAAACCGCAAGGTCTCCCTGGAGGATCTGTTCAGCCAGATCCAGGCCGGCGAGATGAAGACGCTGAACATTATTGTCAAGGCGGATGTCCAGGGCTCTGC
>JAZUDF010000002.1:0-14524 GCA_045639485.1 Faecousia sp. | reverse complement strand
CGGTGCTGCCCATGTACTTGCCGGAGCCGAGCTTGATGGTGTAATATTCCGTGCCGGGTACCTTTTCGATTGTAACAGCATAGCTCCTGACCGTGGTGCTGCCGGTGATCACGCCGTCCGAAACCGTCGCGGTGTTGTAGTTCGTCTTGGCGTAGGGTGTTGCAAGCGAGCCGTTAAACACGGCGGAGTTGTTCTCGCAGACGATGAGGTAGGTGCCGCTCCAATCTGCCGGGGCTTCGGTCACAAGAACGAAATCACCGTAGGAGGCCGTCTTCTGCACATGGCCGCAGCCGATGCAAACACCGTCATCATAGACACATTCCTCGGCCGCGTCAAAAACCTCGTTACATCTGGTACAGTAGTATTTGTGCGTGCCGTTGCCGTTGTCGAGATAGTCATAGACGTGGCCCAATTCATCCACAATGTCGGTCAGGTCGGTCGCACCGCAGCGGGAGCAGACGAGCGGCGTGTAGCCTTCCTCCGTGCAGGTCGGTGCAACGGGCGTCTGTTCATCCCAGCTGTGCCCGAGGGCTGCGACGTAGGAATAGTCTAAGATCTCGTCGTAGTCACAACGCGAGCAGGTGGCACGGGTATAGCCACGTTCCGTGCAGGTCGCGTCTACATAATGGTAAATGTAATCGTGCTGAAGTGCGTCGATCGTTTCCGTGTAGCTGTCGCCGCACTCACAGACATAAGTCCGTACGCCTGCTGTCGTGCAGGTCGGCTCCGTTGTGACGGAGGAGGTATAGCTGTGCGTATGTGCCGGGATGGAGCCGGTGACCGGGATGAGGTACAGGTTCTTCATCTGGCTTGCGTACCAGCAGGCATAGCGGTTGGAGGCGGTGGAGTTGAAGGCAAGATAGCGGAGGGTGTCTGCCGTATCCGTGAAGGAAACGTTCACATAGCCCGCCGCGGAGCCGGTGATGTCGGCGTGGACTGCACTGTCAGACGCAACTAAAATCGCGTTGTTCGCGGCAGAAGACGTCGCCTGCTTCCAGCCGATATAATTCGTTGTGCCTGCGGTGCCGTCGGCACGGATGGTGTATTTGCCGCTGCCGTCCGCGATGATCGTGAAGGTCTTGTTGGCATCGGGATTTGCGATGGACGTCGGAAGCACGGTCACGCCGGAGTCTTCGATGGACAGACGGTTGGAGCTGGCAGAATTTGTCAGGTACTGATAATTCGTATCGTTTGTACGCTTGGCGGCAATATAGAACGTGCCGGAAAAGTCGCCGACCGTCTGTGCACCGCCGCAGAGCGTGCAATAGCCGCTCTCAAAGGTGCAGGCCTCACTTGCCGCGAGGACGGCTTCGCATCTGCTGCACGAATGGGTGTGCGTGCCGTTGCCGTTGCTCACGTAGACGTCTTTATGACCGAGGGCGGCAACTTCCGCGGTCTTGTTGTAGCCGCAGTAAGCACAGCTCGTCACCTTGGTGCCGGGTGTCGTGCAGGTGGCGGCAACTGTCGTTTCGGCGGTCGCACGGTGGCAGACACCGGGCGTGGTGTTGTAGTAGGCGGTGAGGCTTGCGGTCTTTGCAGGATCGACCAGCATGCCCGCCTTGAGTAAGCCGAGCAGATAGGTGTTCTGATCTGCCGTGCCGCCGTAGTTGTAGACAAAGTTTTCGACCGCGACATGATCTCTGCGGTAAGCGTAGCTCGTGTCCGTGGCACCGGACTCGCTCAGGCCTGCGTTCAGGCCGGTCTGCGAGGAAGAACACGGCGGATAATAGATATCGCCGACAACGGAATTGCCGTTTTTGTAATACTTGAACACGGCTCGGAGCGTGACGTTCTTGGTGGGCGTATAGCTCTGCCCTGCATAGTAGAACTCGGGCTGCTCCGTGGTTGCAGAGACGGCACTCGTTGTCCAGCCCATGAAGGTATAGCCGCAGTGCTTGGTGGAAATGGACGGAAGCGTGATACTCTGCCCTGCCGTGACACCCTGTGCGGGAACGGCTGCGTAGTCCGTCGGCACCTTGAAGGTCACGGTATAGTCACCGGAGACGGGCGGCGTGTCCTGCCCGGGGAAGGCACCGTACCAGTAGTTGGTATCCACGGTGTTGCCCGTGATGCCGCTCATGGTGTAGGTGCTGCTGTTTTGCCACATAACGTAGGTGCCGGTGTAGGTGCAGGTGGTGTTGTACTGTGCCACCCAGCGGTACCACTGGTCATATTCGCTCGACGTCAGGTAGTTTCGCCACCAGTTGAGGTTGGCATACACGCCTGCGTCATAGCCCGCGTCCTCGATCGCACCGCAGAAAATTCTTGTGAAATTGAGGATCGCTGCGTTGCCGCAAGCCTGCGTGGTAGAGGACTCCAGGTCATAGAAAATGGGGAGCGTCGGATGATGACCTTCCAAAAGCCGCAGGACGTGCTGTGCTTCGCTTGCGGCCTTGGCATCGGTGTCGGCATAGGAGAACAGATACACGCCGTACGGGATGCCGAGACGCTCACATTCGGAGACATTGCGTACCCACTGGTTGTCATCCTGCGAGGTAATGTCGCTGCCGTAGCCGCAGCGGATGATGGCAAAGTCGATCTGCGGGGCAACAAGATCCCAGTTGATCGTGCCCTGTGCGTAGCTCACGTCGATGCCGAACTTGGTGCCGCTGTCACCGTCAGAGCCGCCGTAGCCGCACACCGAGCAAACGTCGCCTGCCACGGGAGATACGCAGACGTGAGAGTAGCCGACGTTTGCGATCGTTTTGGAGCGGTAGAGCTTGTAGCCGCCGCCGAAATATTTGGTGGTGAAGTAGGAAAGCGTATTGCTGCCGAAGCCGGTGCCGTACCACGTACGCTGTGCACAGTAGTTTGTGGCGGCAACGACCGTCGCTTCGGAGATTTCGATGCCGTTGATGTTGCCGTTTGCATCGTATGTAATGTCGGTGCACATGACCACATGGCTGCCCGCATTGTTGAGGAAGTCGCCGACCTGAATGTTGGCGTAGGAGCTGTCACTGATCAGCGTCGCAAGGGACGTGCCTGCGATCGAGCTTGTCGTCTTGCGGGAGTCCATATTGAGTGCCCACGAAACAAAGGCACTGCAGTCGGTGGAATAGTAAGGTGCACGCTTGTTGTAAGCGGAATAGTCCGTGTACATCTTGGAAGATGCGTTATTGACGTTGGTGATAAAGCCGGGCAGATCGGTGCTCCACGGCACGTAGCTTGCATTGACCGGCTGACCGTAAGGAAGTCCGGTGTAGGTGGTGCCGGCGTTATAGGTCAAACCCTCGCCCCAACCGAGGACGTTGGCCTTCGGTGTCCACCGAATATCGGTCATCTGATAGGCACGCTTCTGAGCGTTCTTCTGTCCCTGGGAAAGCGTGCCACGAATGGCGGAGGCACTTGCCTGCGGGCCGTTGAGGGCTCGGGTAGCACGCTTTGCGTTCTGTGCCGTCTGCTCCTCGTAGGCAAGTTCCCGTGCATCGGCATTGTAATCCTGCGAGAGCATCGCACCGGCATCGATCTCACCGTAGCCGGTGTATTCCTGCGGCACTGCCGTGCCGTTGAACGCTGCCTGCAGTGCGATCTGATGATCGCCGGCGTAGTCGTGGTAGTAAATTCTGCCGCCGTCTGCGTCAAAATCGACGCTGTAGCGATCGCAGAACTCGACGATCACGGTGTCACCTGCGTAGAGCGTGTATTCTGCAGCCGTGCCGCGTGCGGTCAGTAGGCCGTACGGCGTCGGAACGAAGCTGAACAGTGCTTCGTTTTCGTACAGCATTTTGGCGTTGTTGCCGAAGGGGTGCTTAAAAATCGCCGTGCCGACAGAATAATACGCCGTGTCGCCGTTGACGGTGTAGAGCTGCCGTACCTTGCCCGGTGCGTCAAAGACACGGGAAAGGACTCCGTCGTACGCCCACAGCGTGAAGGCAGTTTCCTCCTGCACGGTGAAATACAGCGTGCCGCCGTCATAGTTGAGGTTGGCTGCCGGAAGCTCGGAAATGAGCGTCGTTTCATCATTCTGGGAAAGCCAGAGCCGTCCGTCGTCACCGACAAAAAAGGTGCCGTCGGGGCTTTGGACGCGTCTGCCGCCGCCGGAGAGCATTTCGGCACTATCCGTGCCGAGGCGGAAAGACGGCTGTGCGAAAACGCCCGGTGTGAACACGCCGAGCAGAAGCACTGCACAAAGCAGCACAGCACATGCTTTTTGAAGCCGTTTCATACATTTTCCTCCCGAAATTTCTGCGAAATTCCATTTTTACATATAATATTGTATAATTATCCGAAAACAATGTCAATCTTTCCGGCACATTTTTTTCTTGAAAATCTTTGATTTTACTTGGCAATTAAAAACGGATATGGTAAGATATGGGGCAGATCATCCCACTTTGAAAGGAAGTTGCACCATGGAAGTGAAAGAGGCTCTGCTTTGCAGAAGAAGTGTAAGAAAATACACAGAGGAATCCGTTTCCGAAGAGGACATCCTTGAACTCATGCACGCTGCGATGAGCGGTCCGAGTGCGGTCAACGTCTGTCCGTGGGAGTTCTATGCCGTGACGAACCCCGACACGCTTGCCGTGCTGCGGAAGGCCTCCCGCTTTACGAACATGAACGCCCCGCTTGCCATCATCGTTTGCGGCAATCTCTCCCGCACGCTGCCCCTCGGTCTGTCCGAGTTCTGGGTGCAGGACTGCAGTGCCGCGACGGAGAACATTCTGCTGCGGGCAGTCGATCTTGGTCTCGGTACGGTCTGGTGCGGCATCTATCCGCAGAAGAAGGCTGTGGAGAATGTCTCGGAAGCACTGGGACTGAAAAAGAAGCAAATCCCTTTGAACATCATCTTTGTGGGACATCCCGCAGAAACACCCGAGCCGCGGGATCAGTTCAAAGAGAAAAACGTGCATTACATTAAATGAGAAAAGCAGCCCGAGAGGGCTGCTTTTTTTATTCTTTTTCAAGAAGCCTGCTGCAGGACAGATCCATGCCCAGTGCACCGAGCGGTGCGGTAATGAGGATGGACAGCACGGCAACGGATAGCACGAGTTTTCCGCACGGCAGTCCGAGGGACAGCGGTACCGAGCCGATGGCTGCCTGCACTGTGGCTTTCGGGAGATAGGCGATCACGCAGTACAGTCGTTCCTTCGTGTTCAGAGCGGTGCCGAACAGGCAGCACCAGACACCGACAGATCGCAAAGCAAGGCCGATGAAAATCATCGCAACTGCCATCAGTCCCGCATCGAGCGTATAGCGGATATCGACGGCGGCACCGACAAGCACGAACAGCAAAACCTCCGCTCCGAGCCACAGTCTGCCGAATTTGCCGGAAAGATCATCGGAGACCTCACTGCGGCAGCGGTACCGGACAGCACAAGCCATGCTCATCACGGCAAGCAGTCCCGAAACAGCAAGATAGCCTTTGAGCCACGTTTCCACCGACATCAGCAGAAATGCCGTACCGAGCAGCAAGATCGTTTTGAGACTCTGGCGGATGGAATGCTGTTTTTTATGTGCCATTTCAAAGACAAAGGCAAGCAGAATGCCTGCAAGAATACCGATGGCGATGCCAAGCACGATGGAGATCGGAATATTGACAAATTCCATGGCGGAGACGGCATTCCCCTGTGCCATGCCGACGAAAGCGGAAAACAGAACGATCACAAACACGTCATCGAGCGATGCACCCGCCAAAATCATTTGCGGAATTTTCTTGTTCGTACCGCGTCCTTCTTCCATCATCTGCACCATACGCGGCACGACGACTGCCGGCGAAACTGCACCGAGCACCGCACCCATGATCGCTCCCTCCAATACGGAGACATGCAGAAGAAGGGGTGCAAAGGCAGCAAATGCACCGATTTCAAACACCGCAGGCAAAAATGACATCAGCACCGCCGGTCTGCCGACTTTTTTCAGGTCAGACAGATGAAGAGACAGTCCTGCTTTGATGAGAATGATGATCAGCGCGATCTGCCGCAGTTCGGCGGAGATGCCCAAAATCTGCGGGTCAAGAAAATCGAGTACATAGGGTCCGACGATCACGCCCGTCACCAGCATGCCGATGATTCGCGGCAGTTTGATCGCTTTACAGATAGCGGCAGCAGCGAGCCCGATCAGGAAAATAACAGCAAGAGAAGTCAGCATAAAAATCCTCCACAGAACGCAAAAAAGCCGATGATTCCTGCGTTTTATCGCAGAAGTCATCAGCCAAAGCGGCGGTTTTAGGTATCTACCTACGGAAGCACTTCATTTCCGAGATGATTATATCGAATCGGTGCACGTTTTGCAAGTGTTTTTTAGTCGCAGAGGATATAGACCGTGCAGGTACGGCGGCCGAACGTCCAGCATTCGTCCACGGTGTCAAAGTAGAGGTCGACATGGTAGCCGCGGAAGTTGCCGCAGTCCTCTGCCGTGGCATAGCCGTAAAGATACGCCCCGTCGTCGGAAACGATGTAAAGCCTTGTGCCGTAGGGGATGAAATTCGGATCGACTGCCACCGCACCGACGCGTGCCGTCGTGCCGATGGCGGTGGTGCCGGTATAGCCCTCGCAGCTGTAGGCCGTCGCCGTACAGGAAAGCACGCGGGAATAGTGATAGGTCTCCCCTTCCGGCGTGGTCAGAACACCGTCTGCGGCAACCGCATCCGCCGGGTGCGTCTGCACCGACGCCGTGCGGTCGACACCGTAGAGAACCACGCGATCACGCGGCAAAACCACGGTCTGCTCCGGCAGCTCTGTGCGAGAAACCTCCACGCCGTCTTCATAGGTGACGAGCACCTTCTGCGAAAACTGTCCGTCACGTCCCGGACTGCAAACCCGCTCCTCCCCCGGTGCAAGTCCCGCCCCGATTACGCGATGCTCCTGATACGCGATGGGCGTCACGACAGTCTGTGTCTGCTGCGTGCGTGTCTTTTGCAGTGCAGACATCTCCTGCGGCACCGCATCTGACTGTGCCGCAAGTCCCTGCAGGGACGCAATGCTCACCAGAAGTCCCACGGCAAGCACGGCAGTCGCCGCGGCGGTTTTCTGCAGCAGCCACATCGCAGTCATCTCCTTTCGTTCTTCTGACTTCATTGTAAAAAAACGCAGACGTCGGATGCACGAAGACGCTGTCGAACGGTAATTTTTTTCGGCGTTGACTTGTGAAAAAATCGTGGTATAATATTCGGGAGAAAAGCGATGACGAAGACCGGTCTGCTTTTGGTGCCCAGAGAGAGATCCGTTTGCTGAGAGGATCTTGCACAAAGAGAGCAGCACCGTACCGCTTCCGAGCCATTCTGCTGAAACTTTCGTAGGCAGGATCGGGTACGCCCGTTACAGCGGCAATGAGCGGCGGAATTTTTCCGCAAGCAGGGTGGAACCGTGAGTACATTTTGTACCCACCCCTGATACAAAGTCAGGGGTGGGTATTTTTTTATTTTCGCCCCATACCGAAAAGGAGGCAATTTTTATGTCCGAAGAAAACATCTACACGTTTGAAAACGAAACCTACCGCAAGACCTACTGGCACACCTGCTCCCACATCATGGCACAGGCTGTCAAGCGTCTGTATCCCGAGGTACAGCTTGCCATCGGTCCTTCCATCGATCTTGGCTGGTACTATGACTTTGACGCTCCGTTCTCCTTCACGAACGAGCACCTGGAAGCCATCGAAGCCGAGATGAAGAAGATCTGCAAGGAGCGTCTGCACCTGGAACGCTCCGAAAAACCGAGAGCAGAAGCCATCGCTTACATGGAAAGCCTGAACGAGCCTTACAAGGTAGAGCTCATCAACGATCTGCCCGAGGATGCCGTCATCTCCTTCTACACGCAGGGCGAATTCACTGACCTGTGTGCCGGCCCGCATCTCGTCTCCACCGGCAGAGTGAAGCACATCGGCTTCAAGCTGACCAAGTGCTGCGGTGCTTACTGGCGTGGCGACTCCAACCGCAAGATGCTGCAGAGAATTTACGGCGTTGCCTTCCCGTGCAAGGAAGAGCTGGAAAGCTATCTTGAACAGCAGGCAGAAGCCCTCAAGCGTGACCACAACAAGCTCGGACGTGAGCTCGAGTTCTTCACCACCGTCGACGTCATCGGTCAGGGCCTGCCCATTCTGCTGCCCAAGGGTGCAAGAGTCATCCAGAAGCTGCAGCGTTGGGTTGAGGACGAAGAAAAGAAGCGTGATTACCTGCTGACCAAGACGCCTTACATGGCAAAGCGTGATCTTTACCGCATCTCCGGTCACTGGGATCACTACCGTGACGGCATGTTCATCCTCGGCGATGCCGACGATGAGGCCAAGGAGTGCTTTGCACTGCGTCCCATGACCTGCCCGTTCCAGTATCAGGTGTTCCTGAACAGAGCACGCTCCTACCGTGATCTGCCCATGCGTCTGGGTGAGACCTCTACCCTCTTCCGCAACGAGGACTCCGGCGAAATGCACGGCCTCATCCGTGTGCGTCAGTTCACCATTTCCGAAGGCCATCTGATCCTCCGTCCCGAGCAGCTCGAAGAAGAATTCAAGGGCTGTCTGGAACTGGCAAAGTACTGTCTGGATACGGTCGGTATGCTCGACAAGTGCACCTTCCGCTTCTCCCAGTGGGATCCCGCGAACCCGAACAACAAGTACGAGGGCACGCCCGAACAGTGGGAAGTTGCACAGGCAACGATGAAGGCCATCCTCGACGATCTGGGCGTTGACTACACCATCGGCATCGACGAGGCTGCCTTCTACGGCCCGAAGCTCGACATCCAGTACCACAACGTCTTCGGCAAGGAAGATACCATCGTCACCATTCAGGTCGACATGCTGCTGGCTGAAAAGTTCGGCATGGAATACACCGACACCGACGGCCAGAAGAAGATCCCCTATATCATCCACCGCACCTCCCTCGGCTGCTACGAGAGAACGCTTGCCTACCTCATTGAGACCTATGCAGGTGCTCTGCCTCTGTGGATGGCTCCCGAGCAGGTCCGCGTGCTGCCCATCACCGACCGTGCACACGACTATGCAGGCGACATCGTCCGCAAGCTGCGTGCCGATGACATCGATGCCGAGGCAGACTATCGCTCCGAAAAGCTCGGCTACAAGATCCGCGAAGCACAGATGGACAAGATCCCCTACATGCTTGTCGTCGGCGACCGTGACATCGAAAACGGTACCGTTTCTGTCCGCACCAGAGGCGGTCAGGATCTCGGTGCAATGCCCGTTGACGACTTCCGTGCTCTGTGCCTGAAGCAGATCGCAGACAAGGACAGAAGTTTTTAAGGAATAACGCAGAACACCCTCCGCAGAGAAACTGCGGAGGGTGTTTTTGTATGCCGTTATTCCTATGCTGCGAGTTTTTCCTCGTAGCGGCGAGTCTTTTTGACAAGGAAGATCGTCAGCGGAGAAAGCACGATCTCCAGCACGACCTTGAGGCAGGCCTGCACAAGCACGATGACCACAAGCTGTGAAAAGCCGGTGATCGTGCTGCCGAACTGGCTGGTGATGAGGAACAGCACGGGCAGGAAAATGCCGGTGTCGACAATCTCACCGCAGAGACTGGAAATCAGGGAGCGTGCGATGAAGCTGCCGTTGGTATTCTTCTTGTCCTTTTTCTTCATCAGTTCAAACACGACGTCGTTGAACAGGTCGCCGAACATATAGGCGGTAAGGGAGGCTGCCAGAATGCCGAAGGAAGAGCCGAGCACTCTGCTGTAGGCTTCGGAGGTCACCGCGTCACTGCCGGGCAGTGCGATGGTGATCTCGAAAATGAGCACCATGAAGATGTTCATGATGAAGGCGATCCAGCTGATGATACGCGACCAGCGGTAGCCGTAGACCTCGGAGAAAATGTCCGAGCAGATGTAGATGATCGGGAAAACGATCAGGGAACTGGTCAGGGAGATGGGATAGCCGCTGACCTCCATGGAGAAGAACGAGAAGTTCTTGCCGACGACGATGTTGCTCAAGAGCAGTGCGATGACCGAAACGATGCAGTAGATCACGAAGACCAGAGACATTTTGGAGTGAAAGCCCTGCTTCAGTTCGGCGAAAAATTGTCTGATCCGTTTCACGGGAAAACCTCCGGAAGATGTATTTTTTCCATTATAATGCAGATTTTACGAAAAGGCAAGAGCAAAACGCCCTGCGGATCAAACCGCAGGGCGTTTCGGTATTGAACAGGATCACTCGGTACGCAGAGCGACGACGGGATCCTTCTTTGCCGCACTTCTCGACGGGATGATGCCCGCAAAGAGCGTGAGCAGAACGCTGATGATGACCAAAATCACCGCACCCTGCCACGGCAGGACGGCACGCAGATTTGCGATGCCGGTCAGCTTGTGCAGGATGAGATTGATCGGGATGCACAGCAGATACGTGACAAGCACGCCAATCAGGCCTGCCGTGAAGCCGATGATGACGGTCTCCGCGTTGAACATACTCGATACGTCGTGCTTGGAGGCACCGAGTGCACGCAGGATGCCGATCTCCTTTGTACGCTCCTGCACGGAGATGAGCGTGATGACACCGATCATAATGGACGATACGATCAGCGAGATCGCAACGAATGCGATGAGAACATAGGTGATGGCATCGATGATCGTGGTGACGGAGGACATGATGAGGCCGACGTAGTCGGTATAGACGATCTGTCCGAGCTCGTCCTGCCCTTCGTTATACGCTTCGATCGCGGCTTTGATGGTGTCCTTGCCCGCAAAGGTAGAAGCGTAGAGATGGATCTGAGTCGGGTGCGACAGATCGATGACGCCCATCTCGGTGAGATTATCTTCCAGGCTGCTGTCGGAGAACGAAAGCAGCTCGTCGTAGTACTTTGAAAGCTCCTCTTCCGTGCTGTTCTCCAGCGTCTGCGTGAGCATTTCTGCCAGCTGTGCGTCAGGCAACGGAGAAAGCTGTGCCTGCACGCGTGCGGCGTACTGCTGTTTTGCCCGCTCGGTCACTGCCTGACGGTAGATATCCATCAGTTCGTCGTCGGTCATATCCTCCAGATAGGCCAGAACGTCCGCTTCGCTCATGCCGGTCTGCTGTGCGTACGCCTGCACCATGGTCTGCTCAATCGTCTGACGGTTTACACCCGTCATCGCCTGCTCGACCATCGCATCGAGTTCTTCCTGACTCGGGATGCTCATCATGCGGACGTACAGCTCCGCACGCTCTTTTTCGGTGTAGCCGTCGACACGCTGCATGAAATAATCCGCTTTTTCAGACTGCGACGGCTCGGTTTCCGGTCGGAACGGCAGTCCCGTGAAGACGTCGATCTCGGGTGTTTCACGCTGGGCACGGACAACCGGCGAGTCTTCCGTATGCTCGGAGATGTAGACCGTCAGTGCGTTGGTATAGCAGATGGAGCCCTTCAGCATCGCAGACGTTGCGTTTTCTGCAGGGCGGATGATGCCGGTGACCTTCAGCGGCGTGCCGTTGTCATAGATGATATTGCATCCGGCTTCGGAATTTCGCAGGTCGGTGTAATTTCCGGTTTTGGCATCGGGCACAAAGCAGTCTGCATTGAGTACCAGGCGGAATTCCGTGCTGCAGATGTCTTCGTACGTCCAGTGACGGGTGGAAACCTCCAGTTCCGTACCGTTTACCGCGGCGTCCATAACCTCGTCGATCTCTTCCTTGGGGATCAGTCCGAGGGCGTAGAGCGTCATATCGTCGAGTTCGTTGTTCTCATCGAGCACTAGAACGATCTCATCGTACGCCTGCGGCCATGCACCGTAGGCAAGATCATATTGCTTGTAGATCAGGTCGTTGATGAGGCCGCCGTCCGGTGCGGGCAGCAGTTCCTGCCACAGATTGCCGTAGGAGCTGCTCGGCGTGAACAGTCCCATTATGCCGTTGCTGCTTCGCATATCGGACAGATTGCTCATATCCACGCCCATATACTCCGCGATCAGGGACTGCATCAGCTCCCGCGTGTCTGCACGCACCACGGTGCCGTCCACGTTCCGCGTGTAGATCAGCAGTTCCGGTGCGTAGGTGTACTGCACGCCGCTGATCGATTCCCGCAGACCGCTCTCGTCGTTTTCGTCGGCAAGACGGCCTTCGATATAGGTCCGGAAGGACGCAAGGTCGTTCTGCGTGGTTTCCATGTTGTTGATGGCGTTCATCAGGTTGTAGGCGGCACCCTTCTGATAGACCGCGTCGTTTTCGTGTTCGCCGTTGGATTTTGCCGAACCGATGAACGCCTCCATGAGAGAGCCCATGTCGGTGTGCGTGGCTTCCAAGGTCAGCGGATAGGAGGCAAGCGTGTCCTCCTGCACGGCGTTGATATAGTTGGTCGTACCCTGCGACACCGCTAAAATGAGGGCGATGCCGATGATGCCGATGGAGCCTGCAAAGGCAGTCAGGACCGTGCGGCCTTTTTTGGTGAACAGATTTTTCAGAGAAAGCCCGAAGGCCGTGAAGAACGACATGGAGGGTTTTTTCTGCTTTGTCTGCTCTTTCAGACGCTTCTGATCCGCTTTTTTCAGCTGCTTCAGCTCCGCAGCTGTCACAGGATCGCTGTCGTCGGTGATCTCGCCGTCCAGCATCCGGATGATGCGGGTGGAATAGGTCTCGGCAAGCTCCGGGTTGTGCGTGACGACGATGACCAGGCGGTCTTTGGAGATCTCCTTCAGAAGATCCATGACCTGCACGCTTGTCTGCGTGTCCAGAGCACCCGTCGGCTCGTCCGCGAGCAGGATGTCGGGGTTGTTGACCAGGGCACGTGCGATCGCCACACGCTGCATCTGACCGCCGGACATCTCACCGGGACGCTTGTTGAGCTGGGAGGACAGTCCCACGTCTTCCAGTGCCTTTTTCGCACGCTTGCGACGCTCCGCCTTGGAGATGCCGGTCAGCGTCAGAGACAGTTCGACGTTCTGCAGAACGGTCTGGTGCGGGATAAGGTTATAGCTCTGGAAGACAAAGCCGATGGAGTGGTTGCGGTAGGTGTCCCAGTCGCGGCTTTTGTATTCCTTCGTCGATCTGCCGTTGATGATAAGATCGCCCTTCGTATAGCGGTCAAGACCGCCGATGAGATTGAGTAACGTCGTCTTGCCGCAGCCGGACGGGCCGAGAATGGAAACGAACTCACTCTCGCGGAATTGCAGGTCAATGCCCTTGAGGGCTTCGACCGTGCCGCCGCCGGCAGGATAGTGCTTGACGATTTGTTTCAGTTCCAGCATAGCATTGCTCCTCTGATCGGTTTCATTTCTTCCTATTATACCCACTTTGTCAAGGCGTTTTGTTACCAAACTGTGTACTTTATACCCAAACAGCGGAAAAGTCTTGTCAAGTTTTGTCTCTGACATTATAATAAAATAAAAAAGTCACAAGGATGGCTAAAATGAGCAAACGGTGGATGCCGCTCGACAATGCGGCACTGATCTTCCCTGCCGTACGCAGGTCGAACTGGACAAACGTCTTTCGCGTTTCCGCAACGCTGAAGGACCATATCGATCCCGTGATCTTGCAGCAGGCAGTCACCGATCTCATGCCGCGGTTTCCGTCCATGTACGTGCATCTGCGGCGTGGGCTGTTCTGGTATTACCTTGAGGAAGTGGCCGCACCGCCGCAGGTACGCGAGGACTTTGCCTATCCGCTGACACACATGGGCAAAAGAGAGGTCGCCCGCTGCGGTCTGCGTGTGTTCTACTACCGCAACCGTATTGCCGTGGAAATGTTCCACTCGCTGACGGACGGCACCGGCGGCATGGTCTACCTCAAGACGCTCACAGCACGGTATCTTTCGCTGAAATACGGCACGGACATTCCCTGCACGGACGGCGTTCTGGACTTCACGCAGTCGCCGACGGCGGAGGAGTTGGAGGACAGCTTCCCGCTGCACAGCAGCAAGTATGCACTCAGCCGCAGGGAGCCGACGGCATTCCGGCTTTCCGGCACACGGGAAACAGACTTTTTGCATCTGACCACCGGAATCGTCTCAACGGAAGCTCTGGTACAGTTGGCACACGAGTATGATGCGACTGTTACGGTATTTCTCTCTGCCGTCATGGCGGAGGTCATTTTGCAGATGCAGGCGGAGGAACACACGCTGCGGCATCAGAAGCCCGTGAAGATCACCGTTCCCGTCAATCTGCGGCGGCTTTACGGCAGCGGGACGCTGCGGAATTTCGTGCTGGCTCTCAACCCCGGCGTCGATCCGAAACTCGGCAGCTACACATTAAGCGACCTGTGCCGTGCGATCTCCAGTCAACTCATTGCGGAGGCAACTCCGCAGCAGATGGCAGGCAGGATCGCCGCCAACGTCAAGCCGCAGCAGACACCGGCACTCAAGATCGCCCCCCTGTTCGTTAAAAACCTTGCCATGCGGCTGGTCTATGCCTCGATCGGCGAGCGAAAAGGCTGCCTGAACGTTTCCAATCTCGGCAGGCAGGTGCTGCCGGAGGCCATGCTGCCTTACATCGAGCGGCTGGAATTCATCGTCGGTGTCCAGTCCTCCTATCCCAACAACTGTGCGGTGGCAACATTCGGCGACGTCACCTGCATCAACATGATCCGCAATATCCGCGAGTCCGAACTGGAACGGCGGTTCTTCTCCCGTCTGGTTTCGCTCGGCCTTGCCGTGGATATTGAGGCAAATCAGCGGAGGTAACTT
>JAZUDF010000001.1:0-1948 GCA_045639485.1 Faecousia sp. | reverse complement strand
CATCTGGTTGCAGAGGGAAGCGAGGTGCTTTGCGGGAGCGGAGGTAATCTTGCCGGTCACACCGCCGAGGCCTTCCTGAATGAGCTGCTTCAGGCTCCAGCCTGCACAGTAGCCGGTCAGCATGGACATGTCGTGGATGTGCAGATCGCAGTTCTTGTGAGCCTTTGCGATCTCGTCGTCGTAAATCTCACTCAGCCAGTAGTTCGCGGTGATGGCACCGGAGTTGGAGAGGATGAGGCCGCCGACAGAGTAGGTGACGGTGGAGTTTTCCTTCACACGCCAGTCCTGGATCTTGACGTAGCTGTCAACCAGGGACTTGTAGTCGAGCATGGTGGAGGACAGATTACGCATCTTCTCACGCTGACGGCGGTAGAGGATGTAAGCCTTTGCCACGTCACCGTAGCCTGCCTTGATGAGAACGGTTTCTACGCTGTCCTGAATGTCTTCCACGGCGATCTTGCCGTCTTTGATCTTGGTGCTGAAATCAGCGGTGACCTTGAGTGCGAGGAAATCGACGACGTCGTCGGAATAGGGAGCTTCCATGGCGTCGAATGCTTTCTTGATCGCAACGGCGATCTTGCTGATGTCAAAGTCTACAACTTTGTCGTTACGTTTGATAACCTGATACATGATTATTTCTCCTTCTCTTCTTCCGTGCCCCGAAGTGACGTCTCGGGGAGGTATTTTCTTGCGGCTGTCAAACAGCGCATGGTTTTCTCTTTGGATGCTTCGTGCATGCCGTCACATAAAATATTGCCGGAGTCCACAAAGCTTTGAATGAAATAGTTTTTCGTGCCGGAGAGCCATTTGCCGATCGCTTCAAAATCTTCCGGCTCGTGCAGCTCGTCCACCAGTGTCGTGCGGAACTCAAACGGCACGCGGTTTTCCATTAAGGCAGCCGCACTTTTCTGTACGGCGGGGAGGATTCCGGACACGCCGGCGGTCTGTTCGTACTTCTCGGGGCTGTTCTTGATGTCCATCGCCACGTAGTTGACCAGTCCGTCCTCGATCAGTGATTTCAAAAGCTCGGGGAACGCACCGTTCGTGTCGAGCTTCACCGCAAAGCCGAGGTCGCGGATGCGGCGGATAAAATCGCCGATGTCGCGGTGCAGCAGCGGCTCGCCGCCGGTGATCGCCACGCCGTCCAAAATGCCCTGCCGTTTTTCGAGAAAGCGGAAGAAATCTTCGATGGGATAATCGGGATCGTCCGTGCCCGTGACGAGCGGGGTGTTGTGGCAGAACGGGCACCGGAAATTGCAGCCGGGTGTGAACACCGTGCAGGCCACGTGGCCCGGAAAATCAAGCAGTGTCAACTTTTGCAGCCCGCTGAGCCTCATTTCGGTACCTCCGAGATTATGTAAACATCTTGTGTTATGGCATAAAGAAAAACACAATATCTTGTGTCGCCTGGCTTATAGTATCGCATAAATACTGTGGTGTCAAGTCCATTTTCGGAAAAAGACAAATCTTTTTTCATAAGCGTCAAAGCGTTAAAAAATGGGTGACATTTTGTTCCCGATAATGACAAAACAGTGGTCAGATTTTGTGTCATCCTGAACGAAGTGAAGGATCTGCTTTCAATAGCGTGCGTAGGGGAGGGGCTCGCTCCTCCCGCATACCGCACCTGCGATCAACGTCGTAGGGGCGACGCTCGCCATCGCCCGTGCCGAGAAGAAAAAACCGCAGCTCCGTTTCCGAAGCTGCGGTCAATCATTTATTGTATCGGCAAACGCCGATCCTTTTTCACCTTTTCAAACCGGTACAGGAAAAAGGCAAAACACACAACGGCACGCAGTCCACGCCGTCGTTCACGGCGATGGCAGGCGTCTTGCGGTCGTCCGGAGCAAAGACCTTTTCCGTCAGCCGACCGTATGCCAGAAAACCGACCAGCAGCAACAGGAGTGCTGCACAAAGGGAAATCGTGAACCATTCCACCTTTCCGGTAGAA